>NZ_FNNS01000021.1 GCF_900106795.1 Aequorivita viscosa | reverse complement strand
AACCTTTACGAGCCTAGATGTTCTGAAGTTGTAGAAGTGATATTAAAAGTGCGGGAATTGCCGTTAATTACTTTTGATGATGTTTATGGACTATGTGTAGATGCCAATGGCAACCCAATAGCAGGGGAAGATGGAGTTTCCCCTCCAGTTATCGACACAGGATTAGATCCAGGCCTTTACACATTTGAATGGATGTTCGAAGGCGTATTGTTGCCAAACGGGGCTGGGCCATCTATTGTAGCCGCGCAAGCTGGGGAATACACGGTAACAGTTACCGAGATCGCTACCGGGTGTCAAGCGTGGGCAGTTGCCACAGTAGTGCTTTCCTCGCCACCGTTAACCTATAGTGCAACGGAAACCACTATGGCCTTTTCAGACAGTCATATCATTAGGGTGTATGCCGAAGGTTTAGGGACGTACGAATACCAATTGGATGACGGGCCGTTCCAAGACAGCTCCGTATTTGAGAATGTATTGCCGGGATCGCATACAGTAACCATTAGGGATGTAAACGGATGTGGAAGTGTAACCTTAGAAGTCGGCACGATTGGGTACCCATTGTACTTCACTCCAAACGGAGATGGTTATCACGACACTTGGGGTATTCCTGGGCTAGAGCTTATCGACCCCACGGCAACCATCTATATCTATGATCGCTTTGGAAAGCTATTGAAAGAGCTTAGCGCCGTAGGTCGTCCTTGGGATGGTACCTTCAACGGGCACCAGATGCCATCGAGTGATTACTGGTTTAGATTGGATTATATTGAAGAAGGCGTTAAAAGGCAATTAAAAGGCCACTTTACCTTAAAACGCTAACCTCATAATCAAATACTCACAAAACAATAAAAACCTCGCACGTAGCGGGGTTTTTTGGTTTTTAAAGGAGGTTTGATTCAATGAAATTATTGTTTTGAGCACACTATTATGAAGCTCAATATATATTGAAAACAATCAAAGTTGTAAATTTTGGAAGGAAATAAAATAGTAGGAGACTTTTAACTTCTAATCTAAATAAGGATAGGTTACATCTTCAAATAAAAATCCTGAACTAATCCTATATACTCATCAGTATATTCGTGGCGTGAATTTTCAATAATAAGATTTTCAATTATAACAGATGTTTTTTTAAATGAAAACTCTATCATACTTCTTTTTTCTTCAGAAGTTTTATTACCTCGGACCCTGCAAATTCTTTTAGGAAATAGGTTTACTTGCACTGCAATTTTGATAAAGTTTTCCTCTTCATTCCGAGGAATTATGACTGCAAAAACCCCCTCATTAGAAAGTAAAAGTGAAGCGCCTTTAATCAATTCATCAAAAGGGAGTGCATCGTTAAATCGAGCTAGTTTTCGAGATTCTGAAATTTTATTTTCTTCGTCAGAATTCGTGGCAAGAGAGGGTGCATAAAATGGAGGATTTGAAATAACAATATCGTATTTTTCATCAATTTCTTCAACAAATTCGCCCAAAGAAGCGTGGTAGCAAAATAAGCGATCGCCCCAAGGAGAGCTTTCAAAATTGTCAACACATTGTTCGTAGGCATCGTCATCAATCTCTATAGCATCAACAATTTCGGCATTAGAGCGCTGTGCCAATTGTAAAGCAATAATCCCTGTGCCAGTACCAATATCTAAAACTGAAAATGGGTTGCTTTTAATAGAAACCCAAGCGCCAAGCAAAACACCATCGGTGCCAATTTTCATTGCACAACGGTCTTGTTCTATTGTAAATTCTTTAAAACGAAAAGGTTGGTTCATTGTGCTTCGGTGCTATAAAGTTTTTTCCATTTTTTCGGACTTACTTGTTTAAGATAAACTTTATAAAACTCTTTGTCTTCATGATTTGTATTTCTAATTAAATCGCTGAAAATTTTTATCAACTCTGACTTGTATTCAGAGTTCACTGCAAGTGCATCCCTTCCGTTTTCGTCCAAAATACTTATAGAAGCGTAAGTTTCTTGATTATAATTTTCTTCACCAGTAGTAATTATAATGAACTTTTCTGAAGAATCTTCCAATAAAGGAATACTACTCCAGATAAGTAACGGGTGGTGATTTCCTTTTAGTACACTTTCCGTGTTCCACTTTCCATAGATATCAAACATTACTTTTTTGGTCTGAAGAAAACTATAAAGACAAAAGAACTTTGCTTCTGTAACTTTTTCAGTTTTATTGTCAATATTTAAAAAAGATTCGTGAAATTCTATTTTGGAAAAATCGTTTTTAAAGTTCTTTTTGCAATTTGAAACACGACGATTTTCCGGAATAGTTTGCGAAGTAGAACAGGAGAAAATTGTAGCTGTAGCAAAAAGGAAAAGTAATAGGCGTGTCATTTTGTATATTTTATTTCCAATATACAAAAATTAAATATACAAATCTATAAGGCCTTCAGGCACATCCAAAAGTATGGATTTCTTTTCGCGATCTACTTTTTTAATGAAATGATCAATCATCGGAATTAAAACTTCTTTTCCATTACGATCTATTTCAAAAATAGCTTGAGAAGTAGTATCATTAACTCCTACAATTTCACCAATTTCACCAAAAGATTCGTCTTTGGCGGTAAAGCCAATTATTTCGTGGTAGTAAAATTTATTGCCCGTAAGTTTAGGAAGAAACTCCAAAGGAAGGTATAGATGAGCCCCAATTAGTGCATTCGCTTCTTCTTCGTTGTTTACATCCTCAAAACGCACTCTTAAGAGTTCACTTTTGTGTAATGAGCTTTCATCAATAAAAAATGGAATCAGGTTTTTGCGTCGTTCCACAAAAACCGATTCCATTTCAGTAAATAATTCGGGTTCGTCCGTATCAAGTTTTACGAGCAGTTCCCCTTTGAAGCTGTATTTTCTAACGATTTTGCCCAAGTAGAAGCAGTTCTCCTTTTGCATCGTTATAAGTTTTAAGCTTCTTTGTTGTTTTCTTTAGCTTCAGCAGCAGCCTCATCTATTGCACTTGCAGCAGGAGCTTCTTCTGTTTCAGCATCGGTAGTAGTCTCTTCTTCAGCAGGAGCAGCGGCAGCGGCAGCATCAGCAGCACGCTTATCACTAACAGCTTTTTCAGCAAGAAGTTTTTCAGCTTTAGCTTTTTCTTGAGCTTCAGATAGAGATGCTTTTTTATGGTCGATAGAATCTTTTTTAGTTTCTAACCACTCATTAAATTTAGCCTCAGCTTGTTCTTGAGTCAACGCGCCTTTACGAACACCACCAGCAAGGTGATTTTTCAATAAAGCCCCTTTGTATGAAAGAATAGCACGCACGGTGTCTGTTGGTTGCGCTCCGTTTTGAAGCCATTTTACTGCACTATCAACGTCAAGTTCAATTTGTGCTGGGTTGGTAGTTGGACTGTAATGACCTATTTTTTCTAGGTATCTTCCACTTCTTTTACTACGGCTATCCGCAGCGATAATCCAGAAATAAGGCTTTCCTTTTTTTCCGTGTCTTTGTAATCTTAATTTTACAGGCATGTTGAATTAATTTTTGAGGTTCTCGACCTCGGTTATAATTTAAGACGGCAAAGATAGTGTATTTTCTTTTTGAAATTGAGCCGATTATACTTTTTTATTTCCTTGCCGATTCATATCAATTTGTAATGATGAAACATGGTCTGTTGGTCCTTTAAAAATAGGTGTATAGAATTCAGATAAAATATAAAATTCTGAATTAATCTAAACTCAATTACCCCGTGATTTCTAGATTTTTAATTGATTTTCTTGCTCTAAATCCTTGGTATAAAAAAAATCACATACTTTTGTACGCATAACAGAATAGATAATGGCAAAGAATTTAGTGATAGTAGAGTCCCCTGCGAAAGCGAAAACAATTGAGAAATTTCTTGGAAAAGATTTTAAGGTTTCCTCTAGTTTTGGGCATATAGCAGATCTTCCTTCAAAAGAGTTGGGAGTGGATGTAGAAGGAGATTTTTTACCTAAATATATAGTTAGCAGCGACAAAAAAAAGTTGGTTGCGGAATTAAAAGCACTTTCTAAAAAAGCTGAAATGGTTTGGCTAGCGAGTGATGAGGATCGCGAGGGTGAGGCTATTGCCTGGCATCTGGCAGAGGAGTTAAAACTCGATAAGGATAAAACCAAACGTATTGTTTTTCACGAAATTACAAAGTCAGCTATTTTAAAAGCTATCGAAAATCCACGTCAGATCGATTATAATTTGGTAAATGCACAACAAGCACGTCGTGTTTTGGATCGATTGGTGGGTTATGAACTTTCTCCAGTGCTTTGGAAAAAAGTGAAGGGAGGGCTTTCTGCAGGTCGAGTGCAATCAGTCGCGGTGCGATTAATTGTTGAGCGCGAACGTGAAATCGAAGCGTTTACTCCAGTTGGTTCGTACAGGGTTGATGCGGAGTTTACTACCATGGATGGTAGTAAGTTTAAGGCCAAGCTTCCTAAGAACTTTGCAACTGAAGAAGAAGCCAAAGATTTTCTAGAAAAAAACCTTGGAGCGTCTTATAAAATATCAGAGCTAACTAAAAAGCCAGCCAAAAAATCACCAGCTGCACCTTTTACAACTTCAACATTACAACAGGAAGCAGCTCGAAAGCTGTACTTTTCGGTTGGTAAAACGATGACAATTGCACAGCGTTTGTACGAAGCAGGGCTTATAACGTATATGCGTACCGATAGCGTTAACTTGTCTAACGATGCAAAAAATGCTGCTCAGAAAGAAATAATTGCTTCCTACGGTAAAGAATACAGCAAACCCCGGGATTATAAAGGTAAAAGCAAAGGCGCCCAAGAAGCACACGAGGCTATACGTCCAACAGATATGAGTCTGCATACCATAACTGGCGACAGGGATCAAGCTCGTTTGTACGATTTAATCTGGAAACGTACATTGGCTTCTCAAATGAGTGATGCCGAATTGGAGCGCACCAATGTTAAAATTGACGTACTTTCTAAGAAAAAAGTGTCTGAAAACTTTGTGGCCAACGGAGAGATGATAAAGTTTGATGGATTTCTGAAAGTATATCTTGAAGGAACCGATTTTGAAGAAGAAGAACAAGAAGGAATGTTGCCCAACATGAAAAATGGCGATTCGTTAGAAAATAATTACATAACAGCTACCGAACGATTTACAAGACCGCCCTATCGCTTTACTGAAGCATCTCTAGTAAAACAATTAGAAGAACTCGGGATTGGGCGTCCTTCTACTTATGCGCCAACTATCTCTACTATTATAAGTAGAAACTATGTTGAAAAAGGAACTATTGAAGGGGTTGAAAGAAAATACCTGCAAGTAACACTCAAAAATGACAAGGTTAAAGATAAAACCTTAACCGAAACCGTTGGGTCGGATAAAGGGAAGCTGGTTCCTACAGATATAGGAATGATTGTAAATGACTTTTTGGTAGAAAACTTCGAAAACATTCTCGATTATAATTTTACCGCAAAAGTAGAACAGGATTTTGATGATATTGCAGACGGAAAAGAAGAGTGGACAAAAATGATGAAAGATTTTTATGCCGATTTCCATCCGCACGTTAAGCACGTTGAAGAAAATGCCGATCGCGAAAGTGGAGAGCGTATTTTAGGAGAAGATCCAGAAAGTGGACGACCTGTGCTTGTTCGACTTGGAAAGTACGGGCCAATGGCGCAAATAGGAGCGCCAGACGATGAAGAGAAGAAGTTTGCTAGTCTTCGCCCAGATCAACAATTGCACTTAGTTACTTTTGAAGAGGTAATGGATCTTTTTAAACTTCCTAAATCGTTGGGTATATACGAAAACGAAGAAGTTGAAGTAAATAATGGTCGTTTTGGACCTTATGTGCGATTTGGAAAAACATTTATCTCACTTCCAAAAGGAATGGATCCATTGGATGTGGACATGACATTTGCAAAAGAATTGATTGAAGAAAAGAAAAAGGCCGATGCGCCTATATATATGTATGAAGATTTACCAGTTCAAAAAGGAGTGGGTAGATTTGGACCTTTTATAAAATGGAATGGCATGTTCATTAATGTGAACAAGAAATACGATTTCGATAATCTTTCTAACGAGGATATAGAAAAGTTAATTGAAGAAAAAAAACAAAAGGAGATTGATAAGCTTATCCAAGAATGGCCAGAAGAGAAAATAAGAATTGAAAAAGCACGATGGGGTCGATTTAATCTTATTAAAGGGAAAACAAAGGTAGAGTTGTCGAAAGATACTGAGGTCGAAAAGATGACCCTGGATGAAGCACAGGCTTTACTGGCTAAAAAAGCTCCTAAAAAGAAAGCTGCTGCAAAAAAGAAAACTGCCACCAAGGCAAGAAAAACTACAGCTAAGAAAAAATAATGATAGAGTTTTTATCACCAGTTTCTAATATAGTTTTGGAGCATCGAGAATCGTTGCCAGCTGGAACTTTAGGGAAGCAAATTAAAGTTCACGCAGAAAAAGGAGTGTTTCCTAGTTTTGATGGAGTTAAATTCGCTATATTGGGAATACAGGAAAATCGAGCTAGTGTTAATATTGATCAAGAAGAGATAAATTTCGACTCATATAGGTTAGCGTTTTATTCCTTATATCCGGGAAACTGGAATTATAGCATTATAGATCTTGGCGATATTGAAAAAGGAGCAACACCAGAAGATAGTCGTTTTGCTGCGAAAGAAACTATTGCAGCGCTATTAAAAATGAACGTAATCCCCCTAGTTCTGGGAGCAGGACAAGATCTGGCCTATGGGCAATATCGCGCATACGACGGTTGGGGAGAAATGGTGAATTTAGTCAATATTGATAGCCGATTTGATTTAGGAAATGCCGAGTTGCCTATTTCAAACAAATCGTATGTTGGAAAAATGGTTGTCGATTTACCATATAATCTGTTTAACTACAGTGTAATTGGTTACCAATCATTTTTTAATTCTCCCCAAGAGATTGCCTTAATGGAAAAATTATTTTTCGATGCGTATAGATTGGGTGAAATAACTAAAGATATTACAATTGTAGAACCCGCAATGCGCGATGCAGATATAGTTACTTTAGATGCATCTGCAATAAAAAACTCAGAAATGAGTTATAAAAATAGTGATAGTCCTAATGGATTTGACGGTAGAGAGATTTGTGCAATTTCTAGATATGCAGGAATTAGTAATCGAGTAAGTTCGTTCGGTATATATGAAATTGGAAAACAAATGACACAGCAAAAGAGTGGCGCAATGCTTATAGCTCAAGTGTTGTGGTATTTTGTGGAAGGAGTCAATTTTAGAATCGATGATGAGGACTTTGATAATGAAGTGAATTTTACCACCTATAATGTTCCTATTGATGAAACGGTCTTGACCTTCAAAAAAAGCAATAGAACAGAAAGGTGGTGGATTTTATTACCTTTTATTTCAAATGTTAATAATAAATTAAAAAGTCGTGCGTTATTACCTTGCACTTATGGCGAATATTTAAGTGCTTGTAATCAACATATTCCTGAAAGATGGCTAAAAGCCCGTCACAAAAACGAAGTATAATTAAGAAGCAAGTGAGAGTATTGAAGCGAGTTTTTTAAAATAAAATTGTTTTTTTGAAATTTTATAAATACGTTTACGCTCTCAAATTTTGAATTTTAACCAAAACACCTATGAAGAAGTTTATTGCATTAGTTGCGATTGTTGCCTTTATGTTCAGCTGTAACTCTGGAGACAGAGGAGAGCTCGTCGGAGCAAAAGGTAAAAAATGGTATCCACAGAAACCTTATGGAATGACATTGGTGCCTGGCGGATCCTTCATTATGGGTAATAGTGATGATGATTTTGTGGCAGTTAATGACGCACCCACAAAAACTGTTACTGTACGTTCATTTTATATGGACGAAACCGAAATTACCAATGCTGAATACCGTCAATTTGTAAATTGGGTACGCGACTCTACAGTAAGGTTGCGTCTTGCTATTAAAGCTGATGAAGAAGGCGCTACTCCAGGCGATGGAGGAATTGGCGAGTTTGCTTTTGTAGATCAATCTGAAGAAGAAATGACTCCGTATCAACAATATATGTACGATAATTACTTCGGAATGGGAGAAGATTATTATGCAGGGAGAAAAATTAACAACAAAACGAAACTTATTTGGGATACATCTAAATATCCAGACGAGTTTTATTCTGAAGTAATGGATACTATGTATATCCCTGAAGAGGAAGCATACAACGGACAGCGAACTATCGATGTTAGTAAGTTGAACTTCCAGTATACATATATGGATATTCAAGGTGCGGCCCGCGATAAAAGTAAAAGAAGAAAAGACTTTATAAAAACTGAGGAACTTAATATTTATCCTGATACTACAGTTTGGATTAGAGACTTTAACTATTCTTATAATGAGCCAATGCACAACGACTATTTCTGGCACGAAGCATATGGTGCGTATCCTGTGGTTGGTGTAAGCTGGAAACAAGCTAAAGCGTTTTGTGCATGGAGAACTTTGTATAAAAATGCATATCAAAAATCTAAACGAAGAAACTGGGTAAATTCATTCCGTCTTCCTGGTGAAGCTGAGTGGGAATATGCTGCTAGAGGTGGACTGCAATCTGCAACTTATCCGTGGGGTGGCCCTTACACTAAAAATGATAGAGGTTGCTTTATGGCTAATTTTAAACCATTAAGAGGAGACTATGCAGCCGATCAAGCTTTGTATACTGTTGAGGCAAGATCGTATGAGCCAAACGGATTTAACTTATACAATATGGCAGGAAATGTGTCAGAATGGGTAGCTTCATCGTATGATCCTGCGTCTTATGATTACTCATCTACTATGAATCCAAATGTAAACGACGAGCAAAACTTACGTAAGGTTGTTCGTGGTGGATCTTGGAAAGATGTAGCTTATTTCCTTCAGGTAGGTACTAGGGACTATGAGTATGCCGACTCGGCGCGTAGTTATATTGGGTTCCGTACAGTACAAGATTATATGGGTACCGACGTAGCTTTAAACGAATCTCTTGGTGACATCCGCTAACTTTTTATATTAAATAACCTAAAAGACTATTAACTTTAAACAATCAATCAAAACTATTTTATTATGGCAAAATCTTCAAAATCCTCGAAAAGACTATTTGCAATGGCCTACGGTCTGGGAGCATCAGTTGTAATTATCGGTGCATTATTTAAAATTACTCACTTCGAAATTGCTGGTATTGGTGGTAACGTGCTGTTAACCATCGGTCTAGTAACAGAAGCTCTTATATTTGCAATTTCAGCTTTTGAGCCTATTGACGATGATTTGGACTGGTCATTAGTATATCCTGAACTTGCAGGTGGAAATGCTGCTCCAAAATCCAAAAAAGAAGCCGTTGCTGCATCAGATGCAAACGGAATGTTATCTAAAAAATTAGACGAAATGTTGAAAGATGCTCGTATCGATTCTGAATTGATGAGTAGCTTAAGCAACAGTATTCGTTCTTTTGAAGGTGCTGCCAAAGGTATTGCTCCAACAGCAGAAGCGATTACCTCAACTAAAAAATACAGCGAAGAAATGGCTCTTGCTGCAGCTCATATGGATTCATTGAACAGTCTTTATAAAGTTCAAATCGAGTCTACAAGTCGTCAGGCTGAAGCGAATCAAAAAGTTGCTGAAAATGCTGAGCAGTTAAAGCAGCAAATGCAACATTTGGCTACCAACCTATCTTCATTAAATGGAGTATACGGTGGAATGCTTTCTGCTATGACAACAAAACACTAAGATAGGTTCTACCTTAATTATTAATCTTTAAAGAAGAATTAAAATGGCAGGAGGAAAACTATCCCCAAGGCAGAAAATGATTAACATGATGTATTTAATATTCATCGCCATGTTGGCTTTAAATATGTCAAAAGAAGTATTATCTGCATTTGGATTATTAAATGACAAAATTGCTAAAGCGAATGTCGCTTCAGACCAACGTAACCAAGCGTTCCTTGGTGGTTTGGCAGAAAAAGCACAAGAGCAACCAGCAAAATATAAGCCTGTTCTAGATAAAGCCAATCAGGTTAACGCATTGGCTCAAGAACTAGATAGCTATATAGAAGGAGTTAAGGATGAAATGATGAAAGATATCGAAGATCCTAAAGATTATGAGATACAAGATAAATCTGATCATTTAGACCAAAAATGGTTTAGTGGTGATAAGCTTTCTAAAGCAGGTCAAGAATTTGTAGACAAAGTAGATGGCTTTAGAGAAGGAGTGATAGCAATTATTGGTGATTCTTATCCACAAATCGCAGAAGATGTAAAGTCAAAGTTTACTACTTCACCTGAAAAAAATCGTAAAGGTGTAGAAATTAGATGGCTAAATTATCATTTTGAAGGCTTCCCGTTGGTAGCATCTAGAACTAAATTAACGCAGATGCAAGCGGATATTAAAGTAACCCAAAACGATGTTCTTCAAGCTATGCTTGCTGGAGAGCAAGTAAAGCAGTTATCTATGTCTAACTATCAAGCGATTGTAGTGCCAGATAAGACTGCTTTCTTCAACGGAGAAAACTTTAAAGGAAGAGTTGTCTTAGGTCGTTTTGACAACACTCTTAACTTTGATAAAGTTGTTGTAAACGGGAAGGAAATTACTGAAACTGCCGGTGGACAAGTGGTTCTTGATTTCCCTGCTGGAAATGTAGGTGAGCAAGAATTAAAGGGAGAATTACAATTTAAGGAAGGCGACTCCGTTGTAAGTATTGAAATTAAAAGTTCGTATGCAGTAATTCCAAAACCAAATGCTGCAGTAATTTCTGCAGATAAGATGAATGTGGTTTATCGTGGGGTTGAAAACCCAATGACCATTTCTATTCCTGGTGTTGGTACTGTTTCAGCAAATGCTCCTGGTTTATCGCCTGCTGGTGGTGCTGGAAAGTATGTAATGAACGCTACGAGCATTCAAGGTCGTGAAGTAAAAATTAGCGTTAGCGGTAAACTTCCAGGGGGAGAAACCGTTTCAGATAGTAAAACTTTCCGTATTAAGGATATTCCAAGACCTACAGGAACAATCCGTGGGGAAGATGGTGGCGGTGGTCCAGTTCGTATGCAAAGACAAGGGCTAGAAATATCTAGTGTTGGTGCTGAATTAATGGACTTCGATTTTGACCTTAAATTAAATGTAACTGGTTTTAGCTTCAAAGTTGCTGGACAGCCTACAATTAAGGTTTCTGGAAACAAACTTAGTAACGATGCTAAAGGAGCTCTACGACGTGCAGGACGTGGAGAAACTGTACAAATTTTTGATATTAACGCGAGTCTTTCAGGAAACTCAGGATATAAATTAAAGAAAATTTCTCCTGTATTTGTTGAATTGACAAACTAGAATAAAATCCGATAGGTATGAATTTGAAAAATGTTGTTTTATGTGTTTTTGGTTTTGGAATCTTTGCAAGTGCAAATGCACAAGTAAATATTCTTAATGCTAGGACTCCAGATGAAATAGGTAAAAAGACTGAAGCGCAAATTGCCAATGACAATGATAAACCAATACCGTATGGTTACACCGACGAGCGCGATGTGCTGTGGTCTAAAACTACGTGGGAAATCATCGATTTGGATGAAAGGGTAAACTTCCCTCTGTATTATCCAATCGATACAAATAACATTGGTTCAGATAGACGTTCTTTATATGATGTTCTAGTTAGAAACATTCAAAATGGTAACATTTCTGAAATTTATGCCGATTCTTATTTCACAGAGAAAAGAACATTAGACGATATTCAAGCTTCTTTGGTGTACAGTGATACTACTGATGCTGGTATTGAGCAGTATAACGCAGAAGGTATTGTGGATGAGCAATTTGTTCGTCGATTTGAAATCAATGCCGGTGATATTCAAGAATATCGTATTCGAGGATATTGGTACATAGACAAGCGTCAAGGCGATTTGAGATATCGTCTGTTGGGGCTATGCCCTGTAGCTAACGAAGCGCGTTCAAAAGCATATCCAGATGATGGTATAGACTCTAAAGTTGAATTGTTTTGGGTTTGGTTTCCCGCAGCAAGAGAGGCGCTGCATCAAGCAAAGGCATTTAACAGACAAAACACCTCGCAACCTATTTCTTACGACCACTTGTTGAACGCAAGACGTTTTAGCGCTGTGATTTATCAAGAAGATAACGTTCAAGGTGATAGGGAAGTTAAAGATTACATTACCGATAACGCTCTGATGCAATTGATGGAGTCTGAACGAATCAAAGAAGAAATTCGTAATATCGAAATCGATTTGTGGAATTACTAAGTCGTTGTTCTACACAATTATAATTAAAACCCTTCAAGCTTCCTTTTGGAATTTGAAGGGTTTTTTAATTTTATACAATGAAAAAGGTTGATTATATAGTTGTTGGGTTAGGTATAGCTGGAATTTGTTTTTCAGAACAACTTCTAAAGCAAAATAAGAGCTTCATGGCCATTGATAACGGGTCTAATGGAGCCACTGCTATGTCTGGTGGTGTTTTTAACCCAACTGTATTAAAACGCTTTAATGCTGCCTGGAATACTTCAGAATTTTATCCCGTTGCATTGTCATTTTATAAAAACTTGATGCATACGCTTCAAACGGACTTCTTTTTTGAAACTCCAATTTTGCGAATTTTTAAAAGTGTAGAAGAACAAAATGATTGGTCTGTAGCAAGTGATAAACGTGAACTACAACAATTTCTTTCACCCAATTTTGTTCAAAATACTAATCCTAGTATCACTGAATCTTATGGTTTTGGAAAAGTGACTGGTACAGCACGAATTAATACTTCCCGCTTATTAGCTGCTTATAAAAACTATTTACAAGCTAAAAGCAGTTTGCTTACACAAGAGTTTCTTTATAATGAATTGAAAGTTGAGAATGATAATATTGTCTATAACGATATTATAGCTGATAAAATCGTTTTTTGCGATGGCCCTAATGTTATGAATAATCCTTTCTTCCCTATCAACGGAATCATTCCTAATAAAGGGGAATATTTAATAGTTAAAGCACCAAAGTTGAAAGTGAATATTTTAATTAAAGGCAGTTTTTATATAATTCCGCTAGGAGATTCTTTGTATAAAGTAGGAGCTACTTTTGGAGCAAACGATTCCGGTCGTGATAGAAGTGCAAAGGCTGAGCAGGAAATTTCTGCTAAATTGAAAACGATGATTAATTGTCCGTTTGAAATAATAGATCAAACTGTGGGCATTAGACCTACAACCCGAGATAGAAAACCGTTATTGGGTAGTATTGCAAACAACAGCCGAGTGGTTTTTTTTAACGGCCTAGGTTCACGAGGTTTTACAATGGCTCCGTTATTATCAGAGATTTTATATATTAATATCACAGACGGAATGCCGCTTCCTTCAGAAATGGATATTAATCGAATTGCTAATTAATCCTTGACGTAAATGTCAAAAAATTTTGCACTATTCTTTATTGTCTAAATTTTTATCGTAGTGCATAAATAAGTTAATCCAGATGTTTCGCGACACTCTCAAAATAATAGGAAATAATACAATTAGTACAATAATTATCGTAAAAAACGTATAGTGTCTATCAAGGCCTAAAAGGAAAAAAGCTATGACAAATGTTGCCACAGCTATAGCAACCCCTACGCCGTAGCTAACATACATTGCACCATAAAAAAAAGATGGTTCCATTTTAAATTTTGTACCACAATGACTGCACCTCTCGTGCATTTTTAGGTTTTTCTTTAAGTTGAACGGATTTTTTTCTAGATACATCTCACCGTTGTGACAAACGGGGCAGGTTCCTGTAAGAATACTGTAAAGTTTATTGCCTTTTAGAAATTGCATTGTCAGTTTTTTTTGCACCACAAAAATAAGCATCTTTGCACACTTGCCCACTGGCAATCAGTAATATTTCGGGGTTCAAAATTTGAAATATTAATTACCTCAAACTACATAAGTTATATAATGATCAATATCCATAATCTTTCTGTTTCCTTTCAAGGTGAATACTTGTTTGAAAAAATTACTTTTCAGCTAAAATCTGGTGATCGAGTCGGTTTAGTTGGAAAAAATGGAGCAGGGAAATCGACATTATTGAAAATTATCGCTGGTGAACAGGAGTATGACACTGGACAAATTGCTACAGATAAAGAAATTTCAATAGGCTTTTTGAAACAGGATATCGACTTCGAAATGGGACGCACTGTCTTAGAAGAATCCTATGAAGCTTTTACAAAAATAAAGAAACTTGAAAAAAACCTCGAGCACATAAATACGCAGCTGGCAGAACGAACCGACTATGAAAGCGATGGTTATAACCAATTAATGGTCGATTTAAACGATGTGCAGCACCAATACGAAATTCACGGTGGTTACAATTACCAAGGTGAAACTGAACGTATTTTACAAGGTCTAGGGTTTCAAAGAGAAGATTTTAATAAACTAACGGAAACTTTCTCAGGAGGTTGGCGAATGCGGATTGAACTTGCAAAACTACTTCTTCAAAACAATGACATCTTGTTGCTCGATGAGCCCACAAATCACCTAGATATTGAATCAATCCTGTGGTTAGAGGATTTTTTGAGGTCCTACTTGGGGGCAGTAGTTATCGTTTCGCACGATAAAATGTTTTTGGATAATGTAACCAATCGCACAATAGAAATTTCGCTTGGAAAGATTTACGACTTTAATAAGCCCTATACGCAATATTTAGTGCTTCGGAATGAATTGCGGGAGCAGCAACTGGCTTCGCAAAAAAATCAGCAAAAACAAATAGAACAAACTGAAAAACTGATTGATAAATTCCGAGCTAAGGCGAGTAAAGCTACAATGGCACAATCGCTTATAAAAAAACTTGATAAAATTGATCGCATTGAGGTCGATGAAGATGATAATAGCGTTATGACGTTGCGGTTTCCAATTTCGGTTACGCCTGGGAAAGTGGTAATTGAAGCTGAAAATATTTCAAAAAGCTACGGTGATAATCAAGTGCTGCAAGGTGTAGATTTAATGGTTGAAAGAGAGGCTAAAATAGCCTTTGTAGGCCAAAACGGTCAAGGGAAATCTACTTTGGCAAAAATTATTGTAGGCGAAATAGACCACGGTGGAAAACTTAGTCTTGGGCATAATGTGCAAATAGGGTATTTTGCCCAAAATCAAGCAGACCATTTAGATGGAAAAAAAACTGTTCTAGATACAATGATCGATGCGGCAAACGAGAAGAACCGTAGCCGGGTTAGAGACATTTTAGGCTCTTTTTTATTTAGAGGTGATGAAGTAGAAAAATATGTAAGAGTGTTGAGTGGGGGTGAAAGAAACCGTTTAGCTCTTGCAAAATTACTACTTCAACCGTTTAATGTTTTGGTTATGGATGAGCCTACGAACCACCTTGATATAAAATCTAAAAATGTATTGAAGGATGCACTAAAAAGCTTCGAAGGTACCTTAATTCTGGTTTCTCACGATCGGGATTTTCTTCAAGGTTTAACCAATAAAGTATACGAATTCAAAGATCATCAAATAAAGGAATATTTAGGTGATATAGATTATTTCCTTGAACAGCGTAATCTTGATAACCTTAGAGAAGCAGAAAAACGTACTGTGGCGACCTCTACGCAAGGAAAAGAAAATCGAACTGCAGGTGAGGAGTATGAGCTTCAGAAAAAACTAAAATCCACTAAAAATAAATTGAGCAACGTGGAAGCTTCCATAGCTTCTTTAGAAAAGGAAATTGCTGAAATTGATACAGAATTACTTGTTAATTATGAAGAAACAATAGCCAAGCCTCATTTTTTTGATAAATATCAAGAAAAGAAAAAGCAACTTAAAAAATTAATGCAAGACTGGGAAGTGCTTCAAGAAACGTTAGATTCCTTGTCTTAAAAAACCATTTCAGTTATTATGAAAGAGCATTTTTTTCAATGTCCGTTCTGTTGGGAGTCAGTTTCAGTACTACTGGACTCATCAATACCCAATCAAAAGTATATTGAAGATTGTGAGGTGTGCTGTAACCCGTTAGAGATTGAAGTCGCCTTTATTAATGGTGAGCTAACTGATTTTAATGTCCGCAGTATCGGGCAGTAAACTTCAATAATGAGCGTTTTATTCATTAAATTGTTACACACTTTTGTAGCGCGTTCTTCACACTAATCCAAATAAAGTTGAATATCGATTTAGTTTTATCTCTAGTAGCTTCAGCCGATCCTTCTTTAAATTGGCTATCTTTTTTATCGCTGTTTTTTGAAACAAAAACATTCACAATTGTAGAGAGAAACTTATCTTTCTTTTCACCATTACTTTTAAGCACACTTATTTTAAAATTCGAATAGTTTATTTTCATATTGGTTTTCGATGTGCTGTGGTTTCCATCAATAGTGAAAAAAGCCTTATCTACTTTACCTTCTAGTTTTACCTTTAAATTAGGTTCTGTAAAACTGTTCATTTTTTCTGCTTCCAAAACCCCTAATCTCCCTGCAAATAAAAAGCTATCACTAGGATCTTGAACGTCAAAAGTCCATTTTGTAGTGTAGGGCGTGTTACCCATAAATAGTGCGTTTATGTTTAATTCTGTTTTTATAGGGCTTTTATAAGTGTTGCTAACATTTAAGAAAGTAGCATTTAAATCTTTAAAGTTTATGCTCCCGCCGTTATTGTCTTTATTTACTTTTTCTTCATATTCAAGATAACCATTGTTTACTTTTATTGAATCAACTGTAAGCTGAAAGGGTAACTCTCGAAGTGATTTGCTGTAAAGTGGCTTTTCTGATAAATCGTCTGGAGCCAGTTTATCACGAAAAATGTGAAGAGTAGGGCTATTCAGAACAATCTCTCCACTTTTTGTAAAGAGTTTATCGTTAGTATATCCGAAATCAAAATAATTTACAGAAAGCGATTTAAGCGCAAGATTATAATGGTCGCGTTCAACTTTAATAATCTCCGTGAGTTTAGCTTTAGAATATTTAGTCTTAAATTCTAGTGTATTGAATATAGCATTATTGTTTTTTAATGAAAAGTTGGCTATAGTCAAGTTTTCGAAATCACTCGCTTTAACAAAAACTGTGTCACCTATGGCTTCTATATTTTCATATTTGAAAGGGATTTTTTGTTTTAAAGTATTGTTATTCACAGTAATCTCTCCCGCTTTTATAAATAATTTTTTTGTAGAGAGTTTAATTGAATCTTTTCCAGCTTCATAAATTGAAATTTTAGCTTTATCTATTTTCAATAAATCCAAATAAATTGGTTTGTCTAATTCAAGAGACTTTTGTGAAATACTGTCTTTGTCCGATTTTTTCCTGTCTTTGTAAAACTTTATTTCTGGGTCTTCAATAAATATTTCATCAAGTTTTATTTCATTATTTATCAAATAGCTCCAATAGCTTATTCCGGAAATCTTGAGTTTTTCCGCATTTATAAAAGTATGCTTTATGCTGTCTTTCTGGTTTCGAATTGTAAGCGACGGACTTCCTAGAGATACAGATCCATTTAATACATTTACTGAAAGTGATTCGTAAAGTGCATCTAAGTTTTCTGGTAACGCTGTTTTCACATAGTTTTTAAGCTTGTTTTCAATGATCAAGTTTGTGGTAAAAATGATGATAATAGCTACAAATCCAGCAGATAAGAGTGCGTATGATAGTGTTCTAAGAGGCTTTTTCATTATTTAAAGATAAGAAAGATTGCATTTCAAAATTTATATCTTTTAAAACTTTTAAAAATTATGTGGTCAAGACTTGTTATAATGGAAATCCTTTGTATCTTTGCAGTCCAATATTTCTATCGGCATTATGAACCGAAAGTTAAAAGCTAAGAATGAAATATTGAAAATCTATATCGCGGGATAGAGCAGTAGGTAGCTCGTCGGGCTCATAACCCGAAGGTCACAGGTTCGAGTCCTGTTCCCGCTACTAGGAAGAATCCTTCAAGAAATTGAGGGATTTTTTTATTTTAAAAAATTAATTTGAATAGCCCGTTGGGGGATCAAGTCCAAAAGTTGTAGGATTTCAGGATTATGCAAAAATTGTTGTTAATAGTTAGAGGTAACAAAGCCACAATTTTTTAAGTTGTGGCTTTACTAATTTTTACATTGGGTTATGCTTAAATGTTGTCAACAAATCTCTTAAAAACCTTTTTATGAAGTTCAAGATCCAAATCGGGTGAAACGGATACGCGAACAATATAATCTTTGTCCCCTTCTTTTGTTGTTCCTTGAGTAGATGTGGCTGGTATTGTCCAGTAACAGCCTTTCAACTGCCCGTAGCTCACACAAAACTTACTTTCATTAGGAATTTCAGTAATCATTAAGTTGATTAACTTCAGGTTCAACGCTCTCTTATGTGCCTCTCTTTCTTCATCCGTATTTCCTTTTGTAGGGAGGTCTAATGAAAATACAGATGGTGTAAAGCCTTGTTGTGCTAACTCTTCTGAAACAAAATTTATTTTTGCTTGTGGTAAAGTTTCCTGTATGAAGTTTACAAATTCACGTGTGTTTTTATAAGCATCCTTAATCCTTTGATTCATGGAAGGCAATTGCTTTGCTAATATTTCATATTGAAGTGATGTGGCCTCATTGTCACAAAGACTTAAATGAAGCTCAATCTTCTCCATTAAGGAGTCCGTCTTTTGATTTCCTACAACGTAGCCGGCTGTACAAAGCCCTCCACTTGGAAACTTCGATCCACTTGCATATGAAATGGCTCTCATAGTTGAAAGAATTTCGCCTTCACCTAAAAAATGAAAATTAGGACAAAATGTTTGATCTAAAATGAAAACAGGATCTATCGCAATTTCTCCATTTAAGGTTTTACGTTCTTTGATTAATGCGTTTTTTAAGTCTTCAAGATTTGGAACTTCAACTCTTGGGTTTGTCGGAATTTCAGCAATTATGTAAGGAATTGCGTCTTGTTTCGCTATCTCGTCTAAAATGATTCCAATGCTTCTAACCATATCGTTATCCCTATCTACAGGTAAATCAACTACTTCAACATTGCCAAGACAAGCAGCTACACGTCTCGCTTGGTCGTTTGTGCCTCCATAGCAATTTGGTGGAACAATAAACTTGATAGCTTTCCCTTTGTGGTTTTCTTCGGCGTCGTGAACGAGTCCCATCATTATCGCATACTGAATCGATAATCCACTGGATGCAACAAGTGGCTTAGCTATTGTTCCCGTAATCTGCTTAAGCGAATCTAATACAAGCGTTTTGTTTGCTTCAATACTACCTGATACTATATTTATTGATGATTTTTCAACAAGCGATTTTAAGGCTGCGTAACTATTAATTGGCGTCATTGCAATAGTTTCTCTTCTTCTCACGTGCTGAATGTCTGAAATATAATGCGCGTTTTGGTCGCCATTTACTATTAAAATACTTCCAAGCTGTGAATGAAGATTGATGTAAAAATCAATTATTGGGTTTAGCGAAATATTTCCAATTTTATCTTCTTCCGAAACAAATACAATACTTCCGTCAAATTCTGAAATGTTTGCTTGGCTTTCGACCTTTTTCAATTCAAAATTATAACCATAAACATTCCTTATCAATTCAGTATCGAAATATTCAGGTAAGCTTTTGGTGTAGATTATCTGAGTTTTCTTATTGGCTAATAAATTCTTTCTTAGAACCGATAAAATAGGAACCGTTTTCGACGAAAAACTGATTACGCTTTCTGGGTTAAGGTGGTGAAGCTTGGCAATTGCCCATTCCAAAACACACGACAACGGGTGGCCGAGTCGGATGTAATCGTAGGCCGTGGGTAATTTATTTAACGCTTCTGTTTCTGAGTTTGCAGTAATAAATAACTTTTCAAATTCTTGTAAAAATTGAGTTTTAGCCAACGCTTCATTATAAATATCAAGTCGGTGTGTTGTTGTACTTAACCAACCTTCTGGCATATTTTTTAAAACATCATTTATATAATTCATCATTTTATCGCCTTCCATAATTTTAAAATTTTTAGATACGCCGCAATTTACGTTAATTAGGATTACTTGAAAAATTCGAAGGGTTAAATACCCATTTCAAAGAAACAATTGGTTAACGAAGGAGATTTGAGGATTTATGTGTTTTTTTGCTGAAGAATTAAAATGTCTATAAAACTGCTTTAAAATGAATTTAAAACTTATATTTCTCTGTCTTTTATTGCTATTTTCAAGTGCTCTTTTTTCTCAGAACGATACTTTAGTTTTAGCAAACGGCGATAGGATTATTGGGGAAATTAAAAAAATGGATCGTGGCGTAATAACCATCAAAACACCTTATAGTAGTAGTGATTTAAAGGTGAAATGGAAAAAGGTTAAATCCATAAAGAGTGATGAAAGTTTTTTGATTACAACTACAAATGGCGAAAGAACCAAAACCAAAGGCTTAAGTGCAAACAGCGATTCGAGTAGCCTTTCGTTCAATAATAACACCCCTGTTTATTTAAGTGAGATTGTGTTTATAAAACCAGTTAAAGACGAATTTGTTTCTCGTTTAAATGCTTCAGTATCTTTTGGGTATAACTTTACGAAAGCAAGTAATTTGAGTCAACTGAATTTAGGAGGATCATTAGGGTATACTTCAGATTATTACAGCATTGGCACCACATTTAATTCCGTTAGAAGCAATCAAGATGATGTTGAAGAAATTCAGCGAACGTACGGGGAATTATCATTTAACTACTTCTTGAAAGGCGATAATTTTTTAACCGTCCAATCTGAATATCTTTCTAATAGTGAACAAAAGTTAAAACTTAGAATGACGAATAAGCTTGGTTTTGGAAGATATTTTATTCATAGTAACCAAATGTTTTTAGCGGGAGCTTTGGGTATTGCTTGGAATAGTGAAGCGTATGAAGATACAGTCGATGAAAACCGAAATAGTGGAGAAGCGTATTTGGCACTAGAGATTAATTTATTCGACTTTAACGATTTTAGCCTAGTGTCTGGCGTTACCACATATCCGAGCTTGACCGAAAAAAACAGGATTCGAACCGACTTTAAAATTGATTTAAAATATGATTTGCCGCTGGATCTTTTTGTGAAATTAGGCTTTAATTATAATTACGATAATAAGCCAGTTGAAGGCGCCTCGTATGATGATTACGTTATAAGGACAACGCTAGGTTGGGAACTTTAGGCTGAAAAGTTATCTCTTACTTAGCATTTTTCAATTTTTAAAGCAATACTTCAGGTTGCAATTAATTTGTTTGCAGAATAATTTTTCAGATAAACACATAGAAAAATAGATTGTAACAAGGTATATTCTTAAATTGTATGAAGCTGTTATTTCAAACAGAAGTATTAATTTGCAACTTAACGTAGAATCGAATGTTTATGAAAGATCAAAAAACAGGTTATTGGATTACTATTTATGGAATAGTTGCCGCATTGTTGGTCGCCATATATTATTTGGTGAATCTAGACGTTTTTAACTCTTGGCTCGGGTATAAGTACACTCCTTTACTTCAGAAATTAAGTCTTAGTTTGTTTATTATAACAATGATTTTTCTGTCAAGCAAAATCGTTGCAAGAATAATTATCGCTCAAACGCATAACGAGGGAGATCGTTATAATTTATTGCGCATTACCCGATTTCTTGCCATTGTTTTTAGCCTTATCGTAGTTGCTTCTTTTCTGTTTCAGAATCTACTTGCTGCGGCCGCCACATTCGGTTTACTGTCTTTAGTTTTAGGTTTTGCGCTACAAGCGCCTATAACTTCATTTATTGCGTGGGTTTATTTGGTTTTTCGTCGTTCATATCTAGTTGGCGATCGTATTCAAATTAAAGGATTTCGGGGTGATGTGGTTGAAATAAGCTATTTAGATACTTCGATACTGGAATGTAGTGGAGATTATTTAGTCAACGACCGAAGAAGCGGTAGAGTGGTTCGATTTCCTAATAGTTTAATTTTAAGAGAAGAAATTATTAATTATTCAGGACCTGAAACTCCATTTATTTGGAATGAAACTGCCATTCAAGTTGCCTTTACAAGTGACCTGCAATTTGTAGAAGAATGTTTGTTAGAAGTTGCTACAAAGGATTTTTTAGATCGTTATCCAAATCTTTCAAAACTGAAACAAGAGAAGTGGAAACCAGCAGTATATTTTAGAAATAATTCTTACGCGTGGATGGAAGCAGTTATTTCATATCCTGTTCAACCTACAGATACCACAGGACGACGTAACCGTATTTTAAAAGGCGTTTTACCATTATTAAATGCAGCTCCAAATAAGGTGCAATTCCCAGAAGGGGCCATTCGGTAATTTATTTTATACGTATTCTAAGACCGCTAACAGAGAATGATTTTCTGAAATGGGACGAACAATAGATTGCTTTTAAAGCAGACTAAGTTTTAGTATCTTCACGCGTCAAAAAATACACTATGATTAAAGACATTATCCAAGACCGTCGTTCGGTATTCCCAGCGCAATATAATGATGAAGCCATCACAAAAGAAGAGGTGTTAAGCATCTTAGAATCTGCGAATTGGGCGCCTACCCATAAACGCACAGAGCCATGGCGATTTAAGGTTTTTTACGGCGAATCTCAAGTGAAGTTGGCTGAATTTATGGCAGAAACCTACAAAGAAACCACAGAAAAATTTTCTGAATTTACGTATGAAAAATTTAAAAATAATCCCGTAAAAGCGGGTTGTGTAATTGCTATATGTTATCAGCGAGACCCAAAGGAAAGTATTCCAGAATGGGAGGAAATTGCCGCAACGGCTATGGCTGTTCAAAATATGTGGCTCACTGCTTCCGAAATGAAAATCGGATCCTATTGGGCTTCACCTGGCGTTATCAAGCATTTCCACCATCTTGTTGAAATGGAAGCGGGCGAAAGCTGTATCGGCCTGTTCTATCTAGGGAAATATGATGATGCTCTACCAGAAGGACACCGAAAATCTGGAATAGCAGAAAAAACAGTTTGGATCTAAACTAATTTAAATCACAACATACTATCCAGGTTCCAAAGATTTCGGAAAATCTTTGGAACCTTTTTTTGTCAAATAAATTTTAACAACTAAAAAACTAGTTTAAACTAAAAACTTAGTTACATTTGTTGTCTAGCATTTAACATCTAACATCTCATGTCAAAAAAAATCAAACAACTCACTAAGGCCGAAGAAGACATAATGCAAATTCTGTGGGATTTGGGAGAAGCCAATGTCGCTTCCATAATTGAAAAATTGTCAGAGCCCAAACCTGCCTATAACACAGTTTCTACTATTGTTCGAATTTTGGAAAACAAGGATTTTGTCGATTATAGAAAAGAAGGGAGAGGACATGTTTATTTTCCGAAGGTGAAAAAATCGGAGTACAGCAATCAGTCTTTGAACAAGTTGATGGACGGTTATTTCCAAGGTTCTTTTAAAAGTATGGTTTCGTTTTTTATGAAGAAAAACGATGTCAGTATTCAGGAAATGGAAGCTATTATGAAAGAAATTAATTCTGAAAATCCTGAAAAATGATACATACTATTCTACAAATACTCGTTTTTCAACTGCTGTTCCTCGCAGTTTATGATCTCTTTTTAAAGAAGGAAACTTTTTTCAATTTGAATAGAGTGTATCTATTACTCACCCCAATCTTGAGTATCGTTTTACCCTATGTAAGTTTGGATTTTCTTCAGCAGAATATTCCACAGGAATACGTTATTCAATTACCAGCCGTAATTCTTGGAAACACTGCTTTGGAAGCCGGGAGTGACGCAACATTTTGGTTATCGACATTAAATAGTCTTTGGATTATAGGAATTTTAGCCACCTCATTTATTTTCAGCCTTAAACTTTTGAAAATATTTAAACTGAGAGTTTCAGGAACAAGGGAGAATATAAAAGGAACTTCGTTGATACTTCTTCCCGAAACCGATCTTGTTTTTTCACTTTTCAACACAATATATTTAGGCAAGGACATTTCCCAAGAAAACAAAGCCAGCATCATTGCGCACGAAAAAGTTCACATTCAGCAAAAACACTCTCTGGATTTGCTGTATTTTGAACTACTTCGCATTGTATTTTGGTTTAATCCATTGGTTTATATGTTCCAAAATAGAATCGCCACGCTTCACGAGTACATAGCCGATTCTGAAATAACACGTGATAAAGACAAAAAACAATACTATCAAAACCTTCTTTCCGAAGTGTTTCAAACCGAGCAAATTTCATTTGTCAATACATTTTTTAAGCAGTCACTAATCAAAAAACGAATCATTATGTTACAAAAATCTAAATCACAAAAAGGAGCACAGGTAAAGTATTTACTACTGTTGCCGATAATCTTTAGCATGTTGTTTTACACAGCTTGTAGTGACAATCCAAAAGTTGATACCGATCAACAATCGGAAGCGGAAATATTGAACAAAATCAAAGAGCAGGAGGAAGCCAAAATTGAAGAATATAGAATAAATCAAGAGAAAGAAAATATTACTGTACAAATTGATACCATAATGGGAGGAGATCCAGTTACAGACGTTCCTTATTCCGTTATCGACCAAGTGCCAACTTACCCAGGTTGTTCTGGCGATAATGAAACTATGAGAAAATGTATGTCTTCCAAAATAGCAGAATCAATAAATTCGAATTTCAATACGAGTATTGCCAATGATTTGAATCTTTCAGGAAGACAGCGGATTGCTGTTCAATTTAAAATTGATAAAACTGGAAATGTTACTGATGTTCGAGCTCGAGCAAAACATCCAGAATTAGAGACGGAAGCTATGCGCGTAGTAAATTTACTGCCACAAATGAAGCCGGGTGAGCAAAAAGGTGAAAAAGTTGGCGTTTTGTACTCTTTGCCGATTGTTTTTAATATTGTGGAATAAATTTACAACTTTCATAAACCTAACAGGTCTCGAAGACCTGTTAGGTTTAATCAAACTACTTAGCCAATGAAATACGCTCTAATTGTTTCACTTGTGTTATTTTCTTTTACAGCCGAAGCCCAATCCGTTTCGGCTTTGACTGTTACTAAAAAAGGAGACAGTCTGTTTGAAATAGGGGAGTACAACAAAGCAATTCCATACTACCTGGAAGCAAACCGTTTTCGGGAAGCTGCGAAAAGTTATGAAGCTTTAGGACGCAACACCGAAGCACAGCGATATTTTGAGAGAGCGCTTTCAGAAAGCAGCGCCAATCCTAAAACCCAATTTGAATACGTCAAATTATTGGTTAGGGTTTCACATTATAAACAAGCCGATAGTATTCTTCAAAACCTACAATTCCGTTTTCCAAACAATCCTAATTTTGTATATGAAAGAGGCCTCGTGAAAGAGTTTCAAAAGGATTCGACAGCAATTGATTTATTTCTACAAGTTTATTCGATGGATGAAGGAAATATCAATGCAAGCTATAAAATTGCAAGAAATTATATCGAAAATCGAAAGTTTGATGCGGCCGCTCCTTATATTGAAAATGGATTGACTTTGGATAAAAATAGTTCGAGATTTCTAACCTTACGTGCGTTGAAAGAGTTTTATTCTCAAGAATTTCACGAGGCAATCGGCACTTTTAACTTATTGATTTCGAAAGGGGAAAGCTATATTTCATTACACGAAAATCTTGCCGATGCTTACACCAAAACTATGCAGTTTGAAAAAGCTTTGGAGCAATACCAAATTCTACTTCAGAAATATGACAACCAGAACCCAAAATGGCATCACGAAGTTGCATTTCTTTACAAAGCAATGAAAGAATATGAAAAGGCGAAGCAACATTTCAATATTGCTATAGGGTTATTAGAAACTCCTTTATCTAATGAATATATGGAATTGGCGACCGTTTATAAGCGAGAAGGAGATTACAAAAATGAGATGGCCGCGCTTCGAAAATCATTGGTAAATAATCCAAATAATGAAAGGGCGTTATATTATTTGGCCGTTGCAGCCGACAATTATTTTAAAGACAAAAACACGGTTTTGGATTATTATGAGAATTATCTAAAACAATTTGGTGAAACAGGTATCATGCGAAACCTCGTAAAGCAAAGAGTGAGTGACTTGAAAAAGGAACTTCATTATAAAACAGATTGATTCCCATAGATCCCAAAGGTTTTAAAAACCTTTGGGGTCTAAAGCACTTTATGCAAAACCGGTTTACTTGGCGAAGCATCATTCTAAAATGACGCCATTTGAAGATTTAGCAAATAACCTCCATCGGCAATCGAATTGGGTACATAAATCATTTCGGTAATAGTGCAATTGTGACGAGGATTCTCGGGATAATTCCAAAAGGCTCGATGCGCTAAAAGTTTGCCCTCATCAACTTCTTTGTCAACTAATAAAACGCTATTCTCCAATCCTCCCTAAATGCGTATTCTTAAAGTCATCGGAATATTTTAAACCATACCCAAAAATCCTATCCAAAGCGGAATGTGAAAACAGAATCACTCCTATCAAGGTAAATATATCACCCAAATAGAACATTCCGATAAGAATAAATGCAATGCCGATAGTTTTACTGTGAAAAAGATTGTAGACAAATGCTCCTGTTTTAGTATTGAAAACATATCCCAGCATTCCAATATCGGGAAGAAAGATAAGCGCCGGGAACCACCACCAAGCATAGTCTAGTTGGGCGAAAAGGACAATTCCCAAAATGAACTGGGCTAATTCCTCAAGTTTTAAAATGCTTTTCATTGATTTAATAAATTTGAGCCGTAATGATTTTTAATACGTTCTTATCTTTCTATACCTAAAAGGTTTTTAAATCCTTTGGAGTCTAACAAACTTTATACAAAACCGGTTTACTCGGAGATGCATCATTTTCAAATGACGCCATTTGAAGGTTTAGCAAATAACTTCCATCGGCAATCGAATTGGGTACATAAATCATTTCGGTAATAGTGCAATTATGCCGAGGATTCTCAGGATAATTCCAAAAAGCCTTGTGTGCCAAAAGTTTGCCTTCATCCATTTCCTTATCAACAGATGGCAGGTCGATTAAGAGGTGCTTCACTCCAATTTCCCTTAAAAAAAGAGCTGCCTTTTCATCAAGATAGGGCCAATTAGTATTAGACCAACGTTTTGATTTTTTGGAAGTATCGTTCGGCAACGTTTTAACTACGATGGCTTCGGGCGTAGTTCCATTTAAAGCTATTGAGATGCTTTCTTTGGAAATAATTTCGTCTTCACCTATTTTTTTAGGTTGAACAGTAATTACTTCAGCTAAAAAGAAAAAGGTTTTTAGAGCGTTATTCACCGAATGAAATTCTTTCGAAATATGGCCAAAACATTCGGTATGCGTGCCGTGCGCATGCGGATTGAAAAACACATTATTGAAATTTACAGAACCTCCCTCAGAAACTTTCCCTATCCAATCGCCCATAGTAACCGGTTTTACAACGGGTTTCTCTTGATACCAAGCCAACGGATTTTGTTCAGATGCTTGTAGCGGAATCGAAATGTCTAAAGGTTTGGAAAAATCGACTTCTATGGTTTTTCCGTTGTATTGAATGCTGGCTTTCACAAGTGTAAAATTTTTAATTTAAAGATACAATTTTTGAGCTTTAGCCCCCTAAGAGGCCCCAAAGGTTTTTAAACCTTCGGGGTCTCGATACTACTAAACCTTGAACAAATCACTCGCAATTCCATCGCCCAAAAACTTCGCTTCTTTTGAGATTTTTAAGCTTTCTTCTTCGAGAATTAAAAGTTCGTTTTTTAACGGGTTTGCAGCTTGTTTCATTAAATATTCTAGAAATTCTTTTCCGAATTCTGTTTCTATTTTATTAAGAGAAACCCCTTTTTTCGTTCGAAGGCCGGTCATAATATATTCGTTGTACTTATCTTCATTCGATAGGATTTCACTTTCTAAAGGCAATTCGCCAGCGGCAATGCTTTTTATATATTTTGTATTGTTCGCCACATTCCAACTTCTACTTTTCCCATTATAACCGTGGGCGGAAGGACCGATGCCCAAGTAGGGCTTTCCTTCCCAATAAGCTGTATTGTTTCTGGATTCAAAACCCGATTTCCCGAAATTGGAGAATTCATAATTATCATATCCAGCTTTTTCGGTAACCTCCAAGAGGATTTCATAATGCTGTTTGGCTGCTTCTTCATCAACTGGTGGAACAATTCCTTTGTCAATAAACTTCTTTAATGCTGTTTTTGGTTCAACGGTCAGCGCATAACAGGATAAATGCGGCACGTCCAATTCCAAAGCAAGTTTGAGGTTTTTTTTCCATCGTTCCTTGGTCATTCCCGGAATTCCGTATATTAAATCGATGCTGATGTTTTGAAAGTGCTTTTTAGCTTCTTTAATACAATTTAAAGCTTCGGAAGCATTATGAGCACGGTTCATCAATTTTAAATCTTCTTCGAAAAAGGATTGGATGCCGATGCTTAATCTGTTGATTCCAGCTTTTTTTAGTATTGCTAACTTTGTTGGTTTGAGGTCTTCGACTGCGCTCAGACCGACATCGATAAGATCATCTGGATTGGCTTCGAGGGTGATTTCAGCGTTTTCGGAGATGGTATAATTAGTTTGAATAGCGGTGATAATCTGTTGTAATTCTTCCGAAGTCAACAAGCTAGGCGTACCACCTCCAAAATAGATTGTTTTCACCTTGCCAGTCAATTCATTTTTTCGAAGGCGTAATTCTTCGCAAATAGCGTTTACTAAATCGGCTTTTTTCTTTATTGAAGTAGAAAAATGAAAATCGCAATAATGGCAGGCTTGTTTGCAAAAAGGAATGTGGATATAGATTCCAAATGAGTTCGATCTATTTTTAGATGTATGCATGTTATTTTAAATTGAAAGTATCATTGAACGGCTTCTAGAGTCACTATTATCCATCCTAAATCCATCAACGAATTCCTTTTGTAAGTTCAAAAATACCTATAAATTTACCGATGTAGCTTATCTTTCTGATAATAATGGAGACTAAAGTTTTAGCTAAATTTTGCTTTATATGAAAAAATATTTCTGGTTCTTTTTCTTTACAATATTGATTAATTCAATGGTATTTGGACAAGATGTTCGTGTGAAGCTTAAAGTGGGTTATGCGGGTTCTGAACCCTTTGTATTTCACGATGAAAAAGAAGAAGGAATTGTAATAGACATTTGGAAGGAAATTGCTTTCGGTCTTAATAAAAACTATGAATTAATAGAGTTTACATCTGTTGAAAGCGGAATAAAAGCCATAGATAAACACGAGTTGGATATTCTTATTGGGCCCATAACAATCAATTCTTCCAGAGCGGCATTGGTTAACTTTTCGCAACCCTATTACAATACAGAGCTGGCAATTTTGGCACCCGTTTTAGAAACTTCATTTTGGAGCGTTATAAAACCTTTTTTATCTACAACATTTCTGTATGCTGTTATGGGTTTGTTAATAATATTATCAATTGTTGGCTTTCTGTTTTGGATCATTGAAGGTCGAAAATACCCAGAAGATTATGGCGAAGGATTTATCAAAGGTATTGGTTCGGGAGTGTGGTTGGCGGTTGTAACAATGACTACGGTAGGGTATGGTGATTATGCGCCCCGTACGCCCATGGGTAGGTTTGTAATAGGATCCTGGATGGTGATTTCGCTTATTTTAGCGACCTCTTTTGTTGCAGGAATAGCTACTACTTTTTCACAAACTTCAAGTGAAGATAAAACAATAACGAGCCTTAATCATTTACAAAACAAAAAAGTGGCAGTTCCAAATTATAAGAAAATTATTGATAAAATCCGAAATTCTGAAGGTATCCCAGTGCCTGTAAACGATGTGTCTGAAGCATACGAAAAGTTAATGGACAAAAAAGTGGATGCAGTTATTTATGATGAAATTCCGTTGCAATATATTTTTGAAACTGATAAAAAAGATGACTATGTATTGAGTAAAAAACGAATTGAACCTCAATATTATGGTTTTCTTTTTCCTTTAGAAAGTGATTTGAAGAGGCAAGTAGATCTGCAAATAATTAGATTACAAGAGAACCAAGAAATAAGAGATATTGTGGAGGATTGGATTAATCGAAATTAAGATATTCACCGCAAAGGCACGAAGGGCACAGAGGGATTTAAAAATATAACTGCTTTGGCCCATTTAATACTACTACTGCCAACTGAAACTGCACACTGTTACTTTTTTTTAACCCTATCCTCATTTTGTTTAACAAAGGCGGCCCAACCTGAATAGCTTTTACCAGTTTCAATTTTCCCTGAATTGTAAAAGTGACAAACTGCAGCAGCTAGCCCATCGGTACTATCTAAGTTTTTAGGAAGTTCCTTTAAACTCAATAAGCTTTGCAGCATTTTAGCAACCTGTTCCTTACTAGCGTTTCCGTTACCGGTAATTGCCATTTTTATCTTTTTTGGAGAGTATTCGGTAATAGGGATTTCACGTGAAAGTCCCGCTGCCATTGCCACGCCTTGTGCTCGACCGAGTTTTAGCATGGATTGAACATTTTTACCAAAGAAGGGTGCCTCAATGGCTATTTCATCAGGATTGTGAGTGTCTATTAGTTCAATGGTACGCTCAAAAATGAGTTTTAATTTTAAATAATGATCATCGTATTTTTTAAGCTGAAGTTCATTTAACTGAATAAATTGCATCTGCTTTTTTACAATTTTGATAATTCCAAAACCCATTATGGTTGTCCCAGGGTCAATTCCTAAAATAATTCTTTCTGATTTCATTGATTTGAAAATTTTACCCCAGCCAAAAAAGAGAAGTTCTTTCTTTCCTTGAATTTGCTCCCTTTAAGGTTGGGGCAAACAATTTCGTTCGTATTTTAGCCCAATGGCTGCACCTCACAAAACTAAACAATATCTGCTTGCCCCCGCCAAAGTTTTGGTGCTCGTAGTTACTTTCGGATATGTTTTTTATAGGTTGCAAAATAATCCAGATTTAAACTTTTTAGAATTTCTCAACGGAATCAGGGCTAAAGGAATTTCTGCGAGCTATTTCTTGTTCGTTTTTCTTTTTTTGGCAGCTCTTAATTGGGCTTTGGAAACCCTAAAGTGGAAAACCCTAGCTTCTACCGTACATAAAATAGCTTTTAAAACTGCTTTAAAACAGAGTTTGGCTTCATTGACCGTTTCTTTGGCCACACCTAATAGAATAGGCGAATATGGCGCAAAAGCATTGTTTTTTCAGAAATCAGATCGAAAAAAAATATTGTTGCTCAATTTTTTCTCAAACACTGCGCAATTGGCCGCAACTGTATTGTTTGGGATCGTTGGAATGTCATACTTTCTTTTCAATTATAAAGTGTCTTATTCCTTTGGAGCTGTATGCTTCGTTGTAATCGGGGGAATATTTAGTGTTGTTTTTGTTTATTATTTCAGGGATAAAGAATTGTTTTTGAAAGGATTTTCAATCGCGAACATCTTTAAGTTTTTTCAGAATTTGCCTAATGCTTTAAAAATAAGTGTCGTGGTAATGTCTGTAAGTCGGTATCTTATTTTTAGCTTTATGTTTTTCTGGCTGCTGTTGTTTTTTGGTGCTGAAACTTCATTTATAACCGCAATGGCACTGATTTTTTCGATGTATTTTTTAATTTCCATAGTGCCTACAATTTTTATTTTTGATGTTGTAGTTCGTGGAGGAGTTGCGGTTTGGTTGTTTTCGTATATAGGTGTTTCAGATTTAATTGTGTTATCAACCGTTCTGGCAATGTGGATTTTCAACTTCGTAGTACCTTCAATTTTGGGAGCTTTTTACGTGCTTACTTATAAACCAAACAGCTAATGATTACTTTATTTTTGATACTTTTTGGGCTGTACTTTATCTGTATGATGATTTTGGTTTATGGCTTCAATAAAGTTCCGATGTTTCATTCAGAAGAAAATCTGTCAAAAACTCGTTTCAGTATAGTAATTCCGTTTAGAAATGAATCGAAAAACCTTCCTTCGCTTTTAAAAAGCATTTTCAATTTAAAGTATCCTTCAACATTATTCGAAGTGATTTTTGTCAATGACGCTTCTGAGGACAATTCGGTCGAAATTATTATGAAAGCTAAGGCTACAAGCGAACTTAATATTCGGTTAATTCAGAATAAACTGATTTCAAAATCACCTAAAAAAGATGCTATTACCGAAGCAATAAAAAATGCAAAATACCAATGGATAGTTACAACCGATGCAGATTGCGAACTTTCTGAAAACTGGTTATCTAGTCTTGATGCATATTTTCAAAAGCTGAAAGCTCAGCAAGAAAGCTTGCCAGTGATGGTTTGTGGCCCGGTTTTGTATAAAACAGATAATAGCTTTTTGGAAAACTTTCAATTTTTGGATGGTTTGAGTTTACAAGCAGTAACTATTGGTAGTTTTGGTTTACAACGGCCCATTCTTTGCAACGGCGCCAATTTGGCTTATCAGAAGAACGCTTTTGAAAAAGTAAATGGGTTTAAGGGGAATGATCATATAAGTAGCGGTGATGATATTTTTTTGATGGAAAAAATGCAAAAAGCTTTCAAGGGTAAAATTGCTTTTTTAAAATCGCGACAACGGATTGTTTTAACAAAACCTCAAGCTTCGTGGAAGGATGCTATATCGCAAAGAATTCGTTGGGCTTCAAAAACTTCTAAGCAGAAAAACCCACTTTCCATATTTCTGGGTGTATTGGTTTTTTTAATGAATGTTTTACTGTTAACAATTCCTGTTTTACTTTTTCTTTTACCTGAATATTGGGTGCAATTTGTTATTCTCTTTTACCTAAAAGCACTTACCGATTTTGCTGTAATTAAAAAGGCTGGGATGTTTTTTAATCGGCGTATTTCATTAATTAAGTTTCAATGGATGCCATTGGTTTATGCCGTAATTACGGTACGAATTGTATTAGGTAGTTTTAAGGGAAGTTATGTTTGGAAGGACAGGAATTATTAAAATTGTGTTAATAAAAAAATGTGCCGATTAAAATAATTATTTATCTTTAACCGTACATTAAAATCCCCAATATGAAATCTATTATCCCCACAATTATTTGCTTTATTTTTTTTGTATTTCCGTCGCTGAAAGCACAGGAACAGTATGTTGTTAATGGTGAGTCTCTTAGTTTAAATTCGGAGGTTAAAGGTGAATTAGAACTGCTTTACTACGGCAGTAAAAGAGACTACCGCTATTTTCTGAAAAAGGGCGATTATATAACCGAATTAAAAGATACAAAAAAGAATAAACGCTATCAGCACGAGTACATTGAAGTGCTTGAAGAGCACACGTCTGACGCTCCCGTTTCAACCGAAAAAGTTTACTTAATCCTTCCTAGCCTTCAACGTTTTTTTGTTGAATATAACGCGATAAAAGACACTAATTTTGTCGATCCAAAAGTCGACCCTAACTTAAAACTTCGACTTGGTGTTTATGGTGGAGTTACAAATAGTATTTATACCATTAACGTAGAAAACACAAAACAAGCTGTAGCCGGTCTAGATTTAGAATTGATAGATCCTGTAAAACTTAAAAGACACTCTTTTGTTTTAGGTTTTAGGCATACATTTGAAAGTGATGATACTAACTATTCTGCTTCGCAACTAAACTTAAATTATCGTTTTAAGTTTATAAAATCCTCAAGATTTGAAATGTATGTAAATGCAAAGTTTGCGTCGCTCACCTTTGTTAAAAACGAAATTGAATCAATTTCAGACGATGGAGCTTATATTGTAAATGATTCGGCAACAAATTTTGGTTCGCCTCTTTCATTTGGAGTAGGAGCAGATATTAGAGTTGGAAAAGGCTTTATAACGCTAGGATATCACGATTTCGTTGCTTTAAATTTGGATTCCAACAAAGAAACGCCTCTTGATTTTTCTTTAGGATATAAGTTTATGTTGTAATTGCCGATTTTCAGATTGAGTCGGTTAATGCACGAAACATCTTTCCTGTAATATCGTTTTGCCGGAATTAGTTGGTTTGAACTATTACAGGAAGGGTAAATTGAGTTCTAACTGGAATACCACGCTTGTAAGCAGGGGCAACGGGTTGCAGCGAGTCTATACTTTTCATAATTACCATTTCCAAATCGGGAAATTCTTTTTCGAGTAATGAATCAATTTCAATTTCCAGGATTGAAAGTCGACCAGAACTGCCAATCTCGAATCTCACTTTAATTGTATCATAAACTTCTCGAACAGCAATCATGTCTTTCTGACTAATATCTTGATAAAGGTGAGTGCTAATTGTGGTAATAAAACATTCCTTTTGCTCAGGTTTGTCTAATGCGCTATCACAACTTGGAAACGTGGGATATTGATCTATATCTTTCCAATTAATAGCTTCCATTTCATCCTCTAAAATAGTTTCGGAAGAAATTTTTTCGGTTTCAAAAAACTGACAAGAAGTTGCAGTTAAAAGAAAAATAGCCAAAAAGAAACGATATATCATTTCAGAATAAATTCAACTTGAAATGTACAAATTTACTGAAACATACACGATTATTTTTAAACCCACTTGTGCTTACCCTGAAAAAGATGTGTTTTAATTAAAAACAATATCGTTTCCCTATAACAATCTATTATCATACTAACCTCTTTTCTGGGCTTAATCGATAAAATTAATTGTAATTTAGGCCGTTATTTTACAAGCAAAAGAGCAGCTAGAATGGTTCTTTTAAGTTTCAAAAATTCAACGTTATGAATATTGAAGAATTCCGAAATTATTGTCTTGCCAAAAAAGGAGTTACCGAATCATTCCCCTTTGACGATAAAGTATTGGTTTTTAAAGTAATGGGGAAGGTATTTGCACTAACTGGAATAAATTCTCATCCTGCAACCGCAAACCTTAAATGCAATCCAGAAAGAGCTATAGAACTTCGTGAAGAATACGACGGACGTATATTGCCTGGATATCATATGAGTAAAAAACATTGGAATACTGTAGAAATAGAAGGAAATTTGCCACCCGATTTAATTTTGGAATTGATAGACCATTCGTATGATTTAGTAGTGAAAGGGCTTACCAAAAAACTTCAGGCAGCACTTGAAAAAATGTAAACTTTCAAGGTTTTGAAAACCTTGAAGGAAGAACTAATACTTCCCACAAGGAGTTCCTAGCTTTTTTAGCAGGGCTTCTTGAATTGGTAACCCTGCAAGGTCTCAAAGACCTTGTAGGTCTAAAAAATAATAAATGAACGAATCCTCAGATTTTTATAAACAGCAGATAGAAATTCACGCTGCAGAATTACAAACTTTAAAACGAAAACTCGCTATGTCCAGTACCCTGCGACTGTTAGTGTTTTTAATGGCGTGTTTCGGGATTTATTTCTTCTTCGGCAATGTAAAAATTATACTTCCTATTGTTCTTGTTGCAATAGCAGTGTTTATTTTTTTAGTTACAAAACATAGCCAATTGCAATATCAGCGCGATTTGAAAAAAGCAATGATAGCGCAAAACGAGGTAGAACTGGAAGTCCTCGCTCGGGCTTTTCACCATTTGCCTTCAGGTGAAAAGTATGCAGACCCGCGCCATTACTACAGTCAGGATATCGATCTTTTTGGGAAAGGCTCCTTTTTTCAATATATAAATAGAACAGCTTTAGACAGTGGTTCAGATTTTCTCGCAAATCTGTTTACCGAAAATTCCATTGATAATATTCCCAAAAAACAAGAAGCCATAAGCGAATTGTCCAAAATGTCGAAATGGCGCCAACAGTTTTCAGCAATCGCTTCATTGGTTAAAACAGAAGTTCCCACAACCGAAGTTACCGATTGGTTAAAAGACTATAAAACCTTTGTGCCAAAATGGATTACGTTTGTTGCGCCTGTATTTTCAATAATTTCGGTTGGATTGTTTGTTTTATACTACCTCGATTTAATTTCGGGTTATGCCATTGGGGGATGGTTCTTTTTGGGTATTGGAATATCAGGAATTTATCTTAAAAAAGTAAACGAACTTTCTTCGCACACCTCAAAAATTCAAAGCACATTCGAACAATTTCATAAGCTTATTCTAGAAATAGAAACACAAGATTTTTCGTCAGAATTACTTTCTAAGAAGAAGAAACAAATAGTGAATTCGTCTACGAAAGCTTCGTCTGTTTTAAAGAAATTTGCCAAGCATTTAGATTCGTTAGACCAGCGAAGCAACATGCTTATTGGTGTAGTTGCAAACGGATTTATGTTGCGCGATTTGCGGCAGAGCTACAATATTGAAAACTGGATTTTAGCTCATAAAGAAAGTGTGCCAATGTGGTTTGACGTTATTACGTTTTTTGACGCATATAATAGTTTGGGCAATTATGCATTTAATCATCCCACCTATGTTTTTCCAGAAATTAACGATAGAATCCCCGTGTTAAAAGTAAAAGGCGCAGGACATCCTTTACTGAACGAATCGACTATGGTTCGCAACGATATTTTGATTAATTCAGAAGAATTTTTCATTATCACCGGTGCAAATATGGCTGGAAAAAGCACGTTTTTAAGAACCGTTTCGCTTCAAATTGTAATGGGAAATATGGGCGTGCCCGTTTGTGCCAGAAAAGCCGAATACAACCCGATAAAGCTCATTACAAGTATGCGGACTACAGATAGTTTAACCGATGATGAATCGTATTTTTTTAGTGAGTTGAAACGTTTAAAATTCATCGTTGACGAAATAAAAACCGATCGCTATTTTATTATTCTGGACGAAATTTTAAAAGGAACAAATAGCACAGACAAAGCCATCGGTTCCCGAAAATTTGTTGAAAAACTTGTTGCCAGTAATTCTACAGGAATTATTGCCACCCACGATTTAAGTCTTTGTGTTGCTGCTGAAGAATTACGAGAAGTAAAAAACTATTTCTTTGATGCACGTATTGAAAACGACGAACTCTTTTTCGATTACACCTTCAAACCCGGAATCTGTCAAAATATGAATGCCTCTTTTCTATTGAAAAAAATGGAGATTGTAGATTAACTTTTTAGAATGGATTCAGTCACACAAATTGTTTTAGGCGCTGCTGTTGGAGAAGCGGTTTTAGGAAAAAAAATTGGCAATAAAGCCATGGTTTTGGGTGCGATTGCTGGCACCATCCCAGATTTGGACGTGCTTTCAAGTCATTTTACAGATACTGTTAACGCATTAGAAATTCACCGCGGATTTACACATTCTATCTTTTTCTCAGTAAGTTTTGGTTTATTATTCGCTTGGATGCTCTCGCTCTGGGATAAGCGAGCGAGCCTGAACGAATGGTTTTTGTTTTGGTTTCTGTGTTTCGTCACACATCCAATGTTAGACGCACATACAACGTGGGGAACACAGCTTTTTTGGCCTTTGGATATTCGGCTGGCGTTTAAAAATATTTTCGTAATCGACCCACTTTACACCTTGCCATTTCTCACATTTTTGATATTGGCAATGCTTCAGAAACGCGGCAGTATAAAAAGACGAAAATTCAATAATCTGGGGTTAATTGTAAGTAGTTGTTATATGGTGCTAACCATTGTTTTAAAGGGAATTACTTATTTTAAATTTAAAGACGCGCTACAAACCCAAAACATTGCGTATTCTAAAATACAAACAAAACCAAGTCCGTTTAACACAATATTATGGACAGCAAATATTGAAACTGAAGACGCTTTTTTAATAGGCGATTATTCATTTTTCGACACCAAACCCATACAGTTTTTCCCACATCCAAAAAATCACGAAGCCTTAGGAGATTTGGCAGATGAAGATAAAGTGCAACAACTTATCGGAATTACGCAAGGTTGGTATACCGTTTCAGAAAAGAACGACGGAATCTATCTAAATGACCTACGTTTTGGGATGATGAGCGTAGACCAAAGTGTTGGAAAATTTGCTTTCAGTTTTAGATTGGATAAAGTTGATGACCAGATAATTGTTACTGAAGAACCTAAAGACAGGAGTGAAGCAAAAAGGCTTTTGTCAGACCTATGGAAACGGATTAAAGGAAATTAGGCTTAGCATGCCATGAATAAAAAATATAATCTTCCACAGAAAACTTGTCCTACTTGCGGATTTACATTCTCTTGGCGAAAAAAATGGGAACGGGATTGGGAAAACGTAATATATTGTAGTAAAAAATGCCTGAAAAACAAAAACAATCTACAGCCTTAATTTGGTTTACCAAGGATCTTAGGGTGCACGACAACCATTCGCTTTTAAAAGCTGTAAATGAAAATGAAAAGGTAATTGGAGTATATTGCTTTGACCCACGACATTTTGAAACCACGGAATATGGTTTTAAAAAGACTGAAAAATTCAGAGCTAAATTTTTAATTGAAACAGTTGAAAATCTTCGTAAGAATCTTCAAAAACTTAATGTTAGTCTTTCGGTATATCACGATAAGCCAGAAGTTGTTTTGCCTCAGCTTGTTGAAGAGTATACGGTTGAAACCATTTATTCTCAACGCGAATGGACTTCTGAAGAAGTTGCCGTTTACAAAAACCTGCAGCAATTACTTAAAGGTTGCGCCTTTATTGAAACGTATGATCAGTTTTTATTTCATCCAGACGATATTCCATATAATGACTTTTCAGAAATCCCAGAAGTATTTACCAATTTCAGAAATAAGATAGAAGCAAATGCGAAGGTTCGAAATTGTGAAGAAAATCCTGAAGTTAAGCAAGAAAACAACCTTATTGAAAATCGCACCAAAATTCCTACACTAAATGACTTAGGACTTGAAGATTTTGAAATAGATCCACGTTCTGCATTTCCATTTTCCGGAGGCGAAGATGCTGCATTACAACGTCTACAAGAATACTTTTGGGAAACAAAAAATTTAGAAGAATATAAAGAAACAAGAAATGGGCTGTTGGGCACCGATTATAGTTCCAAATTTTCAGCTTGGCTCGCAAACGGCAGTGTTTCACCAAGATTCATTTATGAAGAAGTAAAAAGATTCGAGAAAGAAATAGTAGCAAACCAAAGTACTTATTGGCTAATCTTCGAATTACTTTGGCGTGATTATTTTAAATACGTATCGCTTAAACACGGATCTAAAATTTTTCAGTTAAAAGGTATTTCCCAGAAAAATTTAGAATGGAACAGCGACCCCAGTATACTTAAAAAGTGGATTGAAGGTGATTTGGAGGAACCTTTTGTAAATGCCAACATGAAAGAAATTGCGGCGACCGGTTTTATGAGCAATCGCGGACGACAAAATGTAAATAGCTTTTGGGCAAAAGAATTGTTGCAGGATTGGCGCATTGGTGCAGCCTATTTTGAAAGTATGCTTGTAGATTATGATGTGCATAGCAATTGGGGCAACTGGATGTACAATAGTGGTGTGGGCAATGACCCGCGAGACCGCAAGTTTAACATTAAAAAACAAGCAGAACGTTACGATGCTGATGGGACTTATCAAAAAACCTGGAAGAAATAAACTTCTTTTTCAACAGAAAATTAAATGAAAAAACTACGACTCATTCTAGGAGACCAACTAAATCACAAACATTCTTGGTATTCAAATACCGAAAGGGATACCCTTTATTTTATTGCTGAAATGCGTCAGGAAACCGATTATGCAACCCATCATATTCAAAAAATAGTAGGGTTTTTTGCTGCAATGCGCAATTTTTACGAACACCTTAAAAACAACGGTCATCAAGTTGTTTATTATGAAATAGATTCAGAAGCAAACAAGCAGGATTTAGTTGAAAACCTTAATTTTTTAATCGAAAAACATAGCATTGAAAAATTTGAATATCAATTGCCCGATGAATATCGCTTAGACCTACAAATCAAAAAATTCTGTGATAACCTAAAAATTGAAAGTGAAGCGTTTGATACAGAACATTTCTACACCACCCGCACAGAGATGGCCGATTTCTACAAAGGAAAGAAGGAAATGACAATGGAGTATTTTTATCGGGATATGCGAAAGAAGCACGAAGTTTTAATGGAAACTGATAAAAACCCCGAAGGTGGCAAGTGGAATTTTGATAAAAGCAATCGAAAAAAATGGAATGGCAAACCAGAAATTCCGCACGAGAGGGGTTTCCGGAAAGATGTTTCTTCAATTGTAAAACAGATTGAACAGCAAGAAATTATAACCATTGGAAGTATTGATGCAAAGTCCTTTAATTGGCCTACATCACGAGCAGACAGCCTAAAAGTTCTAAATTACTTTTGCGATAATTTGTTAATTCATTTTGGCGATTATCAAGACGCACTGCATACCGATCAAGCGTTTTTATTTCATTCAAGACTTTCTTTTTCAATGAATACAAAAATGCTTTCTCCTCAAGAGGTTGTAAGCAAAGTGATTGAAACGTATTACGCTAGAAAACCTGAAATAGATATTTCGCAAGTAGAGGGTTTTGTTAGGCAGATTTTGGGTTGGCGGGAATATATGCGCGGAATTTATTGGATGAAAATGCCCGATTATAGTGGCCTAAACAAACTTGAAAATCAGCATAAACTACCCGACTTTTTTTGGACCGGTAAAACCAAAATGAATTGCTTGCACAATGCCATTACGCAAAGTTTAGACAATGCCTACGCCCATCACATACAGCGGTTAATGATTACAGGAAATTTTGCCCTGCTCACACAAATTCATCCCGATGAGGTTGATGCTTGGTACTTAGGAATTTATATAGATGCAATAGAATGGGTAGAAATGCCCAATACCAGGGGGATGAGCCAATATGCAGATGGTGGAATCGTCGCTACCAAACCGTATATTTCTAGCGGGAGTTACATCAATAAAATGAGCAATTATTGTAAATCTTGTAAATATAACGTGAATGAAAAAACAGGAGAAAAGGCCTGTCCGTTCAATTCACTTTATTGGAATTTTCTAAAAGAAAAAAGGGAACATTTTAAAAATAACCAGAGAATGAGTATGATGATGAACCTTTTGGAGAAGATAAAACCTGATACTATGGAAGCGCATATTAAAAGAGCCCACGAGATAATTAAGAACCCAGATAATTTTTAAATCAGTTTAATTGCGATGTATTAATCAAAAAAATGAAAGAGTCTTTACATTTACGTCCACTCGCACATATTTGTATAAAATACTAATTACGCTAAATCAGTCAACAATAAATTGAACAGTTTCCACAATTTTCCGTTAACTTTACGTACAGCGAGGTGTTATTCTAAATCTCATATAAAAATTCTACTTTGAGCGTATCCAAAATAGCCATTTCAGGAAGTTATTTAATAAAATCCCTTTTAATTGTAGGGGGAGTGCTCACCGTATGTTATGTAGGTGCCAGCCTTATTTTGCCATTGCTAGTTGCTGCTATTGTTGCAATATTACTGGACAAGCCCACCCAGAAATTTAAACAATGGGGAATGCCCAACTGGTTGTCTATTACGTTGTCTGTGCTTTTAATGCTAATAATTTTTTTGTTGCTCTCTTGGTTAATAGGTTCGCAGTTAAATAATATTGCTGGAGAGTGGCCTACGATTAAAGATAAAGCCAGCGAAAAACTGAACAACCTATCACAATGGGCAAACGAGCGATTGAACTGGGATTACCAAAACTACATTGAAAATAATAAGCGGTTAGTTCAAAAGGCAGAGGGCTTGGCAAGTTCGTTTTTAGCGAGTGTAATGACTTTATTATCCCAATCGTTTATCATTTTTATATATATTATTTTGCTCCTGATGCAGAAAAAAATGTTCATCGGGTTTTTTAAGAAGCTAACTTCACAGCCAGAATCGATGGGTTATCTTTTAAGTAATTCTTCAAAAATTATTAGTAGCTATTTACTCGGAAAGGGTAAAATAATGTTGTTTCTATTCGCTATTTATTATCTTGGTTTTACTTTAGGGTCTGTTCCTTATGCGCTCTTTTTAGCCCTATTCGCAGCTTTATTTTCAATAATTCCGTATGTCGGAAACCTTATTGGCGGTGGTATTGCGGTTGTTTTGGCGTTTTTATATTCCGGGACAACCCCAGCACTCATCGTTATTGGTGTAATTGCAGCTGCGCAACTCATTGAAAATTATATCCTTACTCCTTGGATCATTGGCGAGGAAATTAACCTAAATCCGTTTACAACAGTATTCGGGGTTATTTTGTTTTCAACCTTATGGGGAATGGTGGGAGCTATCATTTCATTACCAATAATTGGAGTTCTAAAGGTTTTATTTGAGCGCACTAACGGAATGGAGGCCTACGCCCATTTAATTGGTAAAAAAGAGGACAGTTGAAATTAAGGGATTAAAAAAGTCTTTAAATTTCAATTCAATGTTTAGTTTTCCACCAAAATATCTTCCGTTTTAATATCTGAAAGCAGTTCGAGTTTCCCTGTTTCAAACAATTCACCCAAATTTTTTAAATCTACAGATTCCCAAGGTTCAGTTTTGTAATTCCTGTAATCTGCAAAACGAAGTCCGCCAATGGTTCTTTGGTTATATGCTTCCCTAAAGCGAATACCACCCTTATTCGTGTAAAATTTATATGCGAAATAATCTAGGGTAAAATCTTCTTTATTGATCCAATACATATAAACATCGTCATGGTCTGTACCACCGCCTTCTTGTTTAAATGTGACCTCAATATTGTAATATTTCTTACCATTAATTTCGGTTTCGCCAACCAGTTCTTTTTGAACCGCATCATCGTTCAATACATACGGTAATTGTACAAAATAATGAACCGAATTTACAGCATTGGAATATAAAGTGGTTATTGAGTCGGTTAAGCTTACTATTTCAGAATCCCTATATCGATTAAAGCCCGAATTGGTAAGCACATCTTTTACTTCGCCCAAGGAATCTTTGAAACTTCGGGTGAGTTGGAAAATTCCATTATTTCGGCGACTTGTATATTGAATATCGCGAAAAGTAAATTGGATAGCAGAGCTTTCATATAAGCCGCCTCCCGCATTTTCAATTGCTTTATCAATAATTTGTTGAGCAGAAAGATTTTTGGTTTCTTGTTTACACGAAATAAGAAAGAGTAGTAGAATTGGTAAATACCTCATGGAATTTGAATTTTCTCAAAGGTACAAAGGAATAGGGAAGTGTGACCAACGATTTGTTGATCAGAAATAGAAGAATGCCGTTATTGGTGGTTCGGTAGAGGGTGATGAGTTGAGGTGTTTGGAAACTTAGAGATTTATAATTCATGAGTTTGAGAAATAGTCTAGAAATCGTGCCCTCTTCCACCGCGTAAACTGGTTTGGCTAAAGCCAATGCGTGTGCTCACTTTTTATCCACGGACTAAAGCGCCGTGGTTATTCATAGGTTATTAGCGGAATACGATAATGGCTTTAGCCAAATTCCTTTAGTTTTTTAAAATTAATCGAATAGGCCTCGTAATCTCTTTTTGGTTTCTGTAAAATGACAATCATAGCAGACTGAAGATCTGTCACACTTGTGAAATCTCAGACGCACAGGTTACGCCACCTTTTTCAGAAAAAAACAATTTCGTGTAAACCTGTCCGTCCGGTGGGTTAGTGCAATTCGCGGTGGCACAAAGGCTCCAAACTAAATAAAAACACATCATCTCGAACTTGTCTGAATGGTGGACTTACGCCTATTTTACAGGCTTGTTTTTAGTCTAAAACATTCGTATATTAAATTTATGATACAGAAAATTGAAACAGAGCGGATTCCAATCAAATTGTGGTTGGATGAACTTGAAGAAGGCGCCCTTCAGCAGGCGAAGGACTTGGCTAATTTGGAAATTGCGTTTAGGCATATCGCCATTATGCCCGATTCCCATCAAGGGTATGGAATGCCTATTGGCGGAATTTTGGCCACTAAAGATGCCATTATTCCAAATGCGGTTGGCGTGGATATTGGGTGTGGTATGTGTTCTTTAAGAACCAATCTGACGGAAGTGGATTTGGATGACTTAAAGAAGATAATGAGCAGAATCAGAGAAACTGTACCTGTTGGGTTTAACCATCACAAAGAAAAACAAGATGATACATGGATGCCAGAATTGAAGGAGGATTTGCCGATTGTTTCTAAAGAATATGAGAGAGGAAGATATCAAGTGGGAACCTTGGGCGGTGGAAATCATTTTATTGAAATTCAAAAAGGCTCTGATGGATATATTTGGATTATGGTGCATTCTGGATCGCGAAACATTGGATATACTGTAGCCAACCACTACCATAAAGAAGCAGTGAAAGAAACTAAAAAACGAGGCGATGATGTACCTAAGGATTTGTCATATTTTCTACGGGGAACAGTAGAATACGATAATTACTTCAAAGAAATGAATTACTGCATCGAGTTTGCTTTACAAAACCGAAAGTTGATGATGGAACGAGTAAAAGATGCATTTGCGGAGTTTGTGCCATCGGTAGAGTTTTCAAACTTTATCAATAAACCACATAATTTTGCCGCTTGGGAAACTCATTTCGGAGAAAAATTGATGGTTCACAGAAAAGGAGCCACTCGTGCCGAAAAGGGAGAGTGGGGGATGATTCCCGGTTCTCAGGGAACAAGTTCTTATTTGGTAAAAGGAAAAGGGAATCCACTTTCTTTTAACTCCTGTTCGCACGGGGCAGGACGAGTAATGAGCCGTGCTGAAGCTCGGAGAAGTCTGGACCTTAAAAAGGAAGTCGCTCAGTTGAAAGATATGGGCGTGCTACATGCGCTTCGTCATAAAAAGGATTTGGATGAAGCACCGAGTTCTTATAAGGATATTAAAGAGGTAATGGCTTTACAAGAAGATTTGGTTAAGGTTAAAGTAGAATTAACTCCACTTGCTGTTGTAAAAGGGTAATTATTTTTTTGAGCCTAAAGAATTACATAGGCATTACAACTTCAAGTTTCATTCCTATTCCAGACAGTTCAAAAATTATTTTACTATTAATTTTTGAAACAATAATCGGGAAACGGCCATCTGAGTTCGTTATAGTTTGTGTAGCTTCGTCAAAACTCCAAGTGGCATTTTTAAAGGTGTTTATATGCCCTTTTGCAGTTTTCATTCTTAGTTGAAAAGTATGGTCTGGATAAAGGTCTATATAAGCAAAAACCATTTCTTGAGCTTCCTTAGGGTTAGTTCCTTCATCGGCAATACTCACAACCTGCCAAGTACCCGTAATTTCTTTTTCGGTTAATGATTGGCTTTGCACAGCCGAGGTGAATAATGCCAAGACGAAAAGAAAGATTAAGTTTTTCATGGTTTTATTTTTAAAGATTTTTTTATTGGCTTCAAACTTTCGTGAAAGATAGGGTTTTTTGATATAAAATTTCTTGAAAGTTGTTTGTGTTTTTATACTCGTGTTACTTCGCTTACGATTCTATGCCTTCAATTGTGGTTTTACTTTTCTTTTCAAACCGATGAATTTTTATCTGAAGCAAAATTACCATAAACACAAAAGAAACTATTGCTATAAGTGACAACATTCCTATCTCCGATTTAATAGAAGATAGATTTCCACCATAGAACGCAACTTTTCTAAATCCACTTAAAAACTGTGTCAGCGGAATGAATTGGGCAATATTTGTAATCGCGGAAGGAATTGCCATAGTTGGCCAAGTGAAACCACTTAAAATAAATGCAGGGGTGGAAATTACCATCAAAAGTTCAGTAGCTTTTAACTGACTCGGGATGGCGATAGAAAACAACATTCCAATAGCCATCGATGCTAAGGTCAATAGTGTTACCAAAACCAACATTGGGAAGTTAAAGACGTTGGCAGCTATATTAAAGTACGGAAAAAATAAACCGACGGCCATCCATATTAACGGAAGCATCAGTAAAAACGGCGTTGCTTTAAGTGCGATATGGTATAAGGACGATTTGCTTTCCCTTATCAATTTTCCAAAATAACCATCTTCAAAATCCCTTGAGAAAACCAAAGCCATTGCCAAGAAAATAATTTGTTGCATAATTGCACCCAACAAGCCGGGCAACATAAAAGTTACATAATTCCCAGTGGAGTTATAAAGTTTGTTGAAATTGATTTTGAAGCTTTCGTACGAACTGAAAGCTTGAGCTGGATGCAAGCCTTGTTTTTTAAGAGCTTCTATTTCCATCCCAGCGTTTAGTGTCATTAAAACAGATTGTATGTTAACGCTGGCGGTATTGGCGTTTAGAATATTGGCCATGTTCAAATCCACTCGGATTTCAGGGTGTCTTTTTTGAAAAACGTCGGCTTCAAAATTACTGGGTAGCGTAATTACGGCAGCATATTGTTTTGTCGGCATTTCTGCTATAATATCTCCAGCTGAGTAGCGTACATCACTAACTAACAATCCTTCATTATCTCCAAAGGCATCAATGATTTTATCGGTGGTAGGGCTGCGGTCTTGATCGATAATTACAATAGGTAAGTCCACAACTTTCGCTTGCTGGTACACATACCCAAACAAAAATCCATATAGAATTGGCGCCCCAAAAAAAATGGCAAGTAGCACATCATTTGAAAAAATGCGCTTAAACTCTACACGAACTAATTTTAAAAACTTATTCATAATTTAGATTTTCATTCTAGATAGGACTTAAAAGGTTCGTTGTTTCTCGTTTTGTTTTGAATATTAACCTAAGTCATTATCGATAAAAGCTTACTTCTTTTTAATCAGCATGGTTGCATTCAGATAAAATGTTTCGTTTTCAACATTTTCTGTCGGAACCACTTTCAATTCATAAATAGATTCATCCAATTCATATAAAGGTGCTGTGCTGGTAATGTTGGCGTATTGAGCAAGCTGATTTATAGCAACTATTTTTCCCTGTATTTCTTTTTTGGTATAAGGATTTTCCAATGTTAGAATTTGATTTGGCTTGAAGTCATAGATTTTTGATTCAGGAATCGTAAACCTAAAATAAACACTGTTCTTTTTATAGCCATTAAACAGGCTGTAGCCAGGAGTCAACAATTCACCTTCCTCAAGGCTGATGGTTTCAACAGACATATTGGTTGGGGCTATTAAATACTTTTCTTCAGAAGCAGAAGCTACTTCTTCTTTGGCTCCTAAAGCACGATCTAACTGACCTTGAGCTTGTTCTATTTGTTCTTGACGCGCGCCTTTTTTTACTTCCAATTGCTTCGCCGTTAAGGCATCTACTTGTGCTTGAGCCATTGACAGTTTCATTTTAACTTCATCAAATTGTTGCTGGCTTATCAAGGAATCTTTATACATATTATACATACGGTTATATGATTCTTGAGCGAATTTAAGTTGCGCTTTCCCAGAGTTAAGCTGTTGGTCTATCTGGCTTTGTTGTTCCGAGGTAGCGCCGTTAAACGCCATATTTAACTGTCCTTGGGCTGCGGTAATAGCACCTTCGGCTTGCATCATTTTTGCAACAACTTCTGGAATGTCGATATAGGCTAAAGTGTCTCCTTTTTTAACTTCTTGTCCTTCGGTTACATATATTTTTGAAATCCGTCCACCTAGCTTGCTGCTAAGCGAGATAGTTTCAAACTTAACTTTACCTCTTTCGGAAGTGATCTTGTCATTCCCGCAAGAACTTAGAGCTAGCAAGGAAAATAGACCGATTAGTATTGTTTTTGTTGATTTCATTTTAGTGGTTTTAGTTTTGTCACCTTGAACGAAGTCGAAAGGTTTTTATATAATTTTTTTCTGAGTGGTATTAATACTGTAAAGCTCCTTTGGCGTGTAGCAGTTGTGTTACGGCTCTTCGCTGATCAAAATAAGATTCTTGCAGTTTAAAATTTGCTTTTTCCAAATCGTTCAAGGCGTCTAATACATCATTTATCGAGGCTAAATCGTTTTTGTGTTGCTTATTCACCATTTCATACGTATCGGTTGCCAACTCGATTTCTTTTTCTACAATTACGGAATTTTGTAAGGTAGATTGATATGCCTGCTCTGCTTTCACAATACTTAAGTCAATCATTTCTTCGGCTTCCTCGATTCGCTCTCGATATATCTGACTTTCCAATTTTGATTTTTTGGCTTTTAAATGTGATTGATTTCCATCAAAAACATTCCACTGAATCCCAACGCCCACAAACCATTTTGGGTCGAGCAGGGAAAGGTAATTGTCAATAAACTCGTAATGTCCTTTTACCGCAACTTTTGGAATAAAATGACTTTGCTCCATTTTCGATTTGTAAATAGTTGCTTTTTCAGCCTCTTCAAGCGCTTTTATTTCGTTCCGTTTTTCAGTGCTAGAAACAGCACTCAGTCTAAATGATTCCAATGTTGGCCTTAGCATTCGTAAATTATCTCGATCTTCACCAGTGAGTTGATTCAAGGCTTCAATAAGAAGAACTTTATTGTGTTCAAACTCTAATTTTTTTCCTGCCAATTGCTGTTGTGCCAATTCAATTTTTTTTCTGTCGATTGGTGTGGCAAGACCGTTTTCTATGGCTTTTCTAACAAAATGTGCTTGTTCGTTAAGGTAGTTTTCCGAAGTGTTTAATACACTTTCTGAAGCATACACTAATGCGAGTTTGTCATAGGTTTCAATTATTTTAAGGGCGAGTTTGTCTTTTTCTGCCATTCCTAAATAATTTATTGAAGATTCTTTGTGCTTGCTGGCCTTGATGGCATTTGTGGCCTCAAGTCCGCTAAAGAGTACCCAATCTACGTCTACAGATGATTTTAAAATATTCTTGTCCTGAAGATTTGGGGTTTCTCTTAACGGAATATTATCTGGAAACGGTGCATTAAAAGGTAGTCCAGCTGCTTCTTTTATCACCAGTTTTTGTGTGGCCATCAATAAATTTTGAGTGTCCTCATCAAATTTTAAATCATCATTTAAGCGCGTGTAACTTCCATTTAATGTCACCTTTGGAATGAATACCGATTTTGCCAATCGCTGGTCCAGCTTAGCTTGTTCTGCCTCAATGTTATTAATGGTTACCGTTTGACTTTTATTAACTCCTTTGGTAATCAAGTCCTGAAGTACAGGATCCAATTGCTGGGAAAAACTACTTATTGAAAATAATCCAGCAATGCTGAAAAAAAGAAAGCTAAAAACGACTTTATTGATTTGCATTGGTAATGATTTTTTAATTACACTGCGAAGATAAGGCGAATAAAGGGGTTTTCTTTTGACTTATGTCAAAAACGGTTTTGAAGTTACCTAAAGCTAAATGGCTTAAAATGAAAGACATTAAACTATAGGACTTTTGGACGTAATGATGTCTATGCCGCGGAGGCACAGAGCGCACAGCAAAAGAACGTATTTATATGAAAATGACTTGTAAACAAGGATTTGTCTTAGATCTTACGTCTTTCAGCGCAGCGGTCTTAAGTCTTCATTTTCTTATGCGGCTTAGCGTTTCTTGTGTCATTCCAAGATACGAAGCTATATGGCCAAGCGGCACGCGGTATGAAATATCTGGAAATTCGGCCAACATATATTCATAGCGTTCACGAGCCGTTTGAAATTGAATTGCATTTAGCTTATTTACAACCTTGGTAAGCATTTCAATAGAAACTAACCTCCCTAATTTTTCCATTTTATGGTATTTGTAAAACAGAAGATCCATATTTTCATTTGAAATTGAATACACAGTAGAATCTTCCAAAATTTCTAGGTAATATATACTCGGAATTTGTTGAAAAAAACTATCCACACTGCTCATAAATTTACCTACTCCAAAAAACCACTGAGTAACTTCCTTACCGTCTTCTTTAAGGTAATAACTTCTGCCCATTCCATTTTCTATGAAATACAGTTTTTTACTCACCTGTCCTTGCTCGATTAGCATTGTGTTTTTTGGAATATTTTCCTTTTCAAAATGCGAAACAATGTCTTGCAACTCGTCGGGTTTAAAAGGGATTAATGAAGCAAGAAACTTAGATAATTCCATAAAATATTGCTAAAATGAAACTCAAATATATCTAAAAAAGAAAGACTAAGCGGGTTTCAATTAAGGGGTGTTTCAAGAAAACTCTAAAATTTACGCTCAATTCCAACTCACCCGCATTTTGTTATATTTGCGAGTTGAAAAGCTAATATATGTTGGAAGCAAAATTTATCCCAAAACCATATTCTTTAAATCTTGAAAAAGGCAGTGTTTCTTGGCAGAGCCCCAGTAACATCGCCTTGGTAAAATATTGGGGGAAATACGGTGAACAACTCCCGAAAAATACTTCAATTAGCTTTACATTAAGTAATTGCCACACAAATACGAAGCTTTCTTTTGAAAAAGTAAATGCTTCAAGTAAGTTTCAATTTGAAGTATTTCTTGACGGAAGAAGAGAAATATCCTTCGAACCAAAAGTTTTGAAATTTTTTGAAAGGGTTCAAGTGTATTTACCATTTCTGAAAGATTATAAGTTTAGAATTGAAACTTCAAATAGTTTTCCGCACAGTAGCGGCATTGCTTCATCTGCAAGTGGAATGAGCGCTTTAGCACTGTGCTTAGTCAATATGGAGGTTCAGCTTCAATCGGGTATGGATGGTCAATCCCTGAGTGAAGCCGAAATTCAAAAAGCTTCTTTTCTTGCTAGGTTAGGATCAGGAAGTGCGTGCCGAAGCTTGGAAGGACCGCTAATTGTTTGGGGCGTACATCCCGAAATAGAGGGAAGTAGCAATCTCTTCGGAACAAAATTTCCATTCAAAATTCATCCAAAGTTTTCGAATTATAGAGATTGCATTTTATTGGTCGATAAAGGCGAAAAGCAAGTCAGCAGTACAGTTGGGCACGATTTAATGCACAAACATCCTTTTGCAGAACAGCGTTTTGAACAAGCGCAATCAAATCTGTCAAAATTAATTCCAATTCTAAAGAATGGGGATATTCCGGAATTTATAAAAATAGTAGAAAGTGAAGCTTTATCGCTACACGCAATGATGCTAACTTCTATGCCTTATTTTATTTTAATGAAACCGAATACATTAGAAATAATAAACCGCATTTGGGAATTTAGAAAGAAGACAAACAGCTTAGCCTGTTTTACACTCGATGCGGGTGCAAATGTTCACTTACTTTATCCTGAATGGGAAGCTGAGACCGTTTTACAGTTTATTAAATTGGAATTAGCCGATTTCTGTAAAAACAAAGAATTTATTGTTGATCAAGTTGGTTTTGGTGCGACAATGAATTGATGAATATTCTATACTCTCTTTTATAACAGACAATTGCATTTGAAAACTTATAATTTTAGAAAATATTTTTTTCGTCCGAATTGTTAAAATTCGTATCTTTGCCTGATGTTTAGATTCCTAAATTGAAATTTATACATCTATAACTACAACCAAAAACATATGCACGGTCCTTTATTTTATTCAAAAATTCTTCTTTTCGGCGAGTACGGAATTATTAAAGACTCCAAAGGACTCTCTATTCCTTACAATTTCTATAAAGGAGCATTAAAAATAGATGAGCATCATACAATTGCTACTCACAATTCTAACGCAAGTTTAAAACGTTTGGCAGAATACTTAAAAACGCTGCAAACAGAAAAACCAGAATTAGTTTCGTTTGACATGGAATCTTTGGAAGCCGATGTAAAAGCAGGGCTTTATTTTGATAGTAGTATTCCACAGGGTTACGGCGTGGGTAGTAGCGGCGCATTAGTGGCTGCAGTATATGATAAATACGCAAATAATAAAATTACGGTTCTAGAAAACCTTACACGCGACAAACTGTTAAAGCTGAAAGCAATATTTGCCGAAATGGAATCTTTTTTCCACGGAAAGTCTTCGGGTTTAGATCCGTTAAACAGTTATCTAAGTTTGCCTATTCTTATTAATTCTGGAAACAATATTGAGCCCGCAGGAATTCCTTCTCAAACAGAAAATGGGAAAGGCGCGGTGTTTTTGTTAGATAGTGGTAGCACTGGAGAAACTGCGCCAATGGTTCAGATTTTTATGGAAAATATGAAGCAGGAAGGTTTTAGGAATATGCTAAAAGATCAGTTTGTAAAGCATACTGATGCCTGTGTAGATGACTTCCTTATGGGTGATGTAAAATCACTTTTCGGCAATATCAAACAACTTTCGAAAGTAGTGTTGGAAAATTTTAAACCGATGATTCCTGCACAATTCCATAAACTTTGGAAAAAAGGAATAGACAGCAACGCATATTATTTAAAACTATGCGGTTCTGGCGGTGGCGGTTATATGTTAGGCTTTACTGAAGATATTGATAAGGCCAGGCAAGCATTAAAAGATTATAAGCTCGAAGTAGTTTATAACTTTTAGATAGTTAGATTTGGTGCGCACCGTAATGCAATGTGCTTGAGGGTGCAAACCAATTTTTTTAGTAATTTCAGATTCTGATGATCTCGATACCCTTCGAGAAGTTACAGTGGTTTTTACTTCTATTTCTCTTTTCAACTGTATATTTTATGCTCTCACGAAAACAAAAACTCTTTCTTCTTAAGTTTTTCAGTCTGTTTTCGGTAGTTCGGGGTTATAATATTTTAATAATTGTAATAGCACAATACCTTACAAGCATTTACATTTTAGCACCCGACTTGCCTGTGAGACAAGTCTTGTTTGATGTGAATTTATTAATGCTCGTTTTAGCATCTTCATCTGCAATTGCTGGTGGTTACATTATTAATAGCTTTTACGATAGTGAGAAGGATTTAATAAATCGTCCACGAAAAACAATGTTAGATAAACTGGTGAGTCAGCGCACCAAGCTTTCGGCTTATTTTGTACTTAACTTTTTGTCGGTTGTTTTTGCGAGCTATGTTTCGTTTAAAGCCGTGCTTTTTTTCTCAATTTATATTTTTGTACTTTGGTTTTATTCACATAAATTAAAGAAATATCCGTTCATAGGAAATATTACAGCTGCAATTCTTGCTGTAGTTCCTTTTTTTGCAATATTTATTCATTATGGCAACTTCGATATCGTAATTTTCGTACACGCCACCTTTGTTTTTTTATTAATTGCAATGCGCGAATTGGTGAAAGATCTTGAAAACATCAAAGGAGATTTAACACACGGTTACAATACTATACCTGTTGTTTATGGTGAAAAAACATCAAAGGTAATGTTAACAATTTTAAGTGTGTTAACATTGGTGCCCATTGTACTTCTTATCACAAAATTTAAATCAGAAATTGGGTATATGGAGTACTACTTTTATGCAAGTATATTAGGCTTGCTAGTGTTTCTTACAGTTTTATGGTATTCTAAAAACAAGATACATTATATGGCTTTACACAATATTTTAAAATTTGCTATTGTACTTGGGGTTTTTAGCATTGTCTTGATTCACGTAGAATTATTGACAAATCGGTTTTTTTGAGAAAATAATATAAAGGAAAATTGTTTTTTAAAATTTTGACTACGAACTACCGACTTTTGGTTCCCCTCAGTTTTACAAAAAGGTCCCAAACAACAACACCCACGCTTACTGAAATATTAAGCGAATGCTTGGTTCCGTATTGTGGGATTTCAATTACCGTATCGCTTGCCGAAACTACTTTTTGCTGTACGCCTTTCACTTCGTTTCCAAAAATTATAGCATATGTCAAGTCTTCTTGTACAGAAAAATCGTTAAGGTCTACGGAAAGTTCGGCTTGTTCAATAGAAGCAATGAAAACGCCTTTATTTTTAAGTTTTTCAACTAAGTCTAGTGTGTTTTCAACATATTCCCAATCTACGCTATCCGTAGCGCCTAAAGCAGTTTTTTGAATGTCTTTATGTGGTGGTTTTGCAGTAATGCCACAGAGATAAATTTTCTTCACTAAAAACGCATCCGCAGTACGAAAAACAGATCCAATATTGTTTAGGCTTCTAATGTTGTCTAAAATAATAATAAGCGGCGTTTTTTTGGTAACCTTATATTCTTCAGGATTTATGCGCTCGAGTTCGCTATTTTTTAACTTTCGATTTTTCATAGAACGCAAAGTTAATTTTTAAAAGTTTATTTATAGTAGTTAAAGTCAGTGGTTTCTATTATTTTCATAATTTTACATACGTTTAAAAATATTACTCCATTTACTTCTTGTAGGTTTTTATTGACTCGGTATTAAGTCATTTTTGGAATGGAGTAGGTTAAGAGAGTGGAGACTAGTATTGTGATGAGCTAAATAGCGCTTTCAAAATATAGACTCTCCCTTTTTTTATGACTTGTAGTCAGCAAAGCAGAAAATTAATAGTATACTTATATGTTTCAATAACTTGAGGGTTAATAGACTTTAGAAGGATTAAAATTACATTCAGAAAATGTTTACAGAAAAAAACAAGCAACAAATAAAGGCTAGAGGAATTTCAGAGGAAGAAATAGAACGTCAACTTGAAATTTTTAAAACGGGTATTCCTTTTGCGAATGTTGTGGGAGCTGCATCTATACATAACGGTATTAAAGTGTTCTCAGAAAAAGAGCAACAAGAATTTGCTGAACTTTTTGAAAACAAAAAAGACAACTTAGATTTACTGAAATTCGTTCCTGCTTCAGGCGCTGCAACACGAATGTTTAAGTTGCTACATCGTTTTCTAGAAAATTATGACGCAAACGAAAACATAGACGTTTTCTTAGAAAAATCTGAAAATAAGGATTTGAAAACCTTTTTCGATTCAGTTGAAAAATTCGCTTTTTCAGAAATGGTTTTCAAAAACTTGACTCAAAAATTTCCGGACTTCCAACGCTTCGAAAAAGGAAAGAGAAATTTGTTGTTTGTACACGAAATGCTAAGTAATGAAGGCTTAAACTTTAGCCATACACCAAAAGGACTAGTGCCATTTCATAAAAAGGAAACCGGTTATGTCACCGCCTTTGGAGAACAATTATACGAAGCTGCTTTTTATGCAACTTCTAACGGAGTGGCGAATTTACACTTTACGGTTTCCGAAGAGCACGAAAAGAAATTCCAGAAGAGATACAATCAAATTCAAAAGTTTATAAAGGAGGAAACCAATACAGAATTCAATATTTCCTACTCGTTTCAGAATCAGGAAACCGATACAGTTGCAGCAACCTTAGATAACAAACTATTCCTTGATCAAAATGAAGATTTGCTTTTTCGACCCTCAGGCCACGGCGCTTTACTTCAAAATTTAAACAAAATAGATGCCGATATCATCTTTATTAAGAATATAGACAATGTAGTTTCCGAAAGCTTTGTGGAAACCATAGCTTTTCAGAAAAAGGTGTTGGCAGGAAAATTAATTAAACTTCAGCAACAAATTTTTCATTTTGTAGCAAAGTTAAAAGCTGAAAACCCCTCGGAAGAATTACGAAACGAAGCTTCAAGTTTTATTTCGGAAGAATTGCAAATAGAAACGATTTCTAATAATAAGGTTGCTTTATTAAAAATACTGGAACGTCCTATCCGAATTTGTGGAGTAGTGGAAAACACAGGAGCTCCAGGGGGAGGACCGTTTATTGTAAAAAATACAAACGGGGCAATTTCATATCAAATCGTGGAAATGTCGCAGATTAACATTGATAATCCAGAGCAAAAAGCGTTGGTTTCAAAGGCAACGCATTTTAATCCGGTAGACTTAGTTTGTGGGGTTCGTAATTATAAAGGAGACAAATTCAATCTCTTAGAGTTTGCAGACCCAAATGCTGGTTTTATTTCGGAAAAATCATATCAGGGAGAGCCTATAAAGGCATTAGAACTTCCTGGATTGTGGAATGGAGCCATGGCAAATTGGAACACTGTTTTTGTGGAAGTACCACTTATAACCTTCAATCCTGTAAAAACCGTAAACGATCTTTTAAATCCAGTACATCAATCTTAATGGACGTCGAAATTCTTCTTACTGAACTCAACTTTAAAGGCATTCGCAGCAGCGGCCCTGGCGGGCAGCATGTGAACAAAACAGCCTCGAAAGTTGAAGTTGCATTCGATTTGGAATCTTCGCGAGCTCTTTCGGATATTGAGAAGGATCGACTTCGTGATAAATTATCTTCAAAATTATCTGCTGATGGCATCCTTACGCTACAATGTGGAGAAACGAGAAGCCAACACCGAAATAAGGCTATTGTTATTGAAAGATTGGTTAGCTTACTTCAAGAAAATCTGAAAGTTGCCAAAAAACGCAAAAAAACCAAACCTTCTAAAAATGCGATTGAGCGCCGTTTAAAGTCTAAAAAAGAGCGTGCTTTTAAAAAATCCAATCGGAAACCTCCAAGAATTGAATAAGAAGTACACAAAACTTGTATAATATTTACACAAGCGTTCAGTCTATTATACAGTCTTCATTTGATTTTTTTTACTTCTATTTTAGTAATTAACTGAAAAACAGTCTATTTGTTTTAGAAAGTGATTCTGTCATTATTTGGCACTAATTTTTCTATATACAAAGCAGCTATCAAAGTTGAAAAGGAAAAAATAAAAATCAAATAAAAAATTAAGACTATGAAAAAGTTACTATTAAGTACAGCCATTGTATTAGGAGGTTTAACCGTTGCCAACGCACAGGCTACTGAGGTAGTAAGTGCGAAAAATAAGACAGTGCAAGCTTCGGTTGAAACTGAGTCTAGTAAAAGACTAATCGCTGCCCAAAGTGCTACGGCTGTACAAAATTACAAGGAAGTAATGGTGTCTGAACTACCGCAATCCGTTAAAAATACCGTAGCTAAAAACTTTAACGGAGCGACCATTTCAAAAGCTTATGTGAATGCTCAGGGTGATTACAAAATTCATCTCGCCACTAATGATGCTAAAACCGCAACGGTTTATGTAAACGCTAATGGCGAAATGATTAAAAATGAATTAAAGAAGCAGTAAGCTGCAAGTGTTTTAGATTCAATACTTCGAGAAAAGGCGTCCAATTTTGGATGCCTTTTTTGTGATAACTTTAAAGATTATCACAGTTTATACTTGCTATTTTTACCTTTTCAAGTTCGATAATGATTCAGCAAATACACATAATTGAAGATGACGTTGCGTTTGGAAAAATGCTCGGTTCGTTTTTAGAACGCAAAGGTTTTGAAATATCCATTTCGTTAACAGGAGCACACGGGCGCAAGTCTTTGTCTAGTGCATCTTTCGATTTTTTGATAACCGATCTAAAACTGCCAGATGATTCTGGACTGGATTTATTAGAATACGTTCAGAGAGTTTCTCCAAATACGAAAGTAATTTTAATGACTGGGTATGCCGAAGTTGACACGGCGGTTATGGCAATAAAAAAGGGCGCTTTAGATTATATTTCTAAACCTTTTCTCCCAGAAGAATTGTTGATGATAATTAATGAAGCTTCAAAAAACAACTCGACTGTCCTTAAAACCAAATTGGAGCACAACACTTCGCAAGAGGTTGCTAATTTAGAAGTTGTACAACAAAATCCAGTGTTTGTAAAAGGAATAAGCGAAACTTCTAAAAAATTTAACGAGTACCTAAAACTTGTCGGGCCTACAGACATGTGTGTTTTAATTGAAGGAGAAAGTGGAACAGGAAAAGAAGTGGCCGCCAAAGCAATTCATAATTACAGTGATAGACGAAATAAAACATTTGTAGCTGTAGATTGTGGCGCTATTCCGAACGAAATTGCCGCAAGTGAGTTTTTTGGCCATTTAAAAGGAAGTTTTACAGGGGCTATAAATGATAAAAAAGGACATTTTGAAGCTGCCAACGGAGGAACCCTTTTTTTGGATGAGGTTGGTAATCTTTCCTATGAAAACCAAATACAATTATTGCGCGCTTTGCAAGAACGAAGAATAAAACCAGTGGGTAGTAATACCGAAATTGATGTAGATGTGCGTATTATTTCGGCAACCAACGAAGACTTATTGAAGGCAGTTTCGGAGCGAACTTTTAGAGAAGATTTATATCATAGATTAAATGAGTTTTCTATTCGTATCCCGTCCTTGCACGAGCGTAAAGAAGATCTTTTTCTTTTTATTGAATATTTTTTAAATGAAGCTAATAGATCGTTAGGGAAGGAAGTTTTAGGACTCTCGAAAGAGGTGGAAGAAGCTTTTAAAAATTATGCTTGGCCTGGAAACCTTCGTGAACTTCGAAATGTAATAAAGCGTTCGGTTTTGTTAACAAATTCAGATTTAATACCATTACAGGTAATTCCGCGTGAAGTAATTCTTTATAAAAAATCGACTTCTAAAAGTGTTGATTACTCTAAAGAAACTAATGAAAAACAACTCATTTTAAACGCTTTAAAAGAAGCTGATTTTAATAAAACGAAAGCTGCGAAACTTCTAAATATTACTCGTAAAACGCTTTACAATAAATTGGAACTTTACAATATTGAATTGTAAGCTTATACCTTTTTCAATTCATTCAACAATACGTTTGCCCAAAATTCCAATTCTTTTAAATCGCTTTCCATTTCAGCTTTTTCTATTTTATTTACAGGGTATGATTCCATTTTCTCTAAAATTGAAATAATTTTTACAGCCTTTATTTGACGGCTCATCGTTAACATTCGGTGTGCTGTATCTTTAATTGCTTCTACATTATTTTCATTAACCGCTTCTTTTAAAAAAGTCAAATCTTTTTCAGTTTGTTTATTAAATAGCGCGAGTATTTCCCGAAGTGATTCGGTCGAGTTCACGAAAGATTTTAATAGTGATAAATCAAAATTTCCGTTTTTATTAGCATCATTTGTATTTAACTCTGTTGAGGTGTTTTTATTAAAATTTGACACCTCTAATATAGTTATGTGCTTTGGAAAAATAGTTTGCAGCACTTTATTTAAAGATTCTCGGGTAAAAGGTTTGGGCAGCATTTCGTCAAACCCCTGATTTAAGTAGAATTCTCTAGTATGTTCGCGACTTCCCGTCATTGCAATTACTGGCTGCTTATTATAAAAATCAACTTCGTTCCGTTTCACGCTTTTTAGAACCGAAAACCCATCGTTGTTTGGCATTTGAATATCGGTTAAAATAAAGTCAAATTCGTAATCTGTTTTTGAATTTTGAAAACTAAGCAAGCCATCAAAACTTTGCGTTTCAACTCCCATTTGTTGTAACATTTCCTGCGTTAATGAACGGAGGCTGTGGTCGTCGTCAATTACAACACCTTTCAAATTTTTAAAAGCAACACGTTCTGTTTCGGGTTTTTTATGAAAAAATGTTTTAGAATTCTCCAGAGAGAGTGTTAAAGTAAACTTGCTTCCTTTGCCTATTATACTTTGCACTTTTAAAGTTCCATTTAAAAGCTCAGTAAGTTTTTTGGATATTGCTAAACCCAAACCGCTACCACCAAATTTGTGAGCAATATTAGATTCGGCTTGGGTAAATTCATTAAAGATAAGTTGTTGTTTTTCCTCTGAAATTCCAATTCCTGTATCAATTACAGCAATTTGAATTGTAGAAACTTGCTTCTTTGTTTTTAATAATTCAACTTTTATTTCAACGCTTCCTTCTGCAGTAAATTTAAAAGCATTGCCAACTAAATTGTTTATAATCTGTCGAATGCGTAGCGGATCGCTTAAGAAGATTTGACCTTTTAATGTCTCTGGAATTGAAATTTTTAATGCAACAGGCTTGTCGGGATAAAGTTGTTTTACGGCATTTCCAGCTTCAATAAGTATATTTTCTAAAGAAAAAGGAGTTTTTTCAATGGAAAGCTTTCCTGCTTCAAGCTTAGAAAAATCTAATAAATCATCTACGAGTTGCGATATAAAGTGGGTGCTTGAGGTTATTTGCGACAAATAGTACTTCTGTTTTTCAGAGAGGGTGAAATTTTCAAATAATTCGGAATACCCGCTAATACTGTTTAAAGGAGTTTTTAAATCGTGACTAACTGTCGAAATTAGTTGTTCCCTGCTTTTTAATAAATATTCGGCGTAGGCTTTCGATTCTTCTAAGTTCTTTTTATAACGTTCTGCCCTAAAAAAGTCTGAAAGAATTAAATATGAAAAAATTAGCATTGCCACCCCGCCGATTATTCCAGCATATTTTAAAACAGCACCAGCTCTTTCGATGGTAGCTTTACGTTTTTCAAGTTCTAATTTGTTCTTTTTTGTTATTTCAGAATCGAAACTGGCAATAATTTCCCTTAACCGTTCTGAAATATTAAGGTCGTTTCGGATAAGTTCATTCTCTTTCTGTAGTAAAGATTTGCTAATTCGTGAGTTTGCTTTTTTGGCTTCAGAAACAATGTATCGCGAGGCAGCCAACATAGAATCTACTGTTTTAGATTTTACGGTTGCCGTATCGCGTGCGGGACTATTGTTTAAATATTCGGCATACGATTGCCAAATGCGCCGTTCTCGCTTGCTAAGTTTTGACGGGTCTTTGTAAAGTGTTTCTACAGAAATTACTCCAATGGAAGCCTCTAACTTTTGAACTTCTTTCATTATTTCATCGAGAGAAGTATCTTTTTTATTTGTCAGGGTTAAAATGCGTAATTGCTCAATATTCTGACTTTTTTCTATGAGAAGCGATTTAACACTATCTAATTGCTTTAGTTGAAACTCGTTGGTAGAAAGCGATTTAATTTCCTTTATTTTAAGGAATAACGAATCTGTTTTAAGCATGTATTTTTCAAAGTCACTATCTTCTTCTGTTAAGAGCGCTATTCTCGCAAATCCATCGGCTTCATAGACTAGATTGATGAGCGATCCTGTTTCAATAAATTTCTTCTCGCCGAAACTGTCAATGTTTTGTGATGTTAACTTTTCAAATTCTGAATATAAAAAAAGCGCGACTAATACCGATAACACACCCAAAACTAAATAGCTGAGGATTATCTTAAATGTGAATTTATTTCGGGAGGCAGACATTTTTCAAATGTAAATACGATACAAGTTCGCATTTATTAATAATATGGTAAAATTATAGAAATGAAAAAAGCGATTTTCAAATTTATTCAAAAATGAAAAGAAAGCGATTGTCATAAAACTAAAAATGCAGATTGTTGAACTGAATTATAAAAAGGATTGTATCTTTGCCGAACATCTCAAAGGGGTGCTAAGGGATTAACGATTGTAGATATCTGATTGAATATTTTGATTTTTTAAAATCTAAAGTTTGCAATTTAAAATCGTTAATCATTCTGGCTGAGATTATACCCAAAGAACCTGGGCAGGTAATGCTGCTAAGGGAAAACACATAGGAACCCCCTGTAATAATACGCGACGTATTGTTTCAGGGATTTTTAATTTAAACCATTTAACAAACCAAGAATAACGCCCCTTTTATTCGTAAAATTTAAAATTATTACGAATGAAAAAGTTATTGATTTCTGCAGCTTTCACTGCAATTTTTATTACTTCGAATGCGCAGGAAGCACTTCAGGAAAAAGCGCAGGATTCCTCAAAAATTGAATCATTAGACGAAGTACTAGTTCAAGCCATCCGCGTTAACGCAGATTCTCCAATTACACACTCAAATTTAGACAAAGAAGAACTCGAAAACCGAAATTTAGGCCAGGATATTCCATATATGCTAAGTTATATGCCATCGGTTGTAACAACGAGCGATGCTGGAGCTGGTGTGGGTTATACGTATATTCGAGTTCGTGGGAGTGATGCTTCTCGTGTAAATGTAACACTAAATGGAATTCCGTATAACGATTCCGAAAGTCAAGGTACATTTTGGGTAAACTTACCAGATTTTACCTCCTCCGTTCAAAGTTTGCAACTTCAGCGTGGGGTGGGCACATCTACAAACGGTTCTGGTGCTTTTGGAGCTAGTTTAAATCTGTTGAGCGATGCGGTTTCAAATGAAGCTTATGGGGAGATTTCAAATTCGTTTGGAAGTTATAATACACGTAAGCACAACGTCAAGTTCAGTACAGGCTTGCTTTCCGAACATTTTGAATTGGCTGGAAGGTTGTCGACCATCAAATCTGATGGTTACATAGACAGAGCCAGTTCCGATTTAAAATCTTATTTTCTGCAAGGAGCATTTGTTGATGACAACACCTTACTAAAAGCTTTAGTTTTTGGAGGTAAGAACATAACTTACCAATCTTGGAACGGTCTTGAGGATCCAGAAAAACTTGAAAACGACAGAACCTTTAATACGGCAGGAATGTATACTGACGCGGACGGTAATGTTCAGTTTTATGACAATGAAATCGACGATTATGCACAGGATCATTATCAATTGCTTTGGAATCAACGTTTCGATAATAATTGGAGCACAAACCTATCTTTCAACTATACACGAGGACTAGGGTATTTTGAGCAGTACAAAGAAGATCAGAAGTTTACTACTTATGGTTTCGAGCCTATTCAAATTGGGGGCGATACAATAAATAGAACAGATGTTATCCGTCGTCGCTGGTTAGACAACCATTTTTACGCAGTAAATGCAAATGTGAATTACAAAAACAACAAAATCGATTTTACGGGTGGTGCATTTTATAGCTACTACACTGGCGACCATTATGGCGAAGTTATTTGGGCACGGTATGCAAGCACTTCTGAAATTAGAGACCGTTATTACGACAGTAATGGCGAAAAGAGTGAGTTTACTGTTTTTTCAAAAGCAACCTATAGACTTAATGACAAGTTGAGTGTTTTTGGAGACTTGCAAGGAAGGTTTTTGAATTACAATACAACTGGAATTACTTCAGATTTGGTGTTGATGGAAATTGATGAGGATTATGCTTTTTTTAATCCGAAAGCAGGACTAACATATATGTTGAATTCAGGGAATCAGTTCTATTTCTCATACGGTAAAGCACATCGCGAACCTTCGCGAAACGATTATGAGCAAGGCATTATTACACCAGAAAAGTTAGATGATTTTGAATTAGGCTGGCGTTTCGCATCAGCTAAAACAAAGGTGAATACCAATTTATTTTATATGCATTACAAAGACCAATTGGTGCTATCAGGTGAGTTGAATGATGTTGGGGCAGCGTTGCGAACCAGTAGCGGTAAAAGTTACAGATTAGGGCTAGAGGTAGATGCAGAAATTCAGCTATTTAAAAACCTGAGAACGCTGCCAAATATCGCCTTAAGCACGAATAAAAATGTAGATTTTGTTACTTCGCTAAATGGTGAATTGGTAAATCTTGGAAATACGAATATTTCATTTTCACCATCCGTTGTTGCTGGGAATATGTTGGAATATTCACCAACAACAAAATTACAATTCGGACTTCTTACTAAGTTTGTTGGCGAACAGTATATGGGCAATATCGATAGTGAAGCTTCTAAGCTCGATAGCTACTTTATCAACGACTTAAATATCGTTTACACATTGGATAACCTTCCTTGGATTAAAGAAATAGTCTTTTCTGGATTAGTAAATAACATCTTCAACGTGAACTATATTTCTAACGGATATTTTTATACTTGGGATGATGATTTTAGTAATCCAGGAACGGTTACTACTGTAGAAGGTGCTGGGTATTATCCACAGGCTACAATCAATTTTTTAGTTGGAGCTACAATAAAATTTTAGTAAAATAATTTAGACCCCGCTCGAAATTTGCGGGGTCTAGTTTTACTATATGTTAATTTCGTAAAGAACCAAAGTTAGGTTGCCGAGCAAAGAAAAAGCACGGTTGTTTAACGAAGCCGAAGCATTAATTACTTATAACAATACTATTGCCATTTCTTTCAGCGCGGTATTGTTGCATCGGATATTTGGTGTCAGGTTCAACGGTGTGTTGTCCAGAGATAATGTAATAGCTATTCTCTTCATTGGGGCAAGGACAGGTTGCAATTATGCCACTAATCTCCATTCTTGAGCAGCTATTAGGAACGTGATTCGGGTCTGTTAAATCAAATGCCAAATAATAATCGTCGCTCACACAATAAACAACAATTCCTTTGATACCTTGGGAAGTGATTATGTGATTTCCCGGAAATTTTAACGGATTATATTCAGGAAGGTTTAGATTTAACGTCATGCTAACCACAGGATTCGTTAAGTACGGATTTTTACTTTGCTTCACGTCACTTTTTGAACAAGACAATGCGACTAACGAAATTAGAAGTATAAAAAGGGTGTTTATTTTCAAAATATTAAATTTTAGGCCGAAATTACAACAAAATATAAAGCAAGTAAATTTTTTGTATATTTGTTGACACAATCCCGTCACTGTATGGGATTTTTTTAGTTTATTAATGTTAGTCCCGCCACGAGTCGGGATTTTGTTATATTATAGAATATGTATGTTCTGCATACACAAACGATGAAGTTATGAGTAAAGTATCTTATTACACACCTGAGGGGTTAAAAAAATTGAGAGATGAATTGGATAATCTACGTGATGTAGAACGTCCGAAAGCCTCAAATGCTATTGCTGAAGCGAGAGATAAAGGAGATTTGAGCGAAAATGCTGAATATGATGCTGCCAAAGAAGCGCAAGGAATGTTGGAGCTTAAAATTGCCAAATTAGAAGAAACTCTTGCCAATGCCCGATTGATAGACGAATCGCAATTAGACTTGAGCAAAATTTTAGTACATTCTACTGTGAAGATTAAAAATCAAGCAAACGGAATGGAAATGAAATATAAACTAGTCGCTCAAAGTGAAGCAGATTTAAAGTCTGGAAAAATTTCTGTAGATTCCCCTATCGGAAAAGGATTGTTGGGAAAGAAAAAAGGTGAAGTAGCCGAAATACAAGTTCCAAATGGAATTCTTAAATTTGATATCTTAGAAATTTCAAGAGACTAACCAATGGCATCACTATTTACAAAAATAATTACAGGAGAAGTTCCCAGTTATAAAGTAGCCGAGGACGAAAATTTTATTGCTTTCTTAGACATTAACCCCAATAGTAAAGGGCACACACTATGCGTTCCAAAACAAGAAATCGATAAGATTTTTGATATGGGCGAACACCTGTATTTACAATTAATGCAGTTTTCTAGAAAAGTAGCTATCGCTCTTGAAAAAACGGTTCCTTGTAAGCGCGTTGGAATGGCTGTAGTTGGCTTGGAAGTGCCACACGTACACGTACATCTTATTCCGCTGAACAATATGGACGATATGCGATTTACTAAAAAAATAGCAATGACTTCAGATGAATTTCAAAATTTAGCAAAGGCTATCAGCCAGAATTTATAGCGACGAAATTAGAGCATAAGTAACTGCTGCCATTACTGCAACGCCAGAAATAATTAAAATATAAAATAGCGGCTTTACCTTAAGATACAGTCTTTTGGTTTCCGCTATTTTTTTATTGTAGTTATATACACGCTCAATATCGGTTGTCCAATTTACGGGGTATATTACATTTTTGCAATTTTTACAATAGAGCGATTCATCTATTTTAGAATTCGGTTTGTAGCAAAAAGCGTTTTCCTTTTCATTTTGGGTGAAAACGAGTTCTAAACCATCTGTGCTAAAACAAGTGGGACAGTTATTTTTTAAAATTGCAGTGTGCAACGTATTAGTTTTTTCACTCATTTCTCAACTATCAATTTTTAGCATAATTTCCATAGTCGTTCCTTGATTTGGAGCGCTTTTTAAAACGTGGATTTTACCTCTATGGTATTCTTCTATAATTCGTTTTGCTAAAGAAAGTCCTAAACCCCAACCTCGTTTTTTGGTGGTATAGCCAGGAACAAATATTTTTCTAGCTTCACTTTTTGTAAAGCCCTTGCCTGTATCGGTAATACGAACAAACGCGTGCTTGGTGTTTTGTTCTATTGAAATTGTAATTTTTCCTTTTCCTCTCATCGCGTCAATTCCATTTTTTACTAGGTTTTCAAGGGTCCAACTAAAAAGTTGTGGATTCATATCAACAAATATGGGGCTTTCTGGAATATTGAGTTGGAATTCAATCAATTTTGAAGTACGATTTTTCAAATAATGAAATGTGCTCTTTGTTTCCGAAACCAAATCGCATCGCTCGAGTTTTGGTACAGATCCTATTTTTGAAAATCGATCGGTAATGGTTTCCAAACGCTGAATGTCTTTTTCTATTTCCTGAACATAATCTTGATTGATATTTTCAGTTTTTAAGATTTCCGTCCAGCCAATTAAGGATGAAAGCGGAGTGCCAATTTGATGTGCCGTTTCCTTTGCCATTCCTGCCCAAAGTCGGTTTTGCTCTGCAGATTTAGAAGTCCTGTAAAAGAGATATACCGCCAAAATAAACAGAAATATTATCAGGATCAACGCAACTGGATAAAATTTAATTTTTGTTATTATGGGCGAATTTCCGTAGTAAATTACAGCAAGAACTTGGTCTTTATGTTTTACTTCTAAAGGGTCGTATTCAGAAACAAACTGCTTGATTTTTTTATTCCGTGCTTTTTCATTTTTAAGGATGTCTTCATCAATGTTTTTTCCACTGTAAATGTCTTCTTTAAGTGTATGAAGAATCATTGGGGTAGTACTGTTGCTCTGTATAATTGTTAGTGCAAAATCAATTAAATTGTTGTCTTGGTCTAACAAATTTTGAGCTAAAGTGGCTTGTGCCAGTTCTTTATGGGCAACCGCCCAAATCTCCATTTTGGTTCGTTCATTTTCCTTAAGCTGATTAAAAAAGGTGTACGTATTCCACAGAATAAGAGAAACAATAAAGATTGAAGTTAAAATAAACCCCCAGCGCGAGAGTGATTTGTTGCGTAACATAAAATATGCTTTTCTAATTGGCCTTTACTCACTTTCCAATAGTAAAAAACGGAAAACAGTAAATGTTAGGTTTAAATATAAGGCAAATATGTTGATATTATTGTACAACCATATTTTTATAAGCTGTAATCTTTTGGGTACATTTGCGCTCTATGATTTCAATTTTACCACAAGATTTATCTACGGCAAAATTACACGGGTACCTTTTAGGTGCCGTATCGCCTAGACCAGTTGCATTTGCAAGCACTATCGACAAAAAAGGAAATGTAAATCTTTCGCCTTTCAGTTTTTTTAATGTGTTTAGCGCAAAACCACCCATATTGGTTTTTTCACCAGCTAGGCGCGGTCGTGACAATACGACAAAACACAGCTATGAAAATGTGCTGGAAGTGCCAGAAGTGGTAATTAATATTGTGAGTTTTGATATGGTGCAACAAACTTCACTCGCTTCAACAGAATATGCTAAAGGAATTAATGAATTTAAAAAAGCAGGTTTTACAGAACTTAGTTCAGATATCGTAAAACCGCCCAGAGTAGCTGAAGCACCTGTACAATTGGAGTGTAAAGTAAATGATGTAATTTCGTTAGGAAAAGAAGGGGGCGCAGGAAATTTGGTTATATGCGAAGTGGTGAAACTTCATATAAAAGAAGATGTTCTTGATGAAAATGGTGCTATTGATCCTTTTAAAATTGATACTATTTCGCGTCTTGGAGGAAACTGGTATAGCCGCGCAAAAGAAGGTCTTTTTGAAGTAGCCAAACCATTAACAACATTAGGAGTAGGTGTCGATGCGCTTCCAGAAGAAGTTCGATATAGTAAGATCCTGACGGGTAACGACCTAGGGGTTTTGGGTAATGTTGAAGATTTTCCAAATTCAGAAGAAATTAATACCTTTATAGGTGCTTCCGAAGAGCTAAAAGGCATTGCAAATTCGGGTAATGTCGACATAATTCACAAAAAAGCACAGGAGTTTCTTAACAAAGGTGAAGTAGAAAAAGCTTGGAAGCTCTTATTAGGATCAAAAAATGATGGTTAATAAGAAATAACAAATAGAGAACAGAAACGATTAATATACTTTTACGATGGAATTACAAGGAAAAATTAAACTGATAGATGAAACTAAAACTTACGGGAATAACGGTTTTAGAAAACGTGAGCTGGTTATTACAACAGAGGAGCAATACCCACAGGTAATAATGATAGAATTTGTACAAGATAAAACTGATTTACTGAATGCATTTAAAGTAGGGCAGGACGTAAAAGTGAGCATTAATATTCGTGGTCGCGAATGGGTTAACCCACAGGGTGAGACCAAATATTTTAACAGTATCCAAGGTTGGCGAATTGAGAATTTATCAAAAGCTCCTGCTGGCGGAGACATGCCTCCTATGCCACCTGCTGAGGCTTTTGAACCTGCAAATGATTTTAATGAAGAGGAACACGACGACCTTCCTTTCTAATACGAAATTTCCGATTATTTTGTTACAATAAATGATAACCCTCGAGGAGTTTAAAATACTTCGAGGGTTTTTAATTGAATAAACCCGGCAACTTTAGCGTGTACAAACTAACTTCCGAACTAATTTTTCCGAATCCAACAGAGGCTACTTCAGATGGTTTGCTGGCTATTGGAGGAGACCTTTCGGCGGCACGGTTGTTACTTGCGTATAATTCTGGAATTTTCCCTTGGTTTGGCCGGAACCAACCAATTCTATGGTGGAGTCCAGATCCGAGAATGGTTCTTTTTCCAGATAAATTCAGGGTATCTAAAAGCTTACGAAAAACCTTACGAAGTGAGAAGTTTAAAATCACGTTTAATAAGGATTTTGAACGTGTAATTTCGTATTGTGCCAACGTGCCACGAAATGGGGAAGTAGGAACTTGGATAACATTAGAAATGCAAAGAGCTTATATAGCATTGCATACATTGAGGCACGCAGTTTCTGTTGAGGTCTGGCTTAATAACCATTTGGTTGGTGGGCTTTACGGAATCAATCTTCCAGACAAAAAAGTGTTTTGTGGCGAAAGCATGTTTAGTTTGGTTAATGATGCCTCAAAAGTAGCATTTTACCATCTATGCCAGTATCTTCAAACCCTTGATTATAAATTAATAGATTGTCAAATTTATAATACACATTTGGAAAGTTTAGGTGCTTTTGAAATCCCTAGAAACGAATTTTTAGATTATCTTTGCACCTAGTTTTTTAGAGTTTATTTTATTTAAATATTTGAACTTTTTAAAGCGAAATTTTATTGAAGTTTTCTATTGTTTAATCGTTAGGAAAATTCAATAAACTCAGCTTTTTAATTTAGATAAATCATAGAATAACACTGAATTTCATTGCTTTTTTAGCTCTAGAATGCTACCTTAGCGTAAAACAACCATTATAGTAAACCTAAAAACTTTTGACCCCACTAAATGATGTTTCAATCAAACAATCTCAGTTTTCAGGGTCGTAGTTATAAATTTTAACTGCGATTTATATGAAACTAATTATCGCTTTCTTTTTTACTGTTCTTCTGTGTTTTAACATCGGGAATACGCAAGAAACAACGATTAAACACACTGTAGCTAGCGATGAAAGTCTTGTTGATATAGCTAAGCGTTATAGTGTAACAGTAGAGGATATTCAAAAGTATAATCCAAGTGCTGTAAATGGCGTTCAAGAAAATGATGTTTTATTTATCCCAAAATCATCAACGCCTTCTTCTTCTAACACTCAACCATCACAATATACAGTACAACCTGGCGATACTAAATACAGTCTTTCTAAACGATTTGGATTAACTATTGCCACATTGGAGAGTCTAAACCCGCAAATTGTTCCTGTACTAAAGGTGGGTGCAATACTGCAATTAGATGAGTCAAATTTAACCATCAACGACGCTCCAAATGATGCAATGTATGTGGTTCAAGCAGGTGATACTAAATACGGATTGTCAAAGAAATTTGGAATTTCAATCGGTCAACTTGAACGAATTAATCCGCACACAGTTCCTGAGTTGTTAATAGGCCAGACGCTTACATTTGTTGATTCAAATATATCAACTACTCATACTTCTGAAGCAGGAATTGCGGATGCGGAAATGAGTACTCCTGAAATATTAAACAATAAAAAAGAAACAAATAATTATGTAGCTGAAGTAGTTACATATAATTCAAGTGGAGCTGTTAATTATACGATTAAGCCAGGGGAAACCCTGTACGGTCTTTCCAAAGCGGCAGGAATTACTATCGATGAGCTAATTGCATTAAACCCGAAATTATCAACATCGGTGCAAGCAGGCATGATGATAATTTTGCCATCTCCAAATTCAACAGTGAGCAATGAGAGTGCTATCGGGCAAATTAAAACTTCAAAATTGAATTTTGAAAATACAGACCTTAGAAAATCATTAGTGTTAGATAAAAATAAGAACCTGATCTTTTTACTTCCATTTTCATTAAAAGAGTTTAATGACAAAAATTGGGTAGCAAACCACCAGAATGAAAGTGTTCAATATAATAGAGATTTTTTTAGAGGAGCAATTATGGCGATGGATTCAGCTAAGTCGTTAGGCCTTAAATTTCAGTTTAATGCAGTTAATACGGGAGTTTCAAAATTGTCGTCTGATCTTGTGACGAAAGCCGAAAAAGCCAATGTGAATTCCTACGATGCGGTTATCCTTCCATTTTTCGAAAAAAGTGTGCAAGACCTGGCAGCGGTGGTCAATGAAAATATACCGGTTGTTACGACTTCAAATTTAAATATAGGCAAAGAAACTTCAAATTTATTCGAAGCAGTGCCGTCTGTTATTGAACAACGAAAAGTAATGTTAGATTATTTAGCTTCAAAAGATAACAGGAATATTATTGTGATAAATGACGACAGTAGAAACGAAAGCCGCGAATTTATTTCAGCTAAAACACCAAATGCACGATTTGTTCAAGTGAAAGATAATGGAATTTTTAATGCCGATGATTTAATAGGTAAGCTTCAAAAAAAATCAAAAAACTATGTTGTACTCGACACAGATAAAAGTGGTGTTTTTATAAGCGCAACCAATTCATTACTGAAAGAAATGTCTAATTATTCAATACAATTAGTGGTGTTGGAATCTGCTTTAATGCCTGATGAAATTGATGTATCAAGAAAACGGTTTGTTATTTTAAACTTACTTTACCCATCATTTTCGAATGTTGCGACAATGCGAAATGAAAAAACATTCAGAGCCATTTATAAAAAACAATATAACTCAGAACCATCTACAATGTCAAGTTATGGTTTCGATATAACCTTTGATACGCTTTTGCGACTGTTTCAACCAGATAGTTTTGAAAATGTTTCTGAAAAAATAACAGTATATAATACATTGTGGTTTAAATATTCAAAAAATGAGCAAGGATATTATAGTAATTCCGGCGTAAGTATATTTCAATTTGAAACCAATGATACACGTTTACAAGTTAAATAGATTGACGTTTATATCTTTAAATAAGTAGAGATTGTATTTTAAAAAATCTAATGTTTAAGTGCTTAAAATTATGAGCTTTTCATGCGAAAAATGAATCCCCTAAGCAGATTGCAATTCTTTTCTGTACTTTTTCTGATGTTGTTTGCTGGTAGTTTTTATTCCTACTCGCAATGTCCTTCTGTAACTGAACCGATACAATCATTCTGTAACATTCCAACTCCTTTAATTGCTGACCTTGTTGCAACCGACAATGGAGGCGGTGTGCAATGGTTTGCTACTCCAACTTCCCAACAACCAATCGCGAGTACAGTTCCATTAATTAATGGAAGAACTTATTATGCAGACGATATTACGGGTGTTTGTGGCACAAGGGTTTCTGTGGTTGTTGATATTTTAGGACCGCCTGTTGGTCTAAATTTTCAAGGAGTTTGTGTTGATAACCCAAATGACGCTACAATCTCCGACCTCTTTGTTGTTGGCAACAACGTAAGGTGGTATGCCACACCTGTAGGAGGCGTCCCTTTACCTCCTTCCACAGTTTTAGTAGACAATACTTTGTATTATGCAGATCAAGGAAATCCTATAACAGGATGTAGGACCTCTAGATTAAATGTGTTTGTTAATGTTGGTGTTGTTCCTGTATCAACGGGTGATAGAATTCAGGAGTTTTGCGATGATCCCCAATCGCCACCAACGATAGCCGATCTCGTAACGAGTGAAGATCAAAATAATTGGTATGCCACTTCAACATCTGCAATACCGTTAGATCCTAATACGCCTTTAGTCAATGGAACATCTTATTTTGCGAGTACTGTAGATTCTCCATGCGAAAGTATAGAGCGTTTTGAAGTTATTGCTATTCTTTTTGCTCCAAACAATTCGGGTCAAGACGGCAATATCGCTTTTTGTGAAACAGCTATTACACCTAATCAGACTTTGGATTTGCTTACTGTTTTAGGGGGAGCTCCTTGGAATGATGGTGTTTGGACAGGGCCTCTCCCAACTACCAACGGTGGTTTTGGAACAGTGGATGTTACAGAAATGACTGTTTTGGGAAGCCCATATGTTTTCACATACACTGTTAGTTCATCTGTTTTATGCGATCCTAGTTCTTCGACAGTATCTGTTTCTATAATCGAAGAATTTGATCCAGGGATTGACGCTTCCATACATCTTTGTGACAACAATGATTCAGTCGATTTATTTACAATTTTGGAAGGTAATCCTGATCCAGGAGGCATTTGGAGCCCTACACTTTCTAGTGGTACAGGTGTTTTTGACCCAAGTGTTGATACCGCAGGAATTTATACTTATACTATTAGTGGAGTTTGGCCGTGTGGAGATAAGAGTGCAAATGTTACAGTTACTTTAACGAATTCGTTATCTGCAGGTGTTGATAGCGCCTTAGTTAGCTGTAACATCGATGCTCCAGTAGATTTGTTTACAATTCTAGGCGGGTCACCCGATGTTGGTGGAACTTGGAGTCCAGTGCTTACAAGTGGTACAGGGGTTTTTGACCCAAGTGTTGATCCTGAAGGAGTTTATACATATACCATTTTGGGAACAGCTCCGTGCGGTGATGATAGTGCAATAGTAACAGTATCCGTAAATCCAGCACCTGATGCAGGTGTAGACGGAACAATTGATTTATGTAACAATGATGATCCATTAGATTTATTTACAGTTTTAGGTGGCACACCCGATGCTGGCGGAACTTGGAGCCCTGTTCTCACAAGCGGTACAGGTGTTTTTGACCCAAGTGTTGATGCTGCAGGAACTTATACATACACCGTAATAGGCAATGCTCCTTGTGGTAATGCTACTGCAAATATTACAGTAAG
>NZ_FNNS01000023.1 GCF_900106795.1 Aequorivita viscosa | reverse complement strand
GTGGATGTATGTGAAGGCGATAATTCCATAGATTTATTTACAATCCTTAATGGTTCGCCAGATGCAGGTGGAACTTGGAGTCCAGCGCTTTCAAGCGGTTCAGGTATTTTTGACCCAACCCTTGATGTACCTGGTATTTACGTTTATACAGTATCAGGAATATCCCCTTGCAGCGGTAGTGACAGTTCGAGCGTTTCAGTTTCTATATCATCTGCACCTGATGTTACGGGAGCTTTTATGACCGCAACGAACCCAATTTGTTTAAATTCTTCAAATACCATAGAAATTACGGGAGCAAACTTTCTATCTGATGGACTTTACACTCTAAGTTATCAACTAACGGGTGCAAATTCTTATGTAGATTCAATAGAAACTTCTTTTATAGATGGTAATTCAACATTTACGCTTCCAGTATTCCAATTGAGTAATGCAGGAATAACAACACTAACTATAACCGATCTTTTTATCATTGGAAATAATTGCGGTGCTAGTGTTGCTTCGATTACACCAGTTCAATTTTTGGTTGAAACAGCAGCTACACCACAAATCACTTCGGATGGAAGTATATTTTGTATTGCCGATAACCCAACTATTTCTGATTTAACTGCCAATATTATCGACCCAACATCGATAGTTTGGTATGATTCACCTTCAGGAGGAAATTCTTATCCTGAAACTGCAATGCTCGTAAATGGAGAAACATATTACGCGTCTACTACAACTATAAATGGATGCGACAGTGAAAATAGATTGGAAGTAACAGTTTCAATTATAGATTGTAATCCGCAAGTAATTATTCCTGACGGATTTTCTCCAAATGGTGATGGTATCAACGATACGTTTACAATAAAAAATCTTGCGGAGCAGTATCCCGACTTCACATTAGAAATTTATAATCGCTATGGTAATGTGTTATATAATGGTAATAAAAACAATTCGAATTGGGATGGTACTAATAAAACTGGTTCTCAAATGCCAGTAGGTGTTTATTTCTATATACTGAATTTTAACCAAGACGGGAAAGATTCAGTTCAAGGTAGAGTTTACCTAAGTAGGTAGATGAAATAGAATGATAATGATATATAAAAAAACAACATATATTATCCATTTACTCCTGCTCCTTGCGGGTGTGACTACATTAGCCCAACAAGACCCTCAATACACGCAGTATATGTACAATATGAGCGTTCTAAACCCTGGGTATGCTACAGATGATTCTGAAACAATAAATTTAGGATTGTTGTATCGCGCACAATGGGTGGGATCTGTTGGGGGGCCAACCACGGCGAGTTTTTTTGCTCATTCATCGATAACAAATAGGGTTGAAGGGGGTATCTCAATTGTACACGATGAAATTGGCGGTGTAGTAAAGGAAACGAAAGCTTTCGCAGATATAGCATATGTTCTTCCTGTAGGCGAAACACATAGATTGTCATTAGGAATAAAGGCAGGAGCAACATTTTTCAGCACCAATTTTAACGGATTTGTATATTCGGATCCACTTCCAGATCCTGCTTTTGCTTCTAACCTAAGCAAAACATTTCCAAACATTGGGGCAGGGGCTTTTTATTTCGGAAATCAATTTTATCTTGGTTTTTCTGCGCCAAATTTATTGCGAACAAAACATCTCGAAAAAGAAAGTGGCGTGGTTATGAATGGTGTTGAAGAAATACATATGTTTATGACGGGTGGCTATGTTTTTCAGGCGAATAGCAATTTAAAACTCAAACCCGCTTTTATGTCGAAGATGGTGTCTGGCGCACCATTATCATTAGACCTTACACTTAATGCCTTGCTTAACGATAACTTTGAATTAGGAGTAGGTTATCGATTCGACGACTCAGTGAGTGCTTTAGTAAACATACGCGTTGCTCCACCAATTAGAATTGGATACTCCTACGATTACACATTGAGTAATTTAGGGAAGTTTAATTCTGGTTCGCACGAAATCATGATTTTGTTTGATATAAATACATCGGAAAAAGGATACGATAAATCCCCGAGGTTCTTTTAAAAGATATAGAATGAAATGCCCACAAACATATAGTAAACGAACCGACAACGAATATTGGGGCATTCCCTGTCCGTCCTCCAGGCTGGCATCTTCCTATTTCTCAAATATTCTATACAGATGAAAAATTTATTTTTTCTTATTATAATAATTCTTACACCACTCACAATTTTGGCTCAAAGGCCGACAGTGAAAAGGGCTGATAAACTATTTGCTCAAAAGTCGTATGTGGAAGCAGCAAAGATGTACAAGGCACTAAAGTCTGATGCACATATTTTGCAAAATCTCGGAGATTCATATTATTATAATCACCAAATGGAATTGGCACGACCTCCGTACACCTTCTTATTTACAGAATACAAAGACAGTATAAAACCCGAAGTTTATTTCAGATTTGCACAAACATTATTGGCAATCAAAAATTATGAAAAAGCAGATGAAATAATGTCCGAATATTTAGGCTACGAAATTGATACACGAAAGTTTATTGAAAATTTAAACAATATTGTTCCTTACGTTTATGAGTTAAAACGAATGACTCCAACCAATTCAACTGGCGATTTTGGAATTTCGTTTTATGGTGAAAAGGTGGTTTTTTCATCACCTCGAAATGCCGAAAACCCTATCTATAAATGGAACGGGAAACCCTATCTAGATCTTTATGAAGCTTCAGTAGATTTAAATGAGCAGCTAATTGATATCACGCCTTTTTCTGAAGAAATTAATACTAAAACCCACGAAAGCAATGCAACCTTTTCTAAAGATGGAAAAACAATGTACTTCTCTAGAACTAACCACGAGCGAGTTAAAATTGGGGATGAAAAAATTGCTACTGTAAAAATTTTTAAGGCTGAGTTGGTAGATAGTGTATGGACAAATGTTGTTGAAACTTCTTTTTCGAGCGATACCTACTCCGTGCAACATCCATATTTAAATTCCGATAATTCTAAACTTTATTTTTCAAGTGATATGCCTGGTGGTTTCGGTTCATTTGATATTTACTCGGTCGATATAATTGGTGATGGATTTAGCGAACCAAAAAATCTTGGTGAAACAATTAACACTGCACATCGCGAGCAATTTCCTTTTGTCGATGATAACGAAACGCTTTATTTTGCTTCAGATGGTCATCAGGGAATGGGAGGCTTGGATATTTTTATGAGCCAGCTTCGGAATCAAGGCTTCGTCAAACCATTAAATTTGGGTGAAACTATTAATTCTGAAGCAGACGATTTTGGTTTTGTGTATAGCGAGATATTAGAAAAAGGCTATTTGGCGTCCAATAGAGAGGGCGCGGATAATCTGTATGCTTTTAAACGAATGGATAATGAAAGACGTTTTATAGTAGAAGGAGACGTGCGCGATAAACATACTAAAAAACTGCTCCCAGGTACCACTGTTACTTTGTTTGATGAGAATGATATATTAGTTGGCGAAATGGTTGTGGGCTTAAACGCAGAATATGTTTTCAACACAAAACCGAATACAAAATATAAAATTGAAGGCCATAGAGCTCTTTACATACCAACGATTGAAGAGTTTTACACCGATGATGACGGAAGACTCGTATTTAGTATTGAACTGGAAATAGAATCGTATGACGATGCCGAAAGTATTGTTGTAACCAAAGATGATGGGTATACCTATATTGAATTAGAAAATATTTATTTCGATCTAAATCAATGGGACATAAAACCACAAGCAGCCAGAACCCTTGATGTTTTAGTAGATTTGTTAAACAAATACCCTCGGATGGAAATTCAATTAGGAGCACACACAGATTCTCGGGCTTCGGAAGAATATAACTTGCGACTTTCAAACAGAAGGGCAAATGCAACTCTTGAGTATCTTGTTGAAAACGGAATTGACAGAAACCGACTTAAATCAAAAGGATTTGGTGAAACTAAACCGTTGGTAGCTTGTGGCGGAAATTGCTCAGAAGCAGAGCACTCTATAAATAGACGCTGTGAGTTCTTAATTTTGAAGTAGAAGTTAGTTTATAGAAGAATTGATTTTTTGCTGTAATTAATAACAAATAGAGGTCGTTTTATTAAACTTGGTTGTAACGAAAACAGCTTTTAATATGATCGTTTACTAGTCCTGTGGCTTGCATATAAGCAAGCATAGTTGTACTTCCTACAAATTTGAATCCTCGTTTCTTTAAATCTTTGCTCAATGCATCACTTTCTTTAGTAGTTACAGGAGCTTCTTGATGAGTTTTCCAAATACCTTTAATTGGCTTATGGTCGACGAACTTCCAAATGTATTGGGAAAAACTTCCAAATTCTTTTTGGATTTCCATAAAGGCAATTGCGTTTGAAATTGCCGAATTAACCTTTAATTTATTGCGAATAATTCCTTCGTTTTGAAGTAATGAATCAATTTTAGTTTGATCGTATTCTGCGATTTTTTTATAATCAAAATCGTCAAAAGCTACTCTAAAATTTTCTCTTTTCCGAAGAATAGTTATCCAGCTTAAACCCGCCTGAAAAGTTTCTAAAATTAAAAATTCGAAAAATATAGCGTCATCTGTTACAGGAACACCCCATTCCTCATCGTGATATTTTACATAAAGTGGATCGTTCCCGCACCACTCACAACGTATCTTTTCTGAATTCATATTTCACTTATTGCTGGTTACTAAAAAATCACTTCTGTCCAGGAAAATTAAAAGTAATAGAGCCCAATTGCTCCTTACGCGATGCATCGCTAGAAAATGTAGCTTCAAGGGCGTACTCGATTGCTGCATCAATCAAACACTCGTTAGAAGTTGTAGAAGCTGCTTTATTATACGTTGCTTTTGTTATATTCCCCAGATCGTTTACTTCAATATTTATCACAACTCTGCCCGAACCAAAACAGGTGTAAACAGGATTGGGAAGGTTTAAGTCTTGTCTTCCAACCAAGCGATAGCTTATGGTCGTGTTTTTATTACCACCTTCCACAATTGCTTGTTGTTGTTTTTCACTTTCGCTATTAGAGAAATCTTGCGTTTTCTTAAATTCAGCTTTGGCAATAGCCGCATTTCCGTCACTTTCATAATCGAGTTTGGAATTTTCCATAGCTTCATTCATTTCCTTTAGCTTTCCTTCAGTTGTTTCTGTGAGTTGTCGGTTTTCGTTTTCAATAGAAGAAATAAACTTCTCCGCTTCATTATATGCCTTGTTGGTCTCTATCTCTGCCCTTTCAGATGTGGCCGATGCAACGTCTTTTTCCTCCATTAATTCCTTAGGAGCAATGATCATATCGTAGGTTTCTTCTTCGTATGCATCGGGTGCTTTTGAAAGCTTGATGCTAACCAGAAACAGCACTAAAATACCCGTTAACAAAGAAGTTATTAGAAAAGATCTGTATGAATAATTGAAATTCATGAATGCAAGTACTGAATTTTTATGCAAAATTCCACAAAAACCTGCGAAATCTAGGTGGCCTTAGCGATACTTTAACTTGTAAGAGAATCTTCAAACTCGCTGATTCCCAAAGCTTTTTCTACAGAAAACTCACCAATTTTGGTTCTGCGTAGTGCCGAAAGGTGTGCGCCATTGTTTAAAGCTTTTCCGAAATCATTTGCCAATGAACGAATATAAGTACCCTTGCTACAAACAACTCTAAAATCTACCTTTGGTAGGTCAATCTTGGTTATTTCAAACTCTGAAATTGTCACACTTCTGGTTGGAATTGCTACTTCTTCACCATTTCTAGCGTATTCATAGAGTCGTTTTCCTTCTTTTTTTAAAGCCGAAAAGACAGGAGGTTGTTGTTGTATTTCACCAAGAAACTGTTTTGTAGCCGCGTGTATTTTTTCTGAAGTAAGTTCGGAGGTTTCAAAAGTTTGGTCAATTTCAGTTTCTAAATCGTAGCTAGGGGTTGTTGCTCCCAACGTAAAAGTTCCTGTATATTCCTTTTCTTGGGCTTGATAGGTTTCTATCTGTTTGGTGAATTTTCCGCTACAAATAATTAAAAGTCCGGTCGCCAACGGATCGAGTGTTCCTGCATGACCTACTTTAATTTTTTTAATATTAAACTGTTTTCTAATAAGCCACCGCACCTTGTTAACAGCTTGAAACGATGTCCATTCAAGCGGTTTGTCAATTAGAATTACTTGACCTTCTTTGTAGTCTTCTCCTGTCATTTATATGTAAAAGCTGGCTACTATTGCAATAACACCAACTATTACACAGTAGATTGAAAAATATCGAAGTTTGCTCTTTTTTACAAGGGAAATCATCCAAGTACAAGCAATAAGTCCGCTAATAAATGCAGCAATAAATCCAACGCCCATAATTCCTAAATTAGCGCTTTCTGTAGTAATATCGCCACTAAGAATATCTTTAGCTATTTTTCCAAAAATTAGGGGTACAACCATTAAAAATGAAAATCTGGCTGCTCTCGTTTTGTCATTTCCTAAGAGTACAGAAGTTGAAATTGTAGCGCCACTTCGCGAAATACCTGGCAGCATAGCAATGGCCTGTGCTACACCTATTATTATTGAATCCTTAATAGTTACAGGTTTTCCAGTGTTTTTTGACCGATCCGCCAACCATAATAACAGAGCTGTTATTATTAGCATAGCACCGACAAAAGCAATACTTCCTCCGAAAAACGATTCTAATTCTTTTTCAAAAAATAAACCGATTAGTACAGCTGGAATCATTGAAAGGACAATTTTTAAAGAAAACTGTGTTTCTTCATTCCATTCAAATTTAAAGATTCCACTAATAATTTGAATGATGTCTTTTCTGAAAACTACAATTGTACTCAAGGCGGTGGCGAAGTGGAGAATTACAGTAAATAATAAGCTTTCCTCCGGTAATGAAGTGTCTCCTAAAATCACTTTTCCAATTTCAAGATGACCGCTAGAGGAAACTGGTAAAAATTCAGTAAAACCCTGAACAACCCCAAGGATGATGGCGTCTAGATAATCCACTAATTTTCTTTTTTAGAATCAGGATTCAACAATATAGCATACACTTCAATTGCAAACCCAATGAGCACTAGGGCGGGAGCTAATCGAATGCGTCGCCAACTGTAAATTTCTGGGTTAAAAACGTTGGGGTCATCACTACCACCTCCGGCCATTAAAATGAAGCCTAAGGCGATAACCGCAATACCAATGAGCATAAACTTGTAGTTCTTGCGATGAAAAATAAATTCTTGCATTCCCACTTCTTCTTCTCTTCGTTTTTTTTCTCCCATTATTGAATGATTTCAGGTTAAATGTTTCAGGTTTCAAGTTTATCGATTGTCACATAATTAATCTCGCAATCATTTCAAATGTGATCTTTATTTTTTTAAATTTCAGTTTTATAATCTTCATTTCCCCTTTGGGGGTTAAGGGGACTAATAATACAAATCGTCTGTGCGTAAATTCAAAAATCGTTGGGTAGCTATAAATGTGCTAATCCAGGTTATAATTACACCCATTAAAAGAATGAAAGCAAAAAGCCCTCCCAGCAATAGTGGGTCTCTCAATATTTGTAATTGCGGAAAGCTTTTGTTAAAATAATAAAGCACAAGCCCCATTCCTATCATTGCTACTATTGCACCTAAAATTCCTAATCTTACGCTTTTCCAAACAAAAGGTCGGCGTATAAAAGTCTTGGTAGCACCCACCATTTGCATGGTTTTAATGGTAAATCGTTTTGAGTAAATGGAAAGTCGAATGCTACTATTTATTAATAAAACAGCTATAAAAGTAAAAATTCCACTTATGACTAATATCCAAAAACTAATGCGACTAACGTTTTCGGTAAGTTGAGCAATCAGCGGTTTGTCGTAAATTACATCGTCTACAAAAGCCTTGCTTTTCAGTTCATTAGTAATCTCTTCCATTTTTCCAGGCGTAACAAAATCTGCCAAAATATAAACATCGATACTATTCTGTAATGGGTTTTCGCCTAGGTACTCTATAAAATTTTCTCCTAGAGTCTCTTGGTGGGCTTTAGCTGCTTCTTCCTTAGAAACAAATGCTGCACTTTTGGTATATTCTGCAAGGGCAAGACTTTGTTTAAGTTGAGTGATTTCTACTTCTTTAGCCGAATCTTTTAGAAAAACCGTAATAGCGATTTGTTCTTTAAAATAATCAGCCACTTTTTTCGAATTCAAAACCAAGAGTCCTAATAGCCCCAACAAGAAAAGCACCAGCGATATACTGATGACAACTGAAAAATACGACGATATTAAACGACGCTTTTGATATTTTTCAAAATTGGAACTCATACGTTTTTTAAATTTGGAGGTAAAAATACAAGTAATTTTGTATCCTACGCTAAACAACGTTTAAAGTTTTGTCTTTAGTACAATAGACGTAAATTTGCGCCTGTCTAACAATTATAGTAGTAGACATTTAATAAAAAGAGAAATGAGCAAATATCACTTCAACGAAATAGAAGCCAAATGGCAAAAATATTGGGCCGAAAACCAGACGTTCAAAGCTGAAAACCCTACCCTGAGCGGAGTCGAAGGAGATAACGAAAAGCCGAAATATTACGTATTAGACATGTTTCCTTATCCTTCAGGCGCTGGTCTGCACGTCGGGCATCCACTAGGTTACATTGCTAGTGATATCTATGCGCGCTTCAAACGCCATCAAGGTTTCAACGTCCTTCACCCAATGGGGTATGATTCATTTGGGCTTCCTGCCGAACAATACGCTATTAAAACAGGGCAACATCCTGCGGAAACCACAGAGGAAAACATTGCGCGCTATCGTGAACAACTCGACAAAATTGGTTTTTCCTTCGATTGGAGCCGTGAAGTGAGAACGAGTAATCCAGAATATTACAAGTGGACGCAATGGATTTTTCTACAACTTTTTGAAAGTTGGTATGATATTGATAAGGACAAAGCAAGAGCTATTGATGAATTACGTAGTATTTTTTCTGCGGAAGGAAATGTGAAAATCAATGCCGTTTGTGATGAAAATACTGTGAAGTTTACAGCTTCAGAATGGTTGAGTTTTTCTGACATTGAAAAACAAGAGATACTTTTAAAATATAGATTGACATATTTGGCCGAAACCGAAGTGAACTGGTGTCCAGAATTAGGAACCGTTTTGGCAAATGACGAAATAGTAAACGGTGTTTCTGAACGGGGTGGTTTCCCTGTAGTTCGTAAAAAAATGAAACAGTGGAGTATGCGTATTACTGCCTACGCACAACGTTTGCTCGACGGATTAGACAAACTAGATTGGCCACAACCTTTAAAGGATTCTCAAACTAACTGGATTGGAAGAAGCAAAGGGGCCTCTGTTGAGTTTAAAGTCAAGAATTCAGAATTCAAAATTCCTGTTTTTACAACGCGCCCGGACACTATTTTTGGTGTGAGCTTTATGGTTCTAGCGCCAGAACACGAATTGGTTTCAAAAATCACTACTGCTGAACAGAAAGAAGAAATTAAGAATTACATCGAAAAAACGGCAAAACGAAGTGAACGCGACCGAATGGCCGATGTTAAAACCATTTCAGGAGCGTTTACAGGAGCTTATGTTGAACATCCTTTTACTGGAGAAGCGCTGCCTATTTGGATTGGCGATTACGTATTAGCAAGTTACGGAACTGGCGCAGTAATGAGTGTACCTTGTGGTGACCAACGGGATTATGATTTCGCGAAGCACTTCAATATTCCTATTCCAAATATTTTTAAAGATGTAGATATTTCTGAAGAAGCATATTCTGAAAAAGAAAATACAGTAATTACGAATAGTGATTTCTTAAACAACCTGACGTATTCTCAAGCCACCGATAAAATTATCGCAGTTTTGGAAGAAAAAGGTATAGGAAAAGGCAAGGTAAATTATCGTTTGCACGATGCTGTTTTCAGTCGTCAGCGTTATTGGGGCGAACCATTCCCGATTTATTATAAAGACGGAATGCCACAAGCCATCCCTACCGAACATTTACCATTGCGACTTCCGGATGTAGAAAAATACCTGCCTACAGAAACCGGAGAGCCACCGTTAGGACGTGCCGACATTTGGAGTTGGGATACTGAAAAATGCGCTGTTGTTGGCAATAAATTGGCAGATAACAAAACCGTATTTCCACTTGAGTTAAATACCATGCCAGGTTGGGCAGGAAGTAGCTGGTATTTTTTCCGATATATGGAAGAGAAAAACCGCGATACGGTTTTTGCTTCAAAAGATGCAATGAATTATTGGAAGGACGTGGATTTATATATTGGGGGTAGTGAGCACGCTACCGGACACCTGCTTTACGCACGTTTTTGGGTGAAATTCATGCACGACCGTGGGTTGGTACCTGTTGAAGAGCCGATAAAAAAATTGATTAATCAAGGGATGATTCTGGGCGAAAGTGCATTCGCTTATAGGGTGTACCTCGACAATGATCAAGTGGAAGAAATTCTTGTAAAGAATCAGAAAAATTATTCTTCAGAAGAAAAAGAAGACCTTAATGTATTACTCGATACAATCAAGAGTTTGTTTATCTCTCATAAAATTTATAAAAGTGATTCTCCAAAAGATATTGTTATAGCACACGTAAAGAGAAAAGTGACGTTTAAGAGTGATATACTAGACAAATTGAGATTAAAAATTGTTCCTGTTCACGTTGATGTAAACTTTGTAACCGTTTCAAATGAATTGGAGGTTTTTAAATTATACCAAAGTCTCGAGTCCAAAAAAGAATTTGAAAAAGCAGTTTTAATTGGTGAAAATGGTCTGGAAATAACTAGGGATAATAATGAAAAATACATTGTAGGTCGCGAAGTTGAAAAAATGTCCAAATCGAAATATAACGTTGTAAATCCCGATGAAATTTGTCAGAAATATGGCGCCGATACATTACGAATGTACGAAATGTTCCTTGGGCCGCTAGAACAAGCTAAACCCTGGAATACTGCGGGTATAACGGGTGTTCACGGTTTCCTTAAAAAACTTTGGAAATTATATCATTCCGGACCCGACGATAGTTTTTATGTTTCCGAAGAAGAAGCATCTAAAGACGGTTTAAAAACACTTCATAAAACAATTAAAAAAGTACAAGAAGATATTGAAGCGTTTAGTTTTAATACTTCGGTTTCTACTTTTATGATTGCGGTGAATGAACTGACTTCGCAAAAATGTACTTCCAGAGAAATATTGGAGCCTTTAATAGTCCTTATAGCACCCTATGCTCCTCATATTGCCGAGGAATTATGGGAAAATTTAGGGAACAAAGAAAGTGTATCTACAGCACCGTATCCAAAATTTGAGGAAAAGTATTTGGTAGAAAGTAATAAGGAATATCCAATTTCCTTTAACGGAAAAATGCGTTTCACACTAGAATTACCACTAGATTTGACTAAGGATGAAATAGAATCTGCCGTAATGTCACATGCGAAGACAGCCCAATATTTAGAAGGCCGTACACCTAAAAAGATTATTGTTGTGCCAGGGAAAATTGTAAATATTGTAGGTTAAAAATTTTGCACGTTATTTGCAATATAATTTGCGCTTTAAACGTCTGTATCAAACCGCCAATTGGACTGATAGAGGTAAAAAGAGCACAATTAAAAATAAATAAAAAAGAAACTATAAAATATGTTAGGATATTATTTAATTGCAGGAATTATCTTTTTGGTGAGTTGGTATGTAAGCCACAAGCTAAAATCTAAGTTTAAGGAATACAGCAAAATCCATCTTCAAAATGGAATGAGCGGGAAGGAAATTGCTGAAAAAATGCTGGCTGATAACGGAATCTACGATGTAAAGGTTATTTCTGTGCCAGGCCAATTAACAGACCATTACAATCCAGCAGATAAAACAGTAAACTTGAGTGAAGCGGTATATATGCAACGAAATGCTGCCGCGGCTGCCGTTGCGGCACACGAATGCGGACACGCTGTGCAACACGCTACAGCTTATAGTTGGTTGAAACTTCGATCTACTATTGTTCCAGCGGTAAGTGTTTCTAGTAAGTTGTCAAACTTTGTAATAATGGCGGGTATAATTCTTTTTGCTACAGGATCGGCTTTTGGAACTTGGATTTTTGGAATCGGTATATTGCTTTTTGCAATAACTACTGCCTTTGCATTTATTACCCTTCCAGTAGAATTTGATGCTAGTAAGCGCGCTTTGGTATGGTTAGAAAGTGAAAATATGGTAACACCACAAGAGCACGAAGGGGCAAAAGATGCCTTGAAATGGGCAGCTAGAACTTATGTCGTGGCAGCATTAGGCTCTCTGGCTACTTTGCTGTACTTTATCTCAATTTTCTTGGGAAGAGGGAATGATTAATGTACCATTTACGATATTTTAAAAAAGGTTCGCAATTTTGCGAACCTTTTTTATTTTTACCGACAACCGACAACCGACAACCGATAACCAGCTGCAAATTATCCCAAATGAAGATTCTCTGGGTTATATCCTAAATACGTAACCTCTTCTTCTGTAAAAATTACTCCGTTTTCTTTCAATTCTTCTAAAATTGGTTCGTATACTTCTTTAGCAATTGGAAGTTGTACGCCAGGGGTTGTAATTTCTCCATTTAGGATTTTTAAAGCCGCTATGGCCACGGGAAGTCCTACTGTTTTGGCCATTGCAGTATGGGTTTGGTCTTCACCAATCAACGCCATTTGACTGTCGATTTGGTGTTTTTTTCCGTCCAACTCATACCCAAATTTATGATACATTACTATCATATCCTTGTCTTCAGGAGCTAATGTCCATTTGTCTTCTAATATTTTTTGAAGTGCCATGGCTGGAGTAGCATTTTTGATTCCGATGGTTTTTTTGTTGTTGAATATATCCAACTCTTCCAGTTTTTCCCACATTAAATCATCTTGGTCAATTTTTAGAGCATACCGAAGTTTTAACTCTACTGAATCTGTGGGCGAATACGCTAAAAATAAGTTTACAAATTCGCGATAGCTAAGATTTTCAGAATCTGGAATAGTATAGGTGTCATCAGTCATTCCTAATTGCACAAACATATTCCAAGCTTTGCTGAAGCCTACACGTCTAATAGTACCGCGATACAACGTAAGTGCATTCTCTAAGCCATAAACCGATTGGTATTTTAAAGAATTTCTGTTGGCTAAAACCTCAAACTTCCCGTACCCTTCGATATTGATAAATTCGGTTCTTCTAAAAAGTCTGTGGTACGGAATGTATTTAAACTTTCCTTCCTGGATAAATTCAGCTGCTCCGCCTTGACCGGCCAAAACCACGTTTCTTGGATTCCAAGTGAATTTATAATTCCATAAATTATTATCACTTTCAGGAGCGATTAATCCGCCGCAAAATGATTCAAATAAAAGCATTTTCCCTCCTTTTGCCCGAATGCGGTCTATAACTTGCATAGCGCTCATATGGTCTACGCCTGGATCTAATCCAATTTCGTTCATCATTACCAGTCCCTTTCTTACTGCATCGTTATTAAGGGATTCCATTTCCTTGCTAATATATGAAGCAGTTACCATATGTTTTTCAAATTCAATACAGTCTTTTGCAACTTCAAAATGAAAACGTGCTGGCAACATAGAGATTACCAAATCACTGCTTTTTACAGCCTCTTTTCGTTGTGCTTCATTAAAAACATCTAGTTGTATTCCACGAGCGTTACTATGGTTTTTTGTAAATTTTTGAGCAGCTTCTTCAGAAATATCACCAATGGTAATAAACAGATTTTCTTGCCGACTTTTTTCCAATAGGTATCGAATTAAACTTGTTGCTGATCGACCTGCGCCTATTATTAATATGTTTCTCATGTAGGGGTTTTTCGTTAACTTTGAAGATAATTTTAAGATTGGCGAATTTACTAATTATACATTGTTTTAATGAAGGTTTTTGATAGAAATATAGTAGCAACGGGAGTCTTTACCATGGCGTTTACCATTGCAATTGGGGCTTTTGGGGCACATGGGTTAAAGCAATTAGTCGATGGAGCAGCTTTGGATACTTTTGAAGTAGGAGTGCGATATCAAATGTATCACGCTTTGGCAATTTTAATACTCGGTTTTGCACCCTGGATTTCGTCAAGGTTAAAAAAAACAATCTTTTTGTTATTTATAGTAGGAATTTTATTCTTTTCGGGGTCAATATATTTACTTTCTTTAAACTCAGTTTTGCCATTTAATGCTGCAAAAATTGGGTTTATTACCCCAATAGGAGGGGTGCTTTTTATCGTTGGATGGCTCTATTGGGGCTTTGGGATGATAAAATCAAGAAAAGAATAATTGTCTTTTTTAAACTCTTGAATCTGTTTTAGATTTCTTATTTTTGTGATCTACAAAATCTAAATAAGGAAATGGTGGATAATAATCAGACTACAAAAACGGTTTCATTAAAAGAGTATGGAATCGAAAACGTAAAGGTACAGTACCAACTTTCTTCACAAGAACTACACGACAAAACAATTGAATTAGGACAGGGAGTAGAAGCCGCTAACGGTGCTGTTGCCGTAAATACTGGTGAATTTACCGGAAGAAGTCCGAAGGATAGATTTATCGTTAGGGACAGTATTACTGAAGATAAAGTGTGGTGGGGAAATATTAATATTCCTTTTTCTCCCGAAAAATTTGATGCGCTTTACGACAAGGTTGCGAAATATATTTCTGGAAAAGAGGTTTTTGTGCGCGACAGTTATGCGTGTGCTGACAGAACCCGCGGATTGAATATTAGAGTGGTTACAGAAACCCCTTGGGCAAATATGTTTGCTCATAATATGTTTCTTCGCCCAACAGAAGAAGAATTAAAAGATTTTGACCCAGAGTGGTTAATTCTTAATGTTCCTAGCTTTATGGCAGATCCGGAAATAGACGGTACACGCCAACATAACTTTGCTATTTTAAACTTTTCCCGAAAAATCGTTCTTATTGGTGGAACTGGATATACAGGCGAAATTAAAAAAGGTATATTCTCGGCACTTAACTTTATAATGCCAGTAGATAAAAACACCCTGCCAATGCACTGTTCGGCAAATGTGGGAGATAACGGTGAAACGGCTATTTTCTTTGGCCTTTCAGGAACAGGTAAAACAACACTTTCTGCAGATCCTGACCGTAAGTTAATAGGAGACGACGAACACGGTTGGACTTCCGAAAACAGTGTTTTTAATTTTGAAGGTGGTTGTTATGCGAAAGTAATTAACCTTTCTCAAGAACACGAACCAGATATTTACAATGCAATAAAACGAGGAGCTATACTCGAAAATGTTGTGTTAGATAAAAATGGAGATGTCGATTTTGCCGACACTTCAATAACACAAAACACAAGAGTTAGTTATCCAATTTACCATATAAATAACATTCAAGAACCATCAGTTGGTCATAATCCAAAGAATATATTCTTTCTAACAGCAGACGCTTTTGGTGTATTGCCTCCAATTTCTAAACTAACCCCAGGCCAAGCAGCATATCATTTTATAAGTGGATATACAGCTAAAGTTGCAGGTACTGAAGAAGGAGTAAACGAACCAACTCCAAACTTCTCAGCTTGTTTTGGTGCTCCGTTTATGCCACTTCACCCCACTAAGTATGCAGAGATGCTCAGCAAAAAAATGAAAGATGCTGGAGTAAATGTATGGTTGGTGAACACTGGATGGACAGGTGGTCCTTATGGTGTAGGAAGCAGAATGAAGCTTAAATACACCCGCGCTATGATTGCAGCTGCGCTTGAAGGAGGATTGAAGGATGTTGAGTTTGAAAAGCATCCTATATTCAACCTAATGATGCCTAAATCTTGTCCTAATGTGCCTTCTGAGGTGTTGAACCCTAGAGAAACTTGGGCAGATAAGGATAAATATGATGCGAAGGCAAAAGCATTGGCAAAATCCTTTAAAGAGAATTTTTCTAAATACGAATCTTACGCAAACGACGAAATACTTTCTGGAGCTCCTATTTCAGAATAATTTCGATTATAATAACAAAAAAGGCTCGCTGAATAAATTTAGCGAGCCTTTTTTGTTACTAATAAAATAAAATTACTTCTTGTTATTCACCTCCTTGATGTATTTCTCCAAAGCCATTGTCATGGACGGAGTTTCAGGAGTGGGTGCTTGAATATCAACTCTAAGCCCCATTTCTGTTGCAGCTTTTACAGTAGTGTTTCCGAATACGGCAATACGTGTTTTGTTTTGTTTAAAGTCTGGGAAATTTTCAAACAATGATTCAATTCCGCTTGGGCTAAAAAACACCAAAACATCGTAGTAAACATCACGTAATCCAGAAAGGTCACTAATTACTGTTTTGTAAAAGGTAGCTTCTTTCCAATCCACCTTAAGCTCATTCAGAATAATAGGTATATCTGCTTTGAGTTTGTCAGAAGAAGGAAGTAAAAACTTCTCGCTTTTGTACTTTTTAATAAGCGGCACTAATTCAGGAAAAGTTCTTTTTCCCACATAGATTTTTCTTTTCCTGTAAACTACATACTTTTGAAGATAGTAAGCAACCGCTTCACTCAAGCAAAAGTACTTCATACTGTCTGGAACCTTAAAGCGTAACTCCTCTGTAATCCTAAAAAAATGATCTACAGAATTTCTGCTGGTTAAGATAATAGCTGTGTATTGTGCCAAGTCAATCTTTTGAGAACGGACATCTTTTCCAGACATCCCTTCTACGTGAATGAATGGCACGAAATCAATCTTAACTTTTTGTTTTTCTATTAGATCGAAATAGGGAGAATTTTCGACTTTAGGTTCTGGCTGGGAAACCAAAATGGTTTTCACTTTCATATTTATTCCAGATTTTTAGATACTAACCTCTGTAAAGAACACTTTATAAAGGATAATATACGGTGATATTTCAAGTGCGCAAAGATACACAATAAAATGAAAGAAATTAGAGACAACCAAATTTCCGTTTTTTTTATAGCTGGAAATTAGCGCAATTGTATTAAACAGTAGGATCGTGAGCGCAAAAATGAGTAATGAAAACGATGTTCCGGGATAGAAATAAAGAAAAAATAGATTTCCTAAAAATATTAAAAGCGCTAAAAAATTCCGATGACTTAGTTTTTGATGCAGATATTGATCTATAATAGCATCCATTGAAAAAATATTAGCAACTATTTTCTCTATCGAAAGTTTAATGAGGACAAAAGTTGCATACCCTGTAGCTATTTGAACAAATAACCAAGGGTTTTCCTGTGCTTCTGTAGGGTTGAAAGCTTCAAAAAGAAGATAGATAAAAATAGATACGCATACCACCTGAACTACAAATAAAATCATGCTAAAAGGGTGATAAATAGCGTCATCTTTTCCATAAACGCTCAAATACTTATTGCTTAATGGCATTAGCACAAATTCATCAAAGCGTTTTGGGTAGAAGTATTTGGCCACAGCGAGAAGTAGAAAACAACCGACCAATAGGTAAGTAGCCCAATCATTGGTTTCTATTATTCTTTCAGTGTAGTCCAAGGAATCAATTTTGGGGTAAAGGTACATCAAATTAATATTTTCTTTTCTTACTCAAATTGGATTTTCATTTACACTTAATTCCTCAGAAATAGGTACATTTGCGCAAAAATGGGAGTATGTCCAAGGCGGTGGTAGTTGTACCGACTTACAATGAAATTGAAAATATAGAACGTTTGTTGCGCACTGTTTTTTCTTTGCAACGCGAGTTCCACATTTTGGTTGTTGATGATAACTCTCCCGATGGCACAGGACAATGTGTAGAAGAAAACATAAAAAATTACCCCAACAGACTTTTCGTGATTCATAGAGAGGGAAAAACAGGGCTCGGTACAGCATATATTGCTGGTTTTAAATGGGCTTTGCAGCATGGATACGATTATGTTTTTGAAATGGACGCCGATTTCTCGCACAATCCAAACGATTTAATCCGACTATTTAATGCCTGCTACAAAGATGATTATGACATGGCTATTGGGTCGAGATACGTTAAAGGAGTAAACGTAGTTAATTGGCCAATGAGCAGGGTTTTAATGTCGTGGCTGGCTTCAAAATACGTTCAATTTGTAATGCGGATTGATATTTTTGATACAACCGCTGGATTTATTTGTTACAAAAGAAAAGTGCTCGAAAAAATAAATTTGGATAACATTCGTTTCGTGGGATACGCTTTTCAAATTGAAATGAAGTTTAAAGCTCATTTAAGTAATTTTAAAATAAAGGAAGTTCCAGTAATTTTTAGGGACAGAACACAAGGAGAATCTAAAATGAGTTCAGGGATTATTTCCGAAGCTATTTTTGGGGTACTCATTTTAAAGTTTAAAAGCATATTCCGTAAACGAAAATTCAACAGAACATCGTTTCATTGAATTTGAATAAAAGTTCAGATTAATAAATTTTACACCAAACCTTTATATCGAATTTAGGTTATTCCAACCAATAAAATAAAATAACAGCCTGATGAAATCAGTTTTGATCAAGAATGCAAAAATTGTCAATGAAGGACAAATAATTAAAGGTGATGTACTTATAGAAGGAGATCGGATTGCAGAAATTTCTAGCACCATTAGTATGAAATCTGCCGACACAAAGATTATTGATGCAGATGAATGCTATTTGTTACCAGGAATGATAGACGATCAGGTTCACTTTAGAGAGCCAGGACTTACTCATAAGGCAACTATTGAAACGGAATCAAAAGCTGCGGTCGCCGGCGGTATAACCTCGTTTATCGAAATGCCCAATACCAACCCGCAGGCTACAACTATAGAATTGTTGGAAGAAAAATTTGAAATTGCAGCAAAAACCTCTTGGGCAAACTATTCCTTTATGTTTGGAGGTACAAATGATAATCTTGATGAAATTTTAAAGGTGGATCCTAAAAAAGTAGCTGGATTGAAGTTGTTTTTAGGCTCCTCTACCGGAAATATGCTTGTTGACGATCCAAAAACATTAGAGAATATTTTCAGCAAAACGAAGTTGTTAATTTCGGCTCATTGTGAAGACGAAGCAACCATTAAAACAAATCTAGCAGCACACCAAGCTCAATATGGCGATGATATCCCAATGGAGTGTCACCCTATTATCCGAAGCGAGGAAGCTTGTTATATATCATCATCTAGTGCAATTAAATTAGCTGAAAAAACCGGGGCTCGACTTCACGTTTTTCACGTTTCAACAGAAAAGGAAACACATCTTTTCTCAAATAAGAAACCGCTTGCAGAAAAGAAGATTACTGCCGAAGTATGTATTCATCATCTTTGGTTTTCGGATGAAGATTATAAAACGAAAGGGTCTAAAATTAAATGGAATCCTGCGGTTAAAACAAAAAACGATAGAGATGGATTGCTTAAGGCTTTATTGGATGATCGAATAGACGTTATTGCCACAGATCACGCTCCCCATACGTTAGAAGAAAAAACAAATAATTATAGTAATGCTCCTTCAGGTGGTCCATTGGTACAACACGCATTGGTTGCACTTCTGGAAATGCATCATAAAGGAAAGATTTCTCTAGAAAAAATAGTTGAAAAAACCGCTCATAATCCAGCTATTCTATTTCAAATAAAAGATAGGGGATTTATTAGAGAAGGGTATAAAGCCGATTTAGTTTTGGTCGATTTGAATTCGCCGCGAACAGTAAAAAAAGAAAATATTTTATATAAATGTGGTTGGTCACCTTTTGAAGGCATAACATTCAAATCACGCGTTACCCATACGTTAATTAACGGAACAGTGGTTTATGAAAACTCAAAATTCCCAAACAAGGGCAAAGCAGAAAGACTAACATTTAATAGATAATGAAGTACTGGTTAATTTTGATATTTGCTATAGGTCTCGGGGCTTGCCAGAATGTGCAAAAACCCGAAAAGCCAAAAAATCTTATTGCAAAAGATAAGATGATTGACGTTTTAACCGAAGCATATCTTACTAACGCTGCACGGAGTATAAACAACAATTCCATTCTGGAGGAGGGGATTAAAATGGATTCTTTGCTGTATTCAAAATTTGGAATTGATAGCCTTCAGTTTGCGAAAAGTAATGCTTACTACGCTGCCGATGTAAATATGTATATAGATATTTTTAAGGAGGTTGAAACAAGGCTCGACAATAAAGTGAAACACTTAGATAGTATCCGTAACGCCGGAATTAAACTAAACGACAGCATTCCAAATAGAGCTGTAGATGAAAAGTAGAAATTAGGCGCGATACTAAAACGACTTCCTAATTCGACGGTTTTTTGCTCGCATTGAAAATTCGTTTTAACGTTACTTCTACAGGAGTAAATTTAAAATCCAATTGTTCTTTTATTTTAGAAGAATCATAAATAGAATTAGAAAACATAGACCGTACGGTGGCTTTTACTAATCTTCTTTTTGTTCTAAAAATTTTACTTGAAAGCCAATCCAGAAAGCTGAAAAATAACATTGCTGTTTTCGACAACTTCTTTGTTGGTGGCTTTTTATCATATAAAAGAGCAAATTTGGTGAGTATTTCGTGATATGATACGTTTTTGCCTACAAGAATATATCTTTCATTTTTAATTGAAGATTCCATTAGCGCAACCATCGCTTTTACCACATCTTGAACGTCTACTACGCCCATACCACCAGTAGGATAATATGAAACGCCTCGGGCTCCAAGCTTGGCTATAATTCCGCTTCCTTCGGCATTGGGGGATATTCCAAAAATAATTCCAGGATTTACAATTACCGCGTCCAATCCTTCTTGTGTACCTCGCCATATTTCCATTTCCGCCCCGTATTTCGTGATAGCGTAAACATTGTTTTTTTTGTCAGGGTTCCAGAAAGTTTCTTCACTAATCAGTTGTCCCTTTGGAACACTCCCCAAAGTAGCAACAGAACTAACGTAACATATTTTTTCAACTTTTTTGGCTAAGCAGAGGTTTACAACATTCGCCGTGCCCTCAACATTAATCTTTTTTAATGTTTTATAATTTGAAGGATCAAAATTAATAAACGCGGCACAGTGATAAACTTGTGTAACATTTTCAAAAGCTACTGTTAAGTCGGGAATGTTCGTGATGTCGGCTTCAACCCATTCAATTTTATCGTATAAAGCGTCAATATTAGTAGTATAACACTTAAAAACCGTTTTTACCGCTTCAATATCGCTATTTGCCCTATGAATGGCGCGCACTTGCTTGTTTTCTTTTAAAAGAGAATACAGCAAATGTGAGCCAACTATACCAGTTCCGCCAGTAACTAAAATCATACGACGAAAATACTGCTTTTTGGTAGATGAAATAAATATTGTTCCTATTGAAATTGCTCAGATATTATAAAAACCCAAATAATTACTAAAGTCTGTCAAATCTGAAAGCATCCGTCCTAATTCTTAATTTAGAACATTATCTTTGCACCCTCATAATTTAAAGCCAGCATGGCTAAAGTAAAATAACAATAAAATGAAGCTGAAAAATTTCGTTGAAGAATTAAAATGGCGAGGCATGATTCACGATGTAATGCCCGAAACAGAGGAACACCTAATGGAGCGTATGCGTTCTGCATATGTTGGGTTCGATCCAACTGCTGATTCGTTGCACATAGGCAATTTAGTGCCTATAATGTTATTGTCATTTTATCAACGCTGCGGACATAAACCAGTTGCATTAGTTGGGGGCGCTACGGGAATGATCGGGGATCCTTCAATGAAAAATAGTGAGCGTAATTTACTTGACGAGGAAACATTGAGAAAAAATCAAGAAGGCGTTCGGAATCAGCTTTCTCAATTCCTGGATTTTTCATCCAATATAGAGAACCCTGCAGTATTGGTAAATAATTACGATTGGATGAAGGAGTTTTCTTTCCTCGATTTTATTCGAAATGTTGGGAAGCACATTACTGTCAACTATATGATGGCAAAGGACTCTGTAAAAACCCGATTGAGTGGCGAAAGTGCCGATGGGCTTTCCTTTACTGAATTTACCTACCAATTAATTCAAGGGTACGATTTTGTTCATTTATACAGAAGTCTAGATTGTAGTCTTCAAATGGGCGGAAGCGACCAATGGGGGAACATCACCACGGGAACTGAACTGATTAGAAGGATGGAAGGTGGAAAAGGATACGCACTTACCTGTCCACTAATTACAAAAAGTGATGGCAGCAAATTTGGAAAGAGCGAAGGCGGTAATATTTGGCTAGATGCCAATAAAACCTCCCCTTACAAATTTTACCAATACTGGTTGAACAGTAGTGATGAAGATGCCGAAAAATACATTAAAATCTTTACTTTTTTAGATCAAGAAACGATAGAACAATTAATTTCCGAACACAGGGAAGCGCCACATCAACGCTTGCTTCAAAGGCGATTGGCAGCAGAAGTAACAACAACTGTTCATAACGAAGCAGAATTGGAAAAAGCAGAAAAAGCTTCACAAATTTTGTTTGGTAATTCTACCTCAGAAGATTTAAAAACGCTAGACGAAAAAACTTTTCTGGATGTTTTTGATGGTGTGCCACAAGCAGAAATTTCAAAAGAAGAAATAGTAAACGGACTCGATATTATAGGTGCTTTAGCAGAAAAGACCGGCTTTTTGAAATCTAATGGCGAAGCACGAAGAGCTTTAAAGGAAAACTCAATTTCAGTAAATAAAGAGAAGGTTTCAGACGATTTTCAAATCTCTGAAAACGATTTAATAAATGGACAATTTGTACTTCTTCAAAGAGGAAAACGAAACTACTTCATTATTTCCGTAAAATAATAAAAGTTTTAGTAGGCGTTAGTTGGTAATAACCACGGGTAAAATCTTTCACGATTTTATTCGTGGTTATTTGTTTACATATTGCATTAAATCAACATCATTTCCCAACAATACTTCATTGGGATTAATGCGGTTTTCCAAAGGACCATTCTCAAGCTTTAAAACCCCTCGTGGACAAACAGCAGAGCATATTCCACAACCCACGCAACTTGCACGAACAATGTTCTCTCCTTTTTGGGCATACGCGCGAACGTCGATTCCCATTTCGCAATGCGTGGAGCAATTACCACAACTGATGCACTGTCCTCCATTTGTGGTTATCCTGAATTTTGAAAACAGTCGTTGCTGAATCCCCAATATTGCCGCCATCGGGCAACCAAATCGGCACCAAACTCTATTTCCGAAGATTGGGTAAAATCCTACTCCTATAACCCCACTAAATACAGCTCCAATTAAAAAGCCATACGAAGACCGCAATGTCTCGGCATCAAAGAGAAATAGTTTGTTTCCAGTGCTGTAGTGTAGCGTGATAAGCGCAATAATAATAACGAAATATCCCACAGCGCCAATCTTGGCATCTGTCTTTAATTCTTCTCGCTTATAAATCCAAATCCATAGAAAAATAGCGGTGAGCAATACTGTCACACTTATTAAAAAAGTGTTTTTCGTAAACCAATACTTTGAAGTGTCGTCACCTAAATAACTATAAATAACTGCTGTAGTCATTACGACCACAAACACCAAAACACTGTGAACCACCCAGCGTTCTATTTTCCAAGCCACAACCCGTTTGTCACTTAAATGTCTAAACGGATCTCCAGCAGTTTCGGCTAAGCCTCCACATCCACAAACCCAGCTGCAATACCATCGCTTGCCGTATTTATACGTTAGAATGGGAGTTATTATCAAAATGGAAGCAACTCCAAATATCAATAAACCAACTCCTATGTTGCCAGCGGAAATAAACGCATCAACTCTGTATTGTTCAAAATTATAATGGTTGAGCGGCCAAATGTTTTTAAGATCGTAATACGGAAGGGAAAAGGTTTCGCTATTTAAACGCGACATTAATTCCGGAATTAAAAATGCGAATCCAAGTTGGAAAAACATAACAGAAAAAGTCCGAAGCCTTTGATATCTACTGTGGCGATATTTCATTAGGAATTTTATTCCAAAAGCCAAAATCGCCAAGGTATAAAGCGTTCCATAAACAAACCATTGGCTAGCGGGATTCCCGCTAATAAATTGACTTAAAGGGTCAAAAAGAGCGACCAGTCCCGTGTTATTACCATTTCCGGACAAGCCTAAATATTGTGGAAACCAATATAGGAGCACGTAAAAAAGGGTAAGTCCAATTCCTAGAATCCAAGCCCAAAATCCTTTCGAGGTGAGCGATTTAAAGTAGATGCCATCGTTTTTAATTCCTTCGTGCTTATTGGCGTATGCAGCAATGGAAAACCAGATAGTCCCTGCCGCAATAGCGGTCAATGAAGCGGTAAGCCACAAACTTTTATTTGGAAAGTCTACATTAAAAATAGCCAATACCAATATTGTTAACCCCAACAACCCAATAGCAGATGCTATTTTCTGCTGTGTATTAATCGTCTTTGGCGGCTCCCCAGTAAGGGACATGTTTCTTTGTACTGTACTCATTTTTGTTGGTTTTTAGACCTAAATTTCCTAGTAAGACCTCACAGGTCTTCGAGACCTGTGAGGTCTTATTACCGTCCTTACTCCAAGGTCAAGTCTTCATTTATATCAAAGTTTTTAGATTGATGAACATATCTAAAATTCTCCCTTCCATCAAATTGATCCAATACAAACTCCCTGTCTAATAAAGTTTTTTGATGGGACAGATGCGAATGATACGAAGAGTATTTATAAGTTGAAAAATCTTCTACAAATCCGTGGTGTGTGGGGTTGGTGTGAATATACAATATCAAGTTTCTCAATTGCTTTTCGTCCGTAACAATCTTTCTTGAAAATCGATCTTGAAATAAGCTACCACTTCTTTGATATTGCTTGTTTATGGCCTTGGCATAAGCATTAAAAAAATTGGAGAATTTTCTGGAAATCATATCGTCTGATTCGACTGGTTTTGTCCAGATAAGCAGATGGAAATGATTCTTCAATAAGCAATACGCCAATATATCTGCGATGGGATGGACGTGTTTTTTCATCAGGTCTAGGAAATAGAAATAATTCTTTTCTTCCAAAAATATATCCTCTCGGTTATTTCCCCGATTATAAATATGATAATATTGTTCAGAAGTTATAGGCTCGTATTTCATAATCTATAGTTTTTTATCACACAATAAAAATATCACTGTTCGCCAGACCTCACAGGTCTTTGAGACCTGTGAGGTCATTACGATCTAACCGTTTGCTTTAATAATAAATACTCTTTCAAAACCTCTCCCTCATACCTCCTAAAAAACTCAGGATCAAAATTAGCTTCTTTCAGGTTTTCAACTACATAGTCCACACTTCGCTTTTCACTCAACCACATATCAAAAACTTCGTGTTTCATCCTTATCCCGAAAGTGTTTATTCCTAGGAATTCTCCAGTTTCTTTATGGTATGAAAAGGTAATAGCTCTTAAATCACTATCGCATTTCCAATGAAACTGCGCTTCGTTTTCCTTTCTTCTTTCATTTGAAAATACCCATCCGTAGGTTTGGTATTCAATGTCGAAAAACTTGGCGCTGTTAAACCAATGGCCGGGATTGTATTCAAACGGATTGCCACAGATGGTCTGTGCTAAAGCTTCGCCCATCATTCTACTCGTGTACCAAACGGCTTCTATAGGTGGTCGCAGATCAATTGGTACTCGTTGTTGCGCGCAATCACCTATGGCATATACATCTGGAATATTTGTTTCCAATTTCCGATTTACCAAAGTCCCTCTCTCCGTTTCAATTTTTGAATCTTTTAAAAACGAAATGTTGGGTTTTACACCTGTGGCAATACCAACCACGCGACAGGGAATTTCTTCTCCCGAAGTAGTTAGAACAGCACGAACATTTCCGTTTTCATCGCCAAGAATTTTGTCTAGTTGCGTGTTGTGTTTTAAGTTAACTTCGTGCGATTCTATATGTCGGGAAATCATTTCTGCATTTGCAAGAGGAAGTACATTTTCCCAAAAAGCAGGTTCCCGAATGAGCATTGTAACTTTAATGTCTCGAGTTCTAAGCATTTCAGCAATTTCAATCCCGATCAAACCACCACCGATAATTACTGCTTCAGGACAAACCTTATTATTCGGTGCGTTTTTCTCCAGCATTTCTAAATCCTGCTTGGTAACCATTCCTTGTACTCCGTTAAGGGCTAAGCCTTCCCATCCAAAGGTGTTCGTGGTGGAGCCAGTTGCAAGAATAAGTTTGTCGTAAATAAGTTTATCGCCTTCTTTAAAATGAAGCGTTTTATTGTCGGTATCTACAAATTCTACATATCCTTTTTTTAATTCCAATCGGTTCTTTTTCCAAAACCAATCTTCATAGGGTTTAATGTCTTGCCAGCGCATATGTCCCATATATACGTACATAAGTGCGGTGCGCGAGAAAAAATAATCGGTTTCGGCGGAAATAATAGTTATTTTTTTGTCGGAAAGTTTTCGAATGTGTCGAGCAGCAGTTATTCCTGCAATACCATTTCCGATTATGACTATATGTTCCATAAGTTTGAAATATGTGAAGAATTTTACTAAGTTTTAAAAGTACGCATTTTCTAGTGGTGTACTTTAATTGTTATGTTAACTTAGGCTCTTTTATACTCGGCACAAAATTTGACTTACGTATTCAATAATTTGAAATCATCTATTTTATGAAAACCTTTTCGCAGTCTATTTCTCCAATTTTAATCATTCTTTTTTTAGTTTCTGGTTTACAATTCACCTCCGCACAAACAGTTTTAGAAACCAACGCTTCCTTATTGGATGCCACTATTTATAGTCGGGGTGCCAGCTTGCATCACACTGCCAAACAACTATCCATTCCAAGTGGAAATTCTGAATTGGTCATCAACCAAATCGCGCAAAATGTAAATCCACAGAGTATTCGTGTAACGAGTGAAAGCAATCAGATAACAATTCTATCTGTTTCATTTGAACGGGATTATTTGGTGAAGGGCGAGAACATGAGCTCGCAATATGTGGAACTAAAGAAGAAATATGAAGATGCAAAAGAAATTCTTGATGCTATGACTAATGCTAGAAAAGGGGAGGAGAGTACGTTGGCGTTATTGGAGGAAAACCGCAAATTCGGAGGACAAAATGGTGTTTCGCCAACCAGTTTGGCAGCAATGATAAAATATTACCGAGCGGAATATAAAATTTTGGCGGCCAATATTGTAGAACTTAAATCCACTGAACAAGAGCAACAAAAAACTGTCGATAAACTAAAAAAACAAATGCAAGAAGCTGGCGGAAGTGGTCAAAACGCAGGACAATTAGTCGTTCGATTAAACGCAAATGAGGCAGTAAAAACGAATTTTGATATCAATTACTTTACAGATAATGTGTACTGGACTCCTTTTTATGAGATTAGAGTTGATAATCTGAACGAACCAGTGCAACTCGTTTATAAAGCCAATGTTTCCCAAAATACAGGAATCGATTGGAAGCAGATAAAAATGGCATTTTCAAGTGGAAATCCGAGACGAAATAACAATGCACCACAGTTAAACCCTTGGTGGGTTGGTTTTCAGCGAGAACAAGAGGTTACTGTGGAAATGATGTTGCAAGGCAAAGCTGCGGGTGTTCAAATCGAAAATGCGGTAGTCACTGCTCCAAGTAACGATATGGCAGTAGTTGAAGAAAATCAATTGACAACCTCTTTTGTTGTAAATACACCTTATGATGTTTATTCAAATCAAAAACCCCAAGCGGTGCAGTTGAAACAATATCAACTCCCAGCAAAATATTCTTACTTCACGGCTCCTAGGTTAGACGATGCCGCTTTCTTGGTTGCAAAGGTTTCCGATTGGGCAAAATACAATCTGCTGCCAGGAAATGCCAATTTGATTATCGACAATAATTTTGCTGGAAGTTCTTACATAAATCCTAATTCCACAGAAGATACGTTGACACTGAGTTTGGGAAGAGACGAACGCATTGTAACCAAACGCGAACGAATCAATGAAGAGGGGAGTACTTCCTTTTTTGGAACTTCTCAAAAGCGAGTTTACACCTATGAGATTTCCATTAGAAACTCTCGAAAAGAGTCGGTGGATATAGATGTGAAAGAACAATTCCCATTATCGACAGAAAAGGATATCGAGATCAAACTTCTGGAAACCTCCAATGCGAAAGTAGATAATGATAAAGGTGAACTGAGTTGGAACCTTAACATAAAATCAGGGGAAACCAAGAAGTTGAAGGTTTCGTATTCAGTAAAACTTCCAAAGGATAAGGTTATTTCCGGGATGTAAAATTCCCAGACCCCACAGGTCTTCGAGACCTGTGAGGTCTTTTTCTTATAAAGTTTTAATACTTTCAAACATAAGAGGTTTTTAAAACTTTTGGGGTTTTTTGTGAAGTCTGTTGAGGTTTTTATTACTAATATGTCTTGAGTAATACTCATATAATTCCCAGGCATCTGCTCCCAACCGCCTCTTTAAATGAATTCGCCAAAAATGATATTGGAGTCTCCAAACCCCGTGTTCCCTATAACGTCGTGCGGAAGTAGTTAGGGAATGTGGAATTACAACGAATTTATTTCGTTTATATAGTTCGCTTATCAAAATATTGTCTTCGTAAATAATATAGCTCTCATCAAAACCACCAACTTCTTCAAAAAGAGATTTGGTGATAAACTGGCTTTGGTCGCCACCACGAGAGATTTTCCAGTTGAATTGCGTTAGCCAGCCAGCCAGCCGTAGCCACCAATGCGTACTGTCAAATCGCATTCGGAAACAACCTGCCAGATTTCCACTTTCGACTTCTTTTAAAATGTATTTGTCAAAATTATTCGGCGGTAATGAATCTGCGTGGAGGAAATACAGAACTTCAAACTTGGCATTTTTAGCTCCCAAGTTCATCTGCCTTGCGCGACCTTTTGGGGAATGAAGAAGACAAATTGAAAAAGACTTTTTTGGACCTTTTCGGTTCGATAGTATGGCCTCAATTTTCTCAATAGTCCCATCAGTACTACCGCCATCAACCAAAATCACTTCAGTTTTAATTTCCCCTGAAAGATTTTCTATTACCGCACCAATTGTTTCCTCAATAGTTTCAGATTCGTTTAAAATGGGAATAATGATGGATAACATGTGGTAAAATTAATCAGTTGGTTGATTAAAACCCCAAAGGTCTCAAAGACCTTTAGGGTTTGTAGCGGTAACTATTCCCCGTTCAAATTCCAGTCATATTTCATATACGAAATCTTCGCCTCTGCACTTATCTTGACGTTGGAATATTGATTTATAAACCCAATAACATCCGTTTTTTCATTCACTTTAAAATCCTTTTTATACCAATCAAAAAGTGAAGAGATTTTTGGATTAGAAGCAGAAATATCGTTTTTATTGCCGTTGATAAACTCTTTGGTTGCGCGCTCCAGTTGTTCGTTTATTTTACTTGCTGTAAAAGCTTCATTCAAAAGTTTTGGACAGGAAATAGAAGCGCAATTTAAGGCAAAATGAATTCTCGGTTCGTTCATCTTGCGAAGAATATCGTGTTCAATAGTATCTAAAGAAATCGTATTGTCGCCAACAGCTATCCTGTTTTTCCCCCAGGGCCGACTTATATCTTTAATGCTTTTTATGGGGTAGTTTTCAACTATCAATTTAACAGTACCAGCATTGTAAAGGTTTATGTAGTAGGCTAACAATTCTTGAACACTCCAAGTTTTGTTAGGTTCGTTTTTGGAAAGTAGATTTAAATAGGAATCCAATAGAGCAACGTCTTTTTTAAAGCCCGCATAATTTACAAACCCTTCTTCGTTCACGTGTTTTTTAAGCAGTTTGTCCCATTGGGAATGGTCCAAATTTACGGTCGAATTTGAGGTAGTAGATATAAGTTCGGTTGTTACTTCTTTTATTGGCTGAATGTGTCCCGCTGAAAAAAGACTACAACTGTATAAAATTAAAGTGGCTAAAAACAAAGTGCCAATATTAAAGATTTTTATCATTTTGAAATGTATTTTCAATCTTTATCCAGTTTTGAGGGTTTAGATTTAATTGGGTAAATAATCTGGTTTGCAAAATTTTTAGGAAATTCGTCATCTCCGTCAAAGCCTAATTCAATATCCCTGCCGTCGTAGGGTACATAATCTGTTCTAAAAATGTAATCCCAGATGCTAAGGCTTATTCCGTAATTTATTCCGTGTTTTGCTTCTTTAGGCAAATCTTTAACGTGATGCCAAATGTGCATTTTTGGATTGTTGAAAATGTACTTCAGTATTCCATAATCCCACCCAAGGTTGGCGTGGTTTAAATGTCCGATGGTTAGCGAACTAAAATGGACAATCGCCACCGCTTCCACGTTAAATCCGCCAATAATCGCCAAAGGAATGTAAAGTATAGATTTGTATACTACGGGTTCCATCCAATGATAGCGAAGATGTGCGGCAAATCCCATTTCGGTGACTGAATGATGCACCTTATGGAAATTCCAAAGAAAAGGCACGCGATGCAATAACCTATGCGTATTCCATTGTACAAAATCGGTAACTAAAAAGAAAATCAATAATCCGAAACCAAACGGAAAGGCATTTAAATCTACAATTTGAAAGTCGGAGAGCTTCATTCCTACAAGACCAAGAATATCGTTAAATATTTCTGCTGTTGCATTAGAAAGAAATATCAATACGATTAAATTCAGCAAAAAGAAATTGAAAAACATATAAAAAGTGTCCAACCAAAAATCTTTTCTAAACACTTTTTGATCTTTTCTCCACGGGAAGAGCAGTTCCAAACCCCAAACCAATAGAGATACTAGAATCAATCCGTAGAAGTAATTTTCCCAATGAAAATGGGTTATTTCATTCCACAGATAATTAAAATATCCATAATAGGAATCTTTGAATATGGTGAAGTATTTTTCCATTTAATTTTTACTCAGACCTAACAGGTCTTCCTCCTACGCTGAGAAGCTTCGGAAGACAAGGGGAGACCTGTCAGATTTTGTTATTTTACATTTTTATTAAGCGAAAGCTTGTTATTAAGTTTACCATTGAAATTAAGAATTAAAAAGTATGCTTAATCAATTTGACCCAATTATCAACCTATTAAGAAGCAAGTCTTATGTCTTACGTCTTTTAGCGCAGCGGTCTTACATCTTAGGCGGACACGACTAATTTTCATTAAAATCCCTTTAACAATTCCATGTACAACGTAATTAAATTGGGTTCGGCCTTGGCTGCCATTTCCAAAATCTCCTCAATGTTCACAGGTTTTAGGTTGTCAGGGTCGCACTCATCAGTTAATGCCGAAATGGCCACAACTGGCAATCCAAGATGGTTGGCAACGATTATTTCGGGCACTGTGCTCATTCCAACGGCATCCGCGCCGATAATTTTTAAATAACGGTATTCGGCACGTGTTTCTAATTGTGGCCCAACAACGCTTGCATACACCCCTTTATTGAGTTTAATTTTCTTTTCATCGGCTATTTGCTGCAATCGCTGATTCATAGTAGCGTTATAAGGTGCACTCATATCTACAAACCGCTCCCCCAGATGTTCCACGCCTTTAAAAGCAAGAGGAGAACTTCCTTGAAGGTTAATATGATCGTCAATAAGCATCAATTCCCCTTTTTTAAAATTTGGGTTAATTGCTCCTGCCGCATTACTAACCAAAAGTTTTTTAATACCAAGCGATCGCATTACACGAACTGGAAAAGTAACATCTTGTAGCGAATATCCTTCGTAAAGGTGAAAACGTCCTTGCATTACCACGACTTTCTTTCCTTCCAAAGTGCCGTAAATTAACTTGCCTCGGTGAAATTCAACTGTTGCAGTTGGGAAATTTGGAATGTGGTTATAACTCACTTCCTTTTCAATTTTCATATATTCTAACATTCTGCCAAGACCACTTCCTAGAATAATTCCTATTTCAGGATTTTCAAAACCTCGCTGTTTTAAGTAGCTAGCAGCTTCTTCTGTGTATTTCATAAACCTTAAATTTTATATCTAATTCTTTTTTATAATAGCTGGTAAAAATTGTTCGAAGGCTTTGTTTCCTTCAATATCTTCATAATAATCAATGTCATTTCGTTCCTCTAAAAGTACGAACTTTTCGCCTTCTAAATCCTTCAAAGTCTGTTCCAGAACGGTGGCTGTGCCCCAATCTTTCTTTTGAAAAACTTTCTCTATTGGACTCTTCATTCCAAGTAAATAATATCCGCCATCTTGGGCAGGGCCGATAACAAAATTATTGGTTTGTAATACAGTAAAAGCACCGTTTAAGTCTTCTGAGTTTAGTTCGAACATGTCAGACCCAATTACAATTGCCATTTCGTAACCCATATTAAAAATCTCTATAAAGGCATTGTGCATTTTTTCGCCTAGATCCTCCCCAGACTGTACTCTTTTTCTGAAAATATCAGCATCCCAAATGTCGTTTTTGTGAATTTCATCTGAATAAAAAACATACTTATCCACGTGCAAGTTCTTGGTGATTTTAACAGTATGCTTCAATAGGAATTTATAGATATTCAAGGCACTTTCATCGCCCACTGTTTTTGCTAAACGAGTTTTTACCTTTCCCAATTCAGGGTTTCTAGTGAAGATAATCAACGCTTTTTTAGAAGTCGGGAAATGAAAATCAAATGCCATTTCCTTATCGCTGTTGGTATCTTTTGAAGTTAATAAAGCCATTTTGTTTCTTGATGTAACACCTGCAAGGAGCTTCGCAGAAAAAGCGCGGAACACCTTGCAGGAGCGTGTTTATTTAAAATCAGTTTTCAAATATCGGTTTTTAAAAACCTGTTGACCATCATCCTAAGTCTTTCAATAAACAGGATTCCCGGAGCGTAACCATTTACTCCATTTTTTGGAATAGGTGTGCACGTTTTCGGTTGGCAGCCCTATAGAGTCAACCACACGAAGCCCTTTGTTCTTCCATTCAAAAATGCCGCCGTATAGATTTTTAACATTAGTGAATCCCGCTTTTTTAAGCTTTTCCCCTATCTGCTCAGATCGGATTCCTATGGAACAAGAAACAATTATTTGAGAATCTTTATTTAGTTTTTGTAGATGTTTGTCATTAACAGTGAAATTATCAAAACCAATATATATTGCCGATGGAATATGACTTACGTCAAACTCAATTTTTTCGCGTGCATCCAGAATTACTAGGTTGCTTGTCTTTTGAAACATCACAAGTTCTTCAACTGAAATATAAGGAATGCTATGTGAATTATAACGGTCTAAAACTTTTTCTAAAGACTCTTGTCCTGAAGCAGTTCCGAGGAAGAAGATATAAATTAGTAAAAAAAGGAAATGTCTCATAAGGTGTTTTAAACCCCAAAGGTCTTTAAGACCTATGGGGTTATCTAGGTTTATGTAAGTGCTAATTTGTCACTGCCCCTTGGCAACTGCTTCCTGCCCCTGCCGTACATCCATAGCAGTGTTGAGAAATTATAATATTTCTGTTTTGTAATAAACTTTCGTTGTATTCTGAAATGTGTTGCGTTTTGCTTGCGACTTTCAGCTCTAGCATTTGGTTAAAATCGCAGTCGTATAAAAAGCCATCCCAACTTACCGAAAGTGTATTGCGGCACATTACATTTTTAACTGCTGCTTGATTGTATGCTTCTACTAATTGATACATATAATCTTCATAGTTGTCTGAAGCGATAAGATAGTCTAAAAACCGTGAAATAGGAAGGTTGGTAATTGCGAAAAGCTCGTGAAAATGAATTCCGAAATCTTCTAATAGGGCTTTTTTAAAATCCTGCTCCATGCTTTTTTGATCTCCAGGTAAAAATGCGCCACTCGGATTGTAAACCAAATCTAATTTAAGATTGCTTTCTGGCATGCCATAACCCACGGCATTTAATTCTTGTAGTGCTTTTATAGATTGATCAAAAACTCCAGAACCTCTTTGTTTATCTGTTTTTCCACGTGTCCAATGGGGCATGCTGCTTACTACATGAACGTTGTGTTGTTTGAAAAATTCGGGGAGATCGTAATTTTTTTTGTTGGCGCGGATGATGGTTAAATTGCTTCGGACAATAAAATCTTTTATGCCAGCTTTGCTCGCTTCCTCTACAAACCATCTAAAATTAGGGTTCATTTCGGGTGCTCCACCTGTCAAATCAAGCGTGTGGGCCGAGGTGTTTTTGATTACTTCCAAGCATTGCTCCATTGTCTCTATGGTCATAATCTCTTTTCGGTCAGGTCCTGCGTCCACGTGGCAATGCGCGCAAACTTGATTGCACATATACCCCAAGTTAATTTGCAGAATTTCTAAAGAATTAGGTCGAAGCGGAAAATCATCGCTTTCCTTTATTTTTTGCGCAAATGTAGGGAGCTCTCCATTTGCAAAGATGCCATTGGATAAGTATTCTAGCTGAGCTTTTCCTTTGGCGAGATTGCTTTCTCTTTTATGAAGTGATTGTAATGTTGGTTTTTTTTCTTTTAACATAAAATCTTTCTGATTTTTTTGAAAATGTGAATACGCGATGCATCGTTTATTTAGTATGATCTAGAAATGTAGATACACAAAGCATTGTGTATCTACATTTCTAATTTGTTGATTTTATTCATCATTTGAACTCCGTGGACCAAACTCGCACCGCTTTTTATTGCCGCACCAACGTGAACCGCTTCCATCATTTCTTCTTTGGTAATACCGCGTTGTAGTCCGTCTTTAGAATAGGCATCAATACAATACGGGCACATTTCGGTATGTGCGACAGCAAGCGCAATTAACGATTTTTCACGGGCTGTTAAGGCGCCTTCCTGAAAAACACTGTTGTAGTATTCGAAGAATTTTTCACCGAGCTCTTTGCTCCATTCTGTAATATTTCCAAATTTTCTTAAATCAGCTGGGTCATAGTAGTTTTTAGATGCCATAGTAGAATTGTAATATTTTAAAAGCGTTATTTTTTAGATAAGTAAATATAGGTAGGTAGTCTACAGATTTAGGATAACTTACGAATGTTTTAACGAATTAATCAAAAATATAGGCAATTCCGCTTGAAAAGTTGTATTGGGAATTGGGGATACCAACCGCTGGAAACCGATCATAAATAAATGTATATGTGGTTTTGAAGGAAAAATCATCAAACATTTTTATCAATAATGACGACTGACTTGAAACTCTGTAATCACTTATTAAATCTATGCGTGGTTGGTAATAGGTGGTGCTTATAATAGTAATGTTTTCTCGAGGATATAGTGAGAATGAGAAATATGCACTGCCACGAAAATCTCTTTGGAGTGGTGTAACCCCGTCGTCGAGCTCTTCTTGTTCATACATTACCAACGTTCCGAGGTAAATATTATAAGCTTCCGAATTGCTGAGCTTAAATCTAGGACCTGTGCCTATTAATCCTCTAAAGTTAATTTTTGAGACTTTATTGTACTGCGCTTGTCCAAAAATTTCCCAACGAACTTTTGGAAAAATTTTGTAATTATAGCGTAGATGGGTTATTCCACTGTTTGAAAATTTGTTGCCTTCTATTCTCTGAAATTCAATATCGTTTTTCAGTAATACCAAATGATTGTTCATTTTATATTGTAAATGAACATTGCTTCGAAAACCAAAATAGTCGTTTACATCTTTTTTAATAGAAAAATCTAAACTTGCAGAGCCGGTAAAACCAGAGGTGTCTGTTACTTTTCGTAAAGATTCGGCGTTGAGGACTTGAGAGGTAGCTTGAAAAGAAGTTAAAAGAATAAGAAATAATGCAAAATGCTTCATCAGGATGCAAATTTATGGTCTTAATAATTTGTATTTATGATTTGCAAATTTAATGTATTCTGGAGAAGAAAGATAGGGGATAGGGACGCTTCCGAAATGTGACCATTCTATTTGAACGGTTTGTACAGACAATTATACCGAGTGCGCTGTTGTTAAGCTTATCGTAAGTATAAAGAACGATTGGAGACTTTGTGACAACGTTCCTCACCTAAGATTGTAAGGGGCAAAAAGTTTAGCTTTTTTCCAAAAACTCCTTTAATACAACGGCTTGGTTATGTGCTTCGTCCTTAGCGCTATAAACCAAAGTGAGTTTGTGTTTTTTGGCTTCTTTAAGCAAGGTTTCGGTTAAGTCTTTATGACTTTCGAGTTCTTTTTTATACTTTTTAGAAAATTCAGGAAAACGATCTTCCTCGTGGTTAAACCATTTTCGAAGTTCGGTGGAAGGGGCGATTTCTTTCATCCAATCATCTAATTGAGCTTCTTCTTTGCTCAAACCTCTTGGCCAAATCCTGTCAACTAGAATTCTGATGCCATCATCATTTTCGGCATCTTCATAAACACGTTTAATCTCTATTTCCATAGTATTAAATGGAAAGTCAGGTTTTTTTTAAGACCTAACTTCCCCAGTTTTGAATTTCCTCAGCTGTCCATAGATTTGGAAAAAATTTACGTTGTTGGTATTTAGGGTGTAAATACTTTTTCCACTCCGAGCCTCCTGTAGCGGCTTTGTTTTCGCCTTTACTGTCTAAAAAGTGTTGGGCAGTATCTAAGTGAACGATAGGCCAAGCAACGTTGTAGAAATGGTCAAATTGCTTCAACTTCTCTTTCAATTCTTCCGAGGGATTTTCCATTTGCTCCACACGTTCTTCTAGCGTTTTTCCTTTAACCTCTATAGCAAGTCGCTTAAAATCGGCTTCATATTTTTCGATAAACAGACGAAGTGTTAACGACATTTTACCCGTTTTTCTGTTTAATCCAGCATCTTTCCAATAAATATTGTCAAAATAGTCATCCAATCCTGGGTCTTCTGGGAGTCGTTCTCTTCCTTGCGAATTAATCAGGTTTTTTAGGCGGGTAGTGTAGAGCTCTAAGATTCTAAATTGGGCGCTTTGGAAGCCACTAGCAGGGGTTAATGCAGCTCGGAATATATTGTAGTCCTCATAGCTCATCCCGTCTTTCATGATGTCGAACGAAGTAATAAGCATACGGGTATATCTTTTCAATCTGTCTAATTTTGTAATCCAAACATCTTCAGGGAGGTTTTCGCCTTCCGAAAGTTGTTGTATTTCGTGAATCATCATTTTTAAGGTGAGTTCGGTAACCTGATGATACATCACAAATATTTTCTCATCCTTAAATTCAGTTTGCGTTTTTTGAAGGGAGAGTAAAGTGTCCACTTGAATATAATCCCAATACGTAATGGGTTTGGTTTGTAAAAGCCCTGCAAAATAGGTATCTGGGTTTTCGCCTAGGTCTTTGTACTTCTCGTTTATAGATTTTATTAGGTCGTCTTGATTCATAATTTCGGGTATTAATGTCTAAAATTAGTTTATAATTCTCTATTCAACCATAATTTGAATAAAAAATTTAAAGCAAAAAACCCTGATCCAAAAGGAACAGGGTTTTCGTAAAATTGTTAATATATCGGCTTAGTAGAAGTTAGCTCGGTGATCTTCAATCTCAGCCTTCTTTTTAAGTGCTTCAAGTACTTTACCTTGTGCTGCTGGAGCTGCTTTGGTATTAAGTTGGTTCGCTTGGTTTACGTACGACTCCATTTTAGGTGCAGGATTAAAGGCTGTTACCTTTACCATATAAACACCTTCATTACCATCTATAAGTGGCGTAGTTTCTCCAGCTTTAGTTCCAAAAGCCATTCCTACAACCTTTGGTTCAGATGCAGAACCAAGTCTAGGGTTTGCCATGTTAATTCCTTTTGCAGGTTTTACAGATACATTCTGATTTTTTGCAACTTCTTCAATGGTAGTTCCCGAAATAGATTCACGAATTTTCTTAGCTTTTTTCTCTTTTAAAAGAATAGGCTTAACCGTAGCAGAGGCTTCTGAAACTGGCATAAGACCTTTTGGGTTTTTGCGGGTTAACTGTGCAACAACGTAACCATTGTTAACGTTAAAGCGCTTGGTATCTCCAACCTTAGTGTCTTCGTTAAAAGCCCAAGTAACTATTGTACGGTTGTTTTCAATACCCGGAATAGTTGCATCCATAATACCAATTTTGTTTACTGGCTTTATTTCAAGGTTTTGCGCTGTAGCCGTTTCAGTAAAATCTGCTTTGCTTACTGCTACTTCAAATTTAGAAGCTTCTGAAAAGATGTTGTTCATAGTCTTTTCTGAGGCTTCGATGTTTTTAACAACTGTAGCTACTTTAATAGCTTTCTTTGGCTCGGATTGTTTGCCAACTTCTACAACGTGGAATCCGAAATCGGTTTCAACTAAACCAATGGTTCCCGTTGGGTTGTTAAAAATAAATGCATCAAATGGAGGAACCATTCTACCTGGAGTTGAATTTCCAAGGTCACCGCCGTTATCTTTCGAGCCGTCGTCTGAAAATTCTGTTGCAAGATCTGCGAATTTAGTCTTGTCTTTTTTCACAACAGTTAAAAGGCTGTCGGCTAATTTTTGTGCTTCTTCTTTGGTGCGCGTTACAGTTTCTGGAGCACGCATAGTACCGACATAACGAATTAAGATATGCTTTGATTCAGCCGAATCAGGCATTTTTTTCGTATCAATAACTTTAGTCAAGTTAAAGGTGTTGTCAACTTTGTAAGGACCGTAAACATCACCTTTATTTAGATTGATAAGTGTATCGGCCACTGAAGGGGTTAAATCTTTTTTAAATAACCATTGGTCAAAGAAAGGCGCGTCTGAATGTTGGTTTACGAAGTCTTCATAATCTTCAACATTTTTGAACCCAGAAATAGTATCGTTGGTTTTTGTTTGGTTGTTGAATTCAACTTTTTGGTTTAAAAGTACTGCGGTAGCTTCTTTCGCGTCTGCAATATCAGTTTCTGATGGCTCTTCAGAGAAAAGAACATATTGAATGTCTGCTTTAGCTTCAGTTTGATATTGGTTTTTATGAGCAGCTACATACTTTTCTATTTCGCTGTCGGTAATTGTGATGTCTGCATCTTCAATAGAAGAATAAGGAACTAAAGCATAGCTTAAGTCGATATTGTCATTTTGGAAATGATATTCTTGTTCTCCTTCGGCAATTGTGCTTCTTAAACCACCTTTAATTAGGTTGAAATAAGTATTCTGCATTACACCTTCGGCAGTTCCTTCTTCAAACTGAATCCATTGTTGGTACATTTGTGGAGAAGAAGTTTTGATACTAGCAATATATTCTTGGATTTTGCCATCGTCAACTTGACCCGCTTCGTTTAAAAAAGTTGGGTTGTTTGCAAGAGAAGATTTTAGTGCATTGTCTAGTTGTGCTTTTTCAACGGCGATGCCTGCTTTTTCCATTTGCTCTTGAAGAATTACTCTTCGTAATTCTTGCTCCCAAACCATATTCATTACTTGGGTGGTTGATGCATTTGGGCCATAGTTTCGTTGAACCATTTCTACTTCTTCCATGAAACTTTGGCGAGGAATATCGGTGCCGTTTATGGTGGCAATATTGTTCTGTCCTTTTGGGCCAGTATTCCCAGTTGTTAAAATATCACTCAAAATAAAGGCGAAAAGTGCCAATGCGATAATAAGGATAAGGAAAATTCCTCTTTGTCTAATGCTGTTTAAGATTGCCATTTGATGTTCGAATTTTTATTCTTTTTCCCATCTAAATCATATAAATGGAAAAGGTTTTGGTTGTGAATCACTCGTTTTCCTAGAACTGAAAAGAGGGCTCTAAGGAGTTTCCTTTCAATTATTCAGGGGGCGAAAATACCATTTTCCTGTCATTAATAAAAAGGTATAATGGAAAAAAACAATCAAGAGTTAAAAAACTAATTTTGGTTTGGAATATTTAGTTCAACCAATTCGATTTTTGTGCTAGAAACTTCAAGGATAACAAAGATGTAATCGTCTATTTTTACTGTCTCTCCTTTGTTTGGAATTTCTTCGGTATGGTTAACGATAAGCCCACCGAGCGTTTCATAATTTTCACTTTCTTCTAGGTCTAAATCGTATTCTTCGTTTAGATAATCGACCTCTAAACGGGCAGAAAACTTATAATGGCCTTCACCAAGCTCTTCTTCTACTAAGGCTATGCTGTCGTGTTCGTCTTCAATTTCGCCAAACAGCTCTTCAATAATATCTTCAACGGTAATAATGCCGCTTGTACCTCCGTATTCATCAATTACCACGGCAATACTTTTTCTTTTTTTACTTAAAATGTTCAAGACATCTTTTGCGAGCATGGTTTCGGGCACAAAAATAACAGGCATCAATATGTCTTTGATGCACGCAGGTTTTTTAAAAAGCTCAAACGAATGGATGTATCCCAAGATATCATCAATATTGTCGTTATAGACCAATAATTTTGAAAGTCCTGTTTCTGTAAATATTTTTACCAGTTCTTTGGTACTGGTTTCAATGTCGACAGCTACTACTTCAGTTCGGGGAATCATTGCCTCGCGACTTTTAATTTCTGAAAAGTCTAATGCATTTTGAAATATCTGTATTTCGGAATCTATTTCTTCTTTAGTTTCAACAATGTCCATTTGTTCAGAAATGTAATTCCCCAACTCCAATTTGCTGAAAGTTAATTGTACCGTATCGCCTTCCGATTTAAATACAACTTTAAGTAAAAGGTCTGAAATCCAAATTATGAATTCAGAAATAAACGAAAACAATACATAAAAGAAATATGCTGGAACGGCAAAGACTTTGAATAGGCTATTGGCATATATCTGAAAAAATACCTTTGGAAGAAATTCTGCCGTTAGTAGTATTATTAAAGTAGAAATAATAGTCTGAACTAATAACCCGCTAAATCCGACTAATGGCACGAATTTCATGAGTAAATCGCCCATAAAGAATCCGTAGATCACCAGCGCAATATTATTTCCCACGAGCATTGTGGCAATAAATTTTGAAGGGCGTCTGGTTATTTTTTTGAGAATGCCAGCTAAGAAACTATTTTGTTTCTTTTCAATCTCGATATGGATTTTGTTAGAGGAAACGTAAGCAATTTCCATCCCCGAGAAAAATGCGGAGAGGATAAGCATGCTTACTATTATTAATATACTGTAATCCAATTTTGAAGTTTCTAGTTATTAGGTCTGCGTTATGAATTGTTCTAGTTTTTATTTTAACGCTTTGCGTTGGACTATTTTTTATTTCGTTCTTCCATTTTCTTTCTAAAATTTCTTCTGAAGAAAAACATAAAGATAGAAACTCCTACAAAGGCAAGAAATAGATAGGCTCTAGTAGGGTTTTCGGACCAGTTGTTTATAGCTTCATAAGCAAAGAAAACTGCCATTACCAAATATAAGTATTCTACAACTTTATATATTTTATTTATCATTTTCTGTTATTTTTTGATCTATTAATTGCACTCCTTGGTTTCGTCGCGATAAAAAGAAGGTGAAGTCTTGATTGCTGTCAAACCCTACGGCGCCGCGGTTATAGGAGCCGTCTTTAAAAATAATTTGATACGGTTGGTCGGTGAATATCCAAGCGTTTTTTTGATCCCAGTATAGTTGATCGGCTTTTAAAATTACGCTATCCGAGGTTGTTACAACTACATTCTGTTGAAGGTCCACTAATCCAGTGCCGTCAAATTGGATTGCGTAATCGGCAGTAACTATGTTTTCTTTGTTTTTTTCGTCCCAAAAATGGACTTCTATTCCGTTGGGAAATTCCTTGTACGGAAACTCAAGATTGGAGTAGTCTAATAATTTTTCGGTTAAAAGATTGGTTACCAATCTGCCCGAATCTGTATATTTAAAATTAACATTCTTGCCTACTGCAATGGGCGCACCGTCTGAAAGATTTAACTTTTTTACATTTTGGTAATTGCTTTCACATGCAAAAAACGTGACGGCTAAAAACAGGGCCATCACGCTTTTATACATGTTTAATGTGTTATGCATTATTATAGATTAGGTACTCGAACGCTTCCGCCAACCCAACAGTTAAATTTAATGGTTTTGCCGGCCATTCCTTCGCTAAAGATATCACTTTTTTGTGGAGCACGTTGCCTGTAGCTATTTGCTGCTGCTTTTGCGCTTGATGATAATGTGCCATCAACCCGAGCTGCTTTATCCATCATATCTGCAGCCAACCAGTACATTGCTCTTTTTTCAAATACTGTGCTACCACAGTTGTCAGCACTGTCAGCATACATTGTTCCTATTTTGTAATAAGCCATCCCGGCAGAAGGTTTTACTTCTAGCATTCTGTTGTAGTACGTTCTAGCAGTTCCGTAGCTTCCTTTTTTACGGTAGTTTTCGGCAAGACTGTAATAGATTCTTGCTTTTTTAGAGTTGTCTTTTTCAAGATCTACCGCTTGTGTAAAATACTCTAACGCTTTAGATGCTTTTCCTTCAGCTTCGGCTTGCTTTCCTAATAGGTAAGCAGAAGTAGAACTAGGCTCTAATTCGTGAAGTCGTACAGCTAATTTAGATGAAAGTGGAGTTTCACATTCTTTAGAGTCAAGACGGTTACTTGCACTTTTTATCCAATCGATATCATCTTTTTTGTTTTCGTAATCTTTCTCGTAGAAAGGAATAAGGTTCTCACAATCTGCAAGCTGTCCTAGCTTTCCGTTAACACTGCTTTCTACAGTAGAATAAACTCCTAAGTTGTTTTCGTAAACGCGTTTTGCACGTTGCTCTTTACTGCTTAGGTCTGTTCCTGCTTCTTCTTTATCCATTAAAGGAGTCAGTTTTTCGGCAAGGTTGTTCTTTTCCTGATCAATTTTAGAAATAACAACATCGTATAGCGAGAAGATATCCTGAAGTTCCATTTTTCCTTCGTTAAAAAGATCAACAGCTAAAGAGAAATAGGTGTACAGGCTTTTACCACTTGTAAAGTTCTCTGGATCCTTTTTAAAAGCATCGTCAAAAGCTTTGTATTGGACATCTTTGGTGCCCATATTGTGGTCGTATTTTAATTGAGCAATAGTCATTAACACTTCACCTTCTGAAGTTTTTTCAGGGAAGTTTTCTAAACGAAGGTTCCAAACCTCAATTAAATCATTGATTTTAGAAGTGTCTTTCTTTTCGTCGATAAAATACTCGAACATTCTAACAGCATACTGGTAGGTAGCCAAACTAGCCTTAGGACATTCTTTTATTACCTTTTCATAATGAGGAAGTGCTGCTTCATAATTCTTCGATTTTGCAGGCTCAATAAAGTAAGATAGAGTAATTGCACAGTCGTCTGGCGCCTGAGCAAATGTACTTCCTGAAAAAGAAAGGAATAAAGTTGAAAGGAATACTAGGGTTCTAAATTTCATAATAGTAATGTTAGTGGTATTAATCGTATAATCTTTTTTCGAACCAACGGTCGTTTAGAGAAAAGCTTAAGAAAGTATTGAAAAAGTTTTCTTGAATTAATCCAGAATCCGTTGTTCCGCGTTGACCAATTTCAAATCCTAAGTTAAAGTTTGAGAATAATCGGCCTACTGGCATTCCAACTCCAAAAGATATGCCAAACTCGTTAATCTCGTGTCCATCTATCCTTAGGCCTGTTTGTTCAAATCGCACTCCTCCTCTGTAAGACATACGTTTAAAGTAGTCACCAAACGAATTGTAATTTGGAATTATATATCCTCCTAACCGAAATTTAGAGGCGTTGGAGTAACTTACGTTTTCGGTTTCAAAAGCTCTATTGCTAAAATTACTTGTTTCTTGTAGGGTGTATTCTGCCCCAATTCCCCAGTATTTTTGTTCTGTAATGCCTACACCTACTGTAAATTGAGAAGGGAAGGTAAAGCTTGTATTTGGCATATCTATTTCTCGTTCATCTACCGTAAAAATCCCAGTAGGTCTTATAGAAACAGTAGCCAATTTTCTGTAGTTATTTGAGTTAAAACTTGTTCCTGGTGTATACGTAACAGAACCTGATAACTCTAGTTTTTCGGTAATCATTCGTTTGTAAATAGCTCCAATGTTAAAACTGAAACCATATAGTTCTGAGCTATTGTAGGCGCGTGTTCCGTATTCTATATTTTCTTTGCTAGAAGTACCGGTATTCTCTATCATTCCGAAGTTATAATTGCTTTCAACTCCAAGTGATAGTTCGGGTGTAATTTGATATGCCAACGAAAGGAAAGCCTTGTTAAGTCCGCCGCTACCAGAATATTCTGTTACTCCATCCTCTTGGTTTGAATAAAAGTGATACCCAACAGACGTGTAGGGCATAAGTCCAAACCCTAAACCTAGTTTGCCCATTGGAATTCCCATAGCAATGTAGTCTAGCGAAGTAGCTGAAACACGTTGGTCATCGGTGGCTGTTTTCTGTTTTGTATTTTTATGACTTGCCCCCATTGAAAAGTTAATCAACTTTAGTCCAGCATAAGAGGCTGGGTTTTGGAGGTTCAGGTGGATACTGTCTGAAAAAACACCGACACCGCCCATTGTCCTGTTTTCGGCTGTTCCACGAAACTTGAGAATACCAATGCCGTAAAAAGAATAGGGCGATGTGGTTCCTTCTTGTGCCAACAAACTGGCCGAAATCAGTAAAAATACTCCTACTATTATTTTTCTAAACATCAACGTATGTTATATTCCAATATTTGGTTCAAACCTTCCAATAGAAAATTTGAGTTGGCAAAGATGTCATTTTTTATACTATCACGCAAAAAATGTGTATCACCACCTGTTAAAATAACTGTTAAATCGGTGAATTCCTTTTTATAGGTTTCTATAATGCCATCAATTTCAAATAAAATTCCATTTACAACTCCCGAATGAATAGAACTTACGGTACTGTTGCCTATTAGATTTTGTGGATGTTGCGCTTCCAATAAAGGTAATTTGGCAGTAAATGAATTAAGTGCTTGATATCGAAGTGTTATCCCTGGTGAAATGGCGCCTCCAAAATATTCGTTTTTTGAATTTATAAAATCGTAAGTAATGCAAGTACCAGCATCAATCACCAAAACGTTCTTGTTGGTAAATTGTTGTGCGGCAGCGCTAATTACGGCAATGCGATCAACGCCCAAGGTTGTGGGTGTGCTGTATTTATTAAAAAACGGTACTTTTGTATGTTGATCTAGTTGCAAAACATCGTATAACAGCTCTAGTTTTGCTAAGTGTTCCTTCTCAAGCTTGCCTACAGAAGCTATAATTGTGTTTTTTATATCGGGAAAACTTTGAGATACCTCCTCGAGAACGAGTAAAAAGTCATTCTTTACGCAGCTTTTCTTATGTTTTAATTGTTGTACGTCAAAAACACCGAATTTGATAAAGGTGTTGCCTACATCTATTACGAGATTCATTTTTTTATTTAAGCCGATAAAATTACTGTTTGGTTATCTAACTCTTTGTTAAGATGTTATTAAATTGACTAAAAAAAATAATTGATATTTTTCGAATTTTGTTTTGTGAAAACGAAAAATGCTTTATATTTGCCGTCTCATTAAAAGGTGCCTTAGCTCAGTTGGTAGAGCAATGGACTGAAAATCCATGTGTCCCTAGTTCGATTCTTGGAGGCACCACCTTAGAAACCCTGTAAATCCTAGATTTACGGGGTTTTCTTTTTTGGTTCAAATTCTATTTAAAATAACCCGCTGTCGAACTGAGGATCAAGGATCAGGGAATCAAGACAATTGTTGTGTTTTTGCAAAAATTGTAGTTAACCTAAATAGAAGAAATTATATGTTATTAAATAGGTTAAGGCAGTTCTTCTCCTTGCGCATTTAATTTCTTATCCAAGTAGTATAAACCGTTCAAAGAAGAATCGTAGTAATATTCTGCCACGCCTTCCGAATCTTCAGTAAGATTGGAATCGGCGTCGTAAAAGGAGATACGGGTTGTTTGACCACTGCTATTAATACTGTAAACATAATCTGCAATTCCATCTTCATCGTTAATTAATTTTTTATCTGCGCCAAAAAATGAAGTTCGTTGCACCACATCCATATCGTTATAGTGGTTGTACATGGAGTGAAATCCTTCAGGACCTATAACCTCTTTTTTATTTTTGTCTCCGTATGAAAGAATCCACAAATACCCAGAAGGATTTAGAGTAAAGACAATGTTTGATATGCCTCGATTGTCATTTACACTTTCTCCGTATTTGCCTTTGAAGCTATCCCCAATATACCTCCAGTTTTTATCGTAGTTGTAAACTATTTTGTGAACACCATCGCTGTTTAATATAGGTGTATCGTTTTCGTCAAAATAAGCTTCGGATATCGCAAATCCATGGTAGGTGTATAGGTATTTAGTATTCCCAGTGCCTTTTATCAAGCGGTTTGCAGTATCATACTTTTTAATAATTGAATCCCTTCCAAATTGGTTAAACAAATATATTTTTTTATGTGCCCCATCAAAAAGAGTGGGTTTCATAGCCTTGTCATAGTAGGATGTCTCGATTATGACGTCATTTTTGTCGTACTTAAATATATTGTAGGTTGTGCCTTGAGTGGCATTGGCTAATTCGTTTTCACTTGTAAAATAGGTGGTTTTTATTTTGTTGTTCCGTTCGTCGTATTCCCATCTAGTTGTTGCGACATCCTCGGTCCAGTTTTGAGGTTTTCCTAAGGAATCTAAAGCAGTCATTTCAATTTGGTTTCCGCGCTCATCGTATTTATACGCGTAGGTAGCTACCGAATCGGGTGTTTTTGCCCAATAACCATCGGCATTATAAAACTGTGTTGTAAGTACTTCTTTTTTTGAATTGAGTTTTTTCTTGGTTAAGCAAACCCCAGAATTATTATTGGTTTCTATTCCAAATACATCTTCGTTTTTAATCTTTATGATTGAATCTCCTAAATATTCATACACCAATGCGCCTTCTTTTTCTTCGCTGAATTTTAAAATATAGTCGGGATGATATTTGGCGGCAAAACGAATTCTGCCCAAGCTATCGTATAGGTTTACAGCGTGGTGATACTCGTCTTCGCCATTTGAAGCAAGCTTTCGGGTATTAAATTTCCGCATGTCTGTTTCGTTGTCATATATATCATACGCATAAGTGTATTTATGAATACCGTTAATATCTGCTATATTGTCGCCCCGTCTATCGTGATAACTCACACTTACAATTTTCCCCCTTTCGTTATATTCATAAACGGTATGATAGCCGTCTTTAAATACCGCGAGTTTTCCTTCTTTGTCATAATATTTGGCCCGTGATATGGTAAAATTATTATCGGTTTCATATTCGTATATAGAAATGAAATTGCTGTCGTATGTAGGTTTCCCTTCATTGTCAAAATACGATATTCTTTTTGTAACTTTATTATATCCTATTTCCCGCAATTCGTAAAAAGCGTTGTCATAGGTTATCTGTTCTTCACTATCATTGTAGTAGCTGAAGTAATAACTTTGTTGTTTTGCGTCCCATTTTCCTTTTTTGGTGAATACGCCTTTATGCGAAATTCGCCCTCTTTTTTCGTTAAAATAAGTATGTGTGATATTGCCGTTCGAATCCCATTGGATGCGAATTATCGGAGCTGTTGCTTTGGATAAATAGTAAGCTCCGTCTGCATCTAAGAAATGTTGTTCGAGGACTTTTTCGCTTGGATATGTCATTATACATATTGGCGATTCAAAATAACCTCCAGTGGTAGGCTTTCCATTCTTATAAAAGCTGACTACAATACTGTCTTTTGATTTTTTTACTTTATATACTTCGCCATATATGCTGTTCTTGTTGTTTTCGGGATAGGAGGTTAGGAGTTCACCTTGAAGGGTTACATATACTTTTCGGAACCAATGAGTGTTTCCTTTTGTAAATTCTTGGTATTGATAAATGTCTTCTTCAGAATAATAAGCGGTTTCTCTAAGTAATCCAGCAATGTACAATTCCCAATAGCGTTGTTTGGGCATATTAAGGTTATGGTCCGATTCCTTATCATACATAGTTTGCATTAGTGCAATCCTTTTTAAATATTTTTTCCCCAGTCGTTGTAAATCGTCATTCGTTAACTCCTCTTTTCCTACTGCAATAGCTTCCTTTCGAAACAGACGGGCGTGGTATTCGGTGATGTTAAAATGATTCTGTTCGTGTATTAGTAATTGTTCGCTTTTCGTTTCATGCAGGGGTACACGTCCAGATTGGTGAGGCAGCATTTGAGCGTAGATGCGAAGCGAATTATCCTCCCTGTTTCCTTCAAATTGTATGTCTGAATACACCATTGCGTTATAATCTCCCGAAATACTCTCTACGATAGGGAAATCATCCCAAGTTAAAAGCCGTTCGCTCCATCGAATACTGCGAGTGACCTCTGCTTTTTTGGCATAGGCTAAGCCTAGCAAACAAGCTAAGGCAATAATTGAAATGAGGATGTGGTACTTAGGCTTCAAGAGGGATAAGACTTGGTGTTTGCTTGGGTTTAAAAATTAGATACGGCAAATAGGTGAGGGTGAATATGGCAATGAAATTACTAATATCACCTGCAAGTGTTGAAAAATTGAAATCGGTAACTTGATAGCTATAGCTTTCAAAACTTCTAAGAAACAGATAAAATCCCAAGCTGAATAGCGCACGATGGATTAAAAAGAACTTAGTCAATTGCGAAAACGCTATAGTTCGGAAACTGAAAATAAGTACTAAATAGTAGCCTCCCATTATTAATATTGACTGCAGTATGAAATACAGCCATCCTATTTTGTCATAAAAATAAATCACAAACGCCACTGCCAATACGGTCAACAATACGCCGCTTAAGAGTTCACTTCCCAGCGCCTGCATTTGTTTTCCTTGGGGAAGGATAATTTTTTGTGACTTAACTGGTGGTGGGGATTCCTTATCACGGAGTTCGGTCAAAATGGGATCTTGGCCATATTTGTTTCGTCGGTTTTCCCCTTTTGAGAAAATCATTACAAATATGTAAAAGGGTATAAGTTGATAAAAACCATTTTTTCCCATATCGTGACAGCGCTTAGCTCCTTGAGAAAACGAGAACCAATAAATAGTAGCCAAGTGGATAGACAGGTGTACCCCGGTAATTTCTAGCCAATCCACGAGAAAAACCATGCTGAAAATGCTCACCAGCACTATCACATAGCTAACCCCAAACTCCGTCCTGCGAATTCTGCCCCGAAATGAAAAAGGATTTTTAAACATTTGTTAAAACAACTAATGTGCAATATAAAACAATCCTCCAAAATAATTCCAAATAACAAATTCCAAACTCCCAAATAAAACAACAAAAAACAAAATCTCAAATTTAGTATCGACTATTTTTATTTTCCTGACCTCTAACCTCTAACCTCTAACCACTGTTAATACGTACTAACCCCAAACCACCAAATTTCACACCCTTTTTTTCAAAACAAATTGTATTTTCACAATTTATAAAAACCTTGATTTGGAATGGTAAAAAAGTCGATGCAACGAACCGCTATTATTGGTTTTATAGCCAAAGGATTTGTTTATGTAATAGTAGGTGTTCTTTCTTTATTAGCAGCACTAAATTTGGGAGGAGAGAGTTCTGGAACCAGTCAGGCGTTACTATTTGTTAAAAAACAGATGTTCGGTCAATTTCTACTGATTGCCCTCGGAATAGGATTGCTGTGTTATTCATATTGGATGTTTGTTCGCAGCATAAAAAACCCAGAAAACATGGGTGGTGATAGCATGGACGTGATGATGCGAATTGGAGTTTTTATCACCGGACTCGTATATACTTTTTTAGCGCTCTTAGCTTTTTATCATCTTTTTGGTCCCTCTGGGGAAGCTTCTCAAGGGCAATATTTAGATTTCTTGGGGCCTGTAACTGTATCTATACTTTTTATTTTAATAGGTATTATTTTGGCGGCGCAAGCGGTTATCCTAGTAATTGGTGTTTTTAAAGGCGGAGTGTTGGATCAATTTAATCTAGAGGGGCGTAGCGGCTCTCATTTAATTCGGTTAGGAGGGAAGTTTGGCTTTTACTCCAGGGCTTTTATCGTATTTATAATCGCTTATTTTTTTTTAAGAGCAGGTATTTATTCAGGTAATCATGAAATTAAAGGTATTGCCGATGCTTTTTCATTTTTAGATCAATCGCTAACAGGAAGGATATTAATGGCTTTAACGGCTATTGGGTTTATTTCCTACGGACTTTTCTTTATCCTACTTTCACGGTATCGGTCTTTTGAGGAGGATTAAAATACCAAAATTTCATATATTTATATCCCGTACGTACAGCTCGAGAGCTGTCCAAAATAAAGGGGCATAAATCCACGAGGCACAGGCAGAACTGTCCTAGCTTGCTCGAGAGCTGTCAAAAATAAGGGGAATAAATCTAAAATAGTGAAAACTAGAGAAAGCTGTCGATACTAAGAAGCAGCACAAATTCCAATAAGAATTATCATGAAGAACAGAAAGAGAAATAGATTAAAGGGATATGATTACTCCCAAGACGATCTATATTTCATCACTATCTGCGTGAAGAAAATGCTCTGCTGCCTAGGAAATATCACTCCCTCCGTACGGACAGGTCGCGACCTGTCCCCAAGCAGCTCCTCCCCAAGCAGCTCCTCCCCAAGCAGCTCCTCCCCAAGCAGCTCCTCCCCAAGCAGCTCCTCCCCAAGCAGCTCCTCTTCAAACCACCATCTTCCAAGCCCTACTTCCTCCACACAAATCCAAAATCAAATAAATGAGTTAAATGAATATGGCGAAATAGTTAAAAACAGATTGCTGTGGTTGGCAGAACAATACCGTTATGTAGTGTTGCATAATTATGTGGTTATGCCCAATCACGTACATGCGATAATAGAAATTGACAGTTCGAAAGTTGTTGACAAGCCGATAAAAATAAAATCCTTATCCAGTTTGGTAGGTGCTTTTAAAACAACATCATCAAAAATGATACACGAAGCAGGGTTTTCAAGTTTTGCGTGGCATCGCTCATTTCACGATCATATTATAAGGAGTGATAAGAGTTATCAAATAATTTCAGATTACATCGATCAGAATCCATCAAAATGGCAAACCGACAAATTTTTCCCCACATCATAATTGCCTCCCCCGCCGAATCCCGTACGGACAGCTCGCGAGCTGTCCTCCCTTTCTCCTCCCTTTCTCCTCTTTTTCTCCTCTTTTTCGCCATTTCTTCCTCCCTTTCCTCATTCCTTTACCCTCCGTTGTCCCCAATACAGCATACCAAAAGCCGCGAGCGCACATAAAAACATAATCCCTGTCATCGGGAGAGCCGTTTCATTGCTCAGCATAGAAACCAAAGCAGTAATCATCGCCCCGATTCCAAGTTGGAGCGCCCCCATAAGTGCAGAAGCTGTTCCTGCGTTCTTTTCAAAAGGTGCTAATGACAGCGCTGAGGTATTTGGAAAAGCGAAACCTTGAGTGCTGAGAAATAGAAAAACTAGGACGATCATCGAGTACATTTCAATAAGGTTGAGTATAGTACCAAAAAACAAAAGTGCACCAGCGAAAACTTGGCAGATAAGAGTAGTTTTTACAATTTTCTGGCTTGTGTATTTTTTGAGAAGAACAGTATTTACTTGGCTAGCAATAACCAATCCCAAGGCGATAATCCCAAAAATCCATCCATATTGTTTTTCAGAAACCCCATAAAGTTCCATAAACACATGTGGCGATCCGGCGATATAGGCATATAGTCCACTGGCAGCAAACGATCCCGTGAGAGTGTATGTGTAGAATTGGGGTGTTTTAAACACAGTCCAAAACTTGGTAATGATCGGCCTTGGTTTTAAAGACATTGTGGTATCTGGTTGTGCCCCTAGGGGAAGCCAGAAATAGACCAGAAGAATATTGATTGCCGCCAACACGGCTAAAATTATAAAAATAGAATGCCAGCCCCAATGCGCCGTTGCAAATCCGCCTAGGGTAGGGGCAACAATTGGCGAAACAGCAATTACCAGCATCAGCAGACTGAATACTTTTGCTGTTTCAGTTACAGGAAAAAGATCGCGAACCAAAGCTCGGGCAGCCACCATTCCGGCGCATCCTCCTAGTGCTTGTACAAATCGGACGAGGATCAGGGAATCTACAGACGTAACATATACAATATACACAGAAGCAAATAAATAAATAAACAGGCCAATCAATAGCGGAATCCGTCTACCAAATCGGTCTAGTAGAGGGCCATAAATCATTTGTCCAATGCTCACACCTATAAAATAACTCGATAAGGAAAGTGCCACCCGGCCAGTAGTAGAATTTAAATCGCGTGCTATCTCTGGGAATCCTGGCAAGTATAAATCTATAGAAAATGGTCCAAGCGCAGAAAGCAGGCCCAGGATGAGGATTACAAGAGTTCGTTTATTGTTTTGCATTGCATTTTTAAAAGTTTGCAAACCTACAAAAGCCATTCCTGTTAAGTCCCCACATTAATATAGCTGTATGGAAATTGTGGGAAATAGATTCCGGAAAGATGTTGTCGCAAGCCTCCTTAAAGGTATGTGGTTTAATGTTGAGATTTGTATTTCTTGCCTCATATTGCACCTGTATTTCTGCGAAGGACTAATAAAAAAGACCATTGTCAAAAAGACTGTAGCGGACATACAAGCTTTTCTGTCAATACTTATTTTGTAACATTAAGCGAGGAGAAAAAATGGGTCGGTCGATATGTAGTTGGGAATACAAGGGCTTTGAATACTCAATACCATTAAATAAAAATGAAAAAAGCCGTCTCAGTTTAATTATAGAGGCGGCTTTCCATCAATTAATCGGGGAATATATTGTAACTCTTACTTGCACTTAAAAATTATAAGGATATTATTTTTTATAATTTAATGCTGGCTGGGAGCCACAATTTCACAAATACTAAACAAGATAGTCTATCCAATATCTCCTGTGCAAAATCCTGTATTTCGATAGAATAAATAAGCCTTTGCACCCAATCTTTCATTTCCAAATCTTGGATATCCCGTACGGACAGCTCGAGAGCTGTCCCAATTCCCCAATTCCCCAATTCTCCCAATTCCCCAATTCCTCCCCAATTCCTCCCCAATTCATTTCTACGCTCCCCAAGCTTCTCCAAGTGGGCTGTGCTCAAAACCTAAAAAGCAAATAAAGATTCGCATTTCAAAAAAACATACAATGCTTATCTTACACTTGTGTGCAGGATAGTTTAGATATTCTTTCCATTATAAATCAAACGTTAAAAAAACCTTGTATAAACTACAGACAGCAAGAGTTTAAGTATGAGTAATACCAAAAATAATTATATTCTCAGTGTCAAAAGCATGTGATATGCATTACAAATGCAACAATAAATAGACATGTTTTTCAAAAGCGCGCCATTTGGGGTGGGTACTTCGCGACCTGTCCATACCTCGATTTATTTATATTAATCCTATAGGGTACACTATCTATTTTGCCAAAAATAATTCCCTTCAGAAATACTGAACCCCAATAAATTATAACAAAGCGTAGTAGGTTACAGTCCAAAGCACCATTGAATCTTAATCCTTTATTTAATATATTTACAAGAATTTCCAACACAATAGTATGTTAGTCTATTCTTAAATTAGTTCTGGCTATAAGCTATAGTCTTCATAATCTTAATCTATCCCTAAAAAGCAAGCATATCTATTTACTAATATTTAATTTTTTAATGAGAATAAAAAGGATTTATTATGCTGTTCCTTTATTGCTAGCTCTATTATTACCTTTTCAGCTTCTAGCTCAAACCGAAACCCAATCAGACGTTATAGACCGTATTAATCTGGGAGTAAAATACTTGTCAGAAAAAGACCATGTTAAGTCTATTGAAGAGTTGCTTGAGGCAAAAGAAGCAGCAGTCAGAAATGGATGGTATTCACAAGCTTTTAATGCAACCTTGAATATAGGAACCAACTATTATTTAATGTTGGATTATGGTGAGGCATTTCAATATTACCTACAAGCTTATGAAATTGCGATTAAACATCTAGGTGCACGCCAACAGATGGCGGTATTCAATAATATAGGTGGATTGTATATTGAAGAAAAAGAGGTACAAAAGTCTATGGAATCTTTTTTTAAAGCATATGAAATTGCTAAAAAGCTTGACGAAGATGAACAGATAGGTACTTACGGTATTAATCTGGCCTTGGTGTTAAACCGAATGGGCGATTTAGATCTCGCTGAAAAATATATTGAAGAGGCGCTGCCATTATTGAAAGATAAACCCAACGTTCTTTTACTCGCAAAAACTGCAAAAGCTGAAAATCTCCTCCTCCGAAACAAATTTTTGCAAGCCGAAAAACTCGCATTAGAAATTTTGCCAGAAATAAACAACCTATACCTCTTAAAGGAAAGCGTTACGGTTAATGATAAAATTACGCTCCTGCTTATTATTAGCAAGATTTATGAACAGCAAAATCAATACAAAACAGCCCAAAAATATGCCCTACTGGCCCGAGATGCTCAGAAAGATATCGAGGGGCGTATAGCTATTTACGGGAGTCTGGCAAACCTCTACGGCAATACAAACGAATTCCAAAAGGCAATGGCTTATAAAGATTCAGTTATCATTGCCACAGATACCTTATATTCTATTAAGAATAGTGCATTATTTAAAAGTGATAAGGTGAAATTCCAAATCCAGAATTACCAACACGAACTTTTAGAAAGCAAAAAAACACTCAAGCGAGAAAAACAGTTTTTCTATACACTGATTATTTGTGTCGTTCTATTTATGGGACTTTTAGTTTGGGTGTATAAAAACAACTCCTTAAAACATAAACAGCGAAAAAAGATTATCGAATTAGAATTGGCTAAAGAGAAAAGCGATCACCTGTTAGTGGAAAGACAACATCGAGAGAAAGAAGCTTTAGTTTTGTTGGAAAAAGAGCGACTTAAAAATGAACTAGATAGTAAAAACAGAGAATTAACAGCAAAGGCAATGTATCTAGCCAGTAAAAATGAGCTTATAGAAGAAGTAATTCAATCGTTGTCAATAAACAACCAAATAGCAACCAACACATCTTTAAAAAATCAAATAAACGATTTAAAAAAGTACTTAAAAAAAGATACTCAATGGGATAGTTTTTTTGTGCATTTCGAAGAATTGAACCAAGGTTTTTTAGATAGATTAAAAACAAAACACCCAAAATTAACAACCAATGATATTCGGTTTATCACATTCCTTTATATGAATTTAAGTTATAAAGAAATTGCATCCCTATTAAATATTACACCACAATCCTGCCGAAAGAGAAAAGAGCGTATTTCTAAAAAAATGGAAGTTCCTGAAAATCTTCCGCTTCACAGCTATCTTTCCCGTATTTAGAGTCCTGTCACGTATTTAAACACTACATGTCACATAATGTCCACCTGCTTTTTTGGACAATAATTCTGCTTCTGTCTATTTTTATCGAATCATTTATTGCGCATAAAGTGTATAAGGGAATGTTATAAAACCTGTATCTATTCTCTTTCTATTCTATTTTATTTAAAAACAACTAATTCTAAAAAACTATCAAATGAAAAAAATCAATATTATTAAGAGCATGCTTATTCTTGCTTGCCTATTTGGAATCACATCTGCAAATGCTCAGTTTACGCAAACATCAAAAATTGTAAGCGAAAATAGAGAAGGTCGAGCTGAATATGGTACTTCAGTAGCGCTTAAAGAAAACTTCGCAATAGTTGGAGCTTCAAGAGAAAATGGCGCCTCTGGTGCTGCATATATATATAGTAAAGACACTCAAGGTACTTGGGCCTATACGCAAACATTGTCAGCTGATGATTCGAACGAAGGTGCAGAATACGGTGGTGGTGTAAAATTTTCTGACGATTATTTAGTAGTAGCGGCAGGTAGAGCAGATGTAAATGGTACAATTAGAGCAGGTGCCTTATACGTATACGATTATCAAAATAATAGCTGGGAATTCAGCACAAAAATAGTTGCGTCCGATTTAAGTGGCGATGCCAAGTTAGCGATGAACCCAACCTCACTAGATGTAGAAGGGAATACAATCATTGCAGGTGCTCCTGGAGAAGACTCTTGGACAGGCTCAGTATATGTATTTACAAAGGTTGATGGCGTATGGGAAGAAACTCAAAAAATTATGAGCCCAGACCCGCTAGCAAATGATATTTTTGGAATAGGAGTTTCTATCTCAGGCGATCAATTATTAGTAGGAGCACAAGGCGTTAACGACCGTGTAGGAGTAGCCTATTTATACATTAAAAATGCAAGCGGCCTTTGGGAATACAACCAAACAATTGCAGCCTCAAATGGAGAAGTGGAAGATTACTTTGGAAGTTCAGTAACTATCCAAGATGATAAAATAGTAGTGGGGGCTTATGGCACCGACTTAGAAGTAGGAACAGCATATATTTTTGAAAAGAATACCGAAGGTACTTTTGAAGAAGTACAAATTCTAAACGCTAACCCGTCAACAGACAGAGTGCAATTTGGATGGGCCACTGCTATTAATGAAGATTATATTGCCGTAACAGCACCCCATATTTATGGCAATGAAGTGGCCGAAGTTTATTTCTATAAAAAAGATGCTGATGGAACGTGGATAGAAGATCAAATAATACAAGGTGATGATACCGTAGGTGAAGATTTTTATGGATGGAGTATTGCCATGTTCAACAATGAAATGATTGTTGGAGCTCCGAGGGTAGACTTCGATGCAAATGGTGACAACGAAATGGGGGATGCTGGTGCCGCTTATATCTTTATGAATACAGACATATTAGGAGTTACAGATAATGAAATCAATAGTAATCTTATTCAGTTATATCCAAATCCTACACGTACAGATATTAAAATTGAAAGTATTTCAAAAATGATTTCTGCTTACAGTGTGTACAGTGTAAATGGCACACTTTTACAAGAATTTACTAATCTTAATACTAATTTTAGTGTCCTAAATACATCAAACTACAGCAACGGAATGTACTTCTTAGAAATTAATTTCGAAGACGGTTCATCAGTATCAAAGAAAATAATTAAAAACTAATCAAAAAGTTTCATAATTAAATTGATACTAATGAATAAAACAATATTCCTTACTATAACAATCCTGCTTAGCTTATCTTATTGGCAAGCTGAAGCTCAATTCACTGAAAGCTTTGATACCAATATACCATCAGAATGGACAGTTATAGATAATGATGGACAAGGAACATCTTGGCAGTTCCACGCCGGTAATGGATATCTTGGAGATGGGGGCTTATGGATATACCAAGAAGATTTTGAGCATGATGATTACCTCATATCACCCCAGTTTATAGTCACCTCAGGTCTTACAGACCATATCTCGTTCTATGCAGGTGGCTCTGGAGTTAATTTTCTTGAATCCTTTGAGGTGAAAGTATCTACCACAGGTGCTAATCCCTCAGATTTCAATACAGTGCTCGGTTCTGAAACTACAATTGCCAATGTAGATACCCAAGGAGATTATGTAAACTATGCTTACAACCTATCCGCTTTTGACGGACAAGAGGTGTATGTTGCTGTTGTAGCTACTTCTACAAGATCATTTCGTTTATATCTTGACGAATTTACCGTAGATGCTTTGCCTAGATGCCCAAAACCATCAAGTTTAAATATACAGAACTTAACAGATAGTTCGGTCGATTTAAATTGGAACCTCGGAGGTAACGAAGATGAATGGAGTGTAAAATATGGACCCCAAGGATTTAACCCAGAAACACAGGGAGACCTAATCGCAGTTACTGGAACTCCTAACTCATTCATTGATAACCTAGAAGAAGCAAATAGCTACGATGTTTATATTCAAGCTATTTGTGGTACACAAGGAGAAAGCGAAATGGCAGGACCTTTTACTTTTAAAACACTTTGTACACCCGCTACTCTTCCATTTCTTGAAGGATTTGAAGAAAATTATTTAAATGGAGCCAATCTTGAAAATTGCTGGTCCCAAGAAGTTATTTCAAATACACATTGGAAAGTAAATAATTCAATTGTCGCTGGAAATAGAGGCCCACGCACAGGCCTCTTTAATATTTATTTGCCGAAAGGTAGCGATACGTGGATGTTTTACCCTATAGAAGTACAAAGCGGGATAAGCTACACACTAAGTTTACACGCTAGACAAAGTAATACAGAAGGAGCAGATATTGCCGCTAGCTATGGTAATTCTGAAAACGCTGAAGATATGATCCACGAAATATTTCCAACAACCGAAATAACCAATGGTGACTATCAAGAAGTAAGCGGTAGCTTTATGTCAGCCAATTCAGGAGTCATTTATATAGGTATTAGAGGGCATTTAATCTCAGGTTTTTTTCCATTTTATTTATCGGTAGACGATATTTCTATTACTGAAAGTCAAACCTGTCTTAAACCAACAAGTCTTCAAATAGATAATGTCACACCAGATACAGCTACTATTAGTTGGAATCCTGAAAACAGTGAAACCGAATGGTTAATTAAATATGGAGAACCGGGCTTTAACCCTATTATTGAAGGTTCATCATTGCAAGTTAATGGTAATCCGAATGCCACAATTACAAACCTAATACCTGCAAATATTTACAGTGTTTTTGTTCAATCTCTTTGTGGCGGAACTGATGGTAATAGTTTTTTTGCTGGACCAATTACCCTTAAAACTACACCAATAAATGACGATTTGTGTAATGCTACCGCACTTACTGTCGATGGCTTATGCGTCAATGGTTCATATACCAATGTTGGAGCTACTTTACAGCGAGACGAACCTCAAGGCTCATGCTATGATGCTGCAGGAAGCCAAACAGTATGGTTTAGTTTTGTTGCCCCAAGCAGCGGTAATGTAACTGTTACTACAGATTTTGAAGGAGGAACATTAGAAGATACAGAAGTAGCAGTCTTTGAATCTGCCACAGATTGTAACAACCTTGATACTTTAGGAACCGAAATAGGTTGCGATGAAGATGGAGGTATTATAGGCGATGGCTTTTTATCAGTCGTAACCTTAACAAATCTAGTTGAAGGGAATACTTACTTTATTCAAGTTAACGGCTTTGAAAGTTTTGGAGAGGGTACTTTTGAAGGAACTTTTTGTATAGAAGTACAAGACGATGGTGTAGACTGTATAACCCCATCAAATATTTCGGTTTCTGATATCACAGCTACAACAGCCTTAGTTAATTGGACTCCTGTTGGAGATGAAACTGAATGGGAAATTAAATACGGACCAACGGGTTTTGACCCATTAGTTAATGGAGAAAGTGTATTTGATAATGATGGAGTGCCAAATGAAATATTAACAGATTTGGAAGTAGATTCAGCTTATGATGTATTCGTGCGCGCTTTATGCGACGCCAATACCCAAAGTGATTTTGAAGGCCCCCATTCTTTCAGCACTATCACACTGTCTGTAGACCAATCAAATTTGCTGTCGTTTACCTACTATCCAAATCCAGTTCAAAATAGCTTTATTATACATAGTAATAAACGGATGAGCAATGTTCAATTCTTCGCAATAAATGGAGCAATTCTTAAAGAAGTTGCAGTAGATGCAAATGTTCTTCAATTAAATATTTCAAACTTTTCCAATGGAATATATTTCATGAATGCGACTTTTGAAGATGGTTCTAAAATAGTTCAGAAATTGGTAAAACAATAATTTCCTCGATTCTATAAACCTCCCCAATTTTTAAATAAAAAAGGTCAAAGCAAACTCTGCTTTGGCCTTTCTTATTTAATCATATTCAGCGCGTTGTATATAACAACTTGTCCTAAAATAGGTTTACACAAAAACGTGTTCCTCTATAAACAAATCCAACTCCCCCTCCTCCGAAAAATCATATTTAGGCTCTGTCCCCAATTGAAAAAACTGAGCTAATTGTACTAGGTCCATAAATAAACGGAAATGAACTCCTTTGTAATTATAAATATATAAGTATGTGTCGCTCCCATCGAATCTTATGGTTTCGAGCGTTCTGTTGGGGGTAATGTAATCTGTGTGGGAGTTAAATTTATTCATCTGGAACTGCTTTTACTTTCATTAGTTCCGAAAGACTTGCGGTATAAGGTATTGCAGCGGCTCTTCCTGATTTATATTTTTCTAACTCCTTAAAACTCCATGTTATATTTTTAAATTCTATGTCAGTACATCGTTCTAATTTAAGTACTAAGTAGGCTTGTTGCCGAGGTTCTGGGTAGTTTAAGCGCTCTAAAGTTTTTTTATTTGTTACTCTATATTCAGGTTTTGGAATACGATATAATCTTGATGATGATTCTTCACCTTTCATGTGTAATAGTAAATACTTTGCGTTTAAAGTTTCTTGAGTGAGTTTTAATGCTCCTCGATTATTGTTCATTCTGAAATTATAAAGTAGTCTACTATTAATCCAATCAAGATGTTCTTTAGATTTACAGTAACCGATTAATACAAAAGTTTCATCAGGAAGTAAACCGCGATTCTTGCCATAAGTTTCGGGTAGAACTTCTTTTACACAATCTTCTTCACTTGGTTTACTTTTGAAAATATCATAAGTTCTGGATGCTATTTTTTCTCTTTGAGAAGCTCTATTTATGAAGTGTTCTATTATTTCTAATATAAAGCCTTTTAAATCGGTAATACCATCATCTGTCTTCGAAGGACGTACAGGGAATGCACCTAAACCTGGGATAATCTCATGGAAGCCTTTGCGTTTTACAGATTTATCGCCAGGATATAAAACATATGCACCGCCTGTCCTTCTAATAGCATCTTTATAAGCATGCATTTTCATTAAATCGGCATTTTTGTAAATACCCTTTAGATTTTCTACTTTCTCATCATCCAGTTCCGTATCAGATTTCTTTTCTATTAAATGAGTGAAATTTGCAATCTTATACTTGGCATCAAAATGAATATGCACGATTAATTCTTGCTTTTCGGCTTCTTGCTCCGAAATACCTAAAGGCCAAAATGAAAGTGTGTAATCAGGTCGCAGTGTAGTTGTCCAACTTCCTGCATTAGGATAATTACTTTTACCCGAGAAAGAGCGATTATAGTTGAACCTGTAAGCTTCCCCTATTTAGAACTGTTAGTTTTTCCAAATATATAATTTTTTACGTTTTAAAATAGAATGGCTTTCTCTTCATATCGTTTCTTTAAAGCCATTTTATTTTAAAATGAGCCTAGCGGCAGCGACACGTTTGTTTTCAGCATATTTTACTGGTGGTATTTTCCCTAAGCTATCGTGTGGTCTTTTATGGTTATAATCATCCATCCAAATTTGAGTTTGTTCACGCACTTGGTGTAGGTCTTCAAAAATATATTTGTTTAGCACCCCACGCCTATATGAGCCGTTGAAACGTTCTATAAAAGCATTTTGAGTTGGTTTTCCTGG
>NZ_FNNS01000004.1 GCF_900106795.1 Aequorivita viscosa | reverse complement strand
TACTTTAGCCCCTTAATAGTTCGGAGTGATATTTTAAATTTCAAAACTAATATATTTGAGATATGAAATACAAGAAATGGACTTTAAAGGAGAAGCTAGAAATACTCTCTACATCAGAAGAAATGGGTGTCGTGGAGACCTGTCGTAAGTATAGCGTTAGTACTGGTACTTTTTATAGTTGGAAGAAGAAGTTTGAGCATAAGGGAGAAGCCGGCTTAAAGGTTACTTATGATACTAAGAGCAAGGAGCTTAAAGAGGCAGAGGAAGAAAATCGTGTATTGCGAAAATTGCTTAGTGATAGGGAGATCGAACTAGAGGTACAGCGAGAGCTCTTAAAAAAAAAGTTTGGGACGTCCGATCCAAGAAAGATTTAGTAGATATCACTTGCAGGAAGCATAAGTGTAGTAAAGCCAAGATTATAAAAATGGTTGGCATTGTACCGAGTAGCTATTACAGAGTAACAAGCAACGGAAAAAAGGGAAATAAGCCATCTAAAGAGACCTTTCATAACACAGAAGGATTTGTTTCCCAAGATGCAGTTATAGCTTCGGTAAAGAAGATTTTAGAGCACGAATTTATAGACTGTGGATACCGATTAATGACTAGTTATTTGATTAGAGATGGTTATAGGATCAACCACAAGAAGCTATACAGGATTATGAAGGAAGCAGGTTTATTAAAGCTTGATAACAGAATAGACAGAAGTGGTTCTGGGCGTAAGTTTGTAAAGTTTAGAAAAGTGCATACCACTAGGCCATTAGAGTGCTTAGAGATGGATATAAAGATGGTGTGGGTACCAAGTGTAGGTAAGAATGCTTATTTGCTCTCTATCATTGACGTTCACACACGTAGAATATTAAAAGACTATTTCTCTTTTAATATTAAACAAAACAATGTAATAGTACTATTATCTGAATTGTTTGAGGACTATGAATATCCTGGCAATGTGGTTGTTAGAAGTGACAATGGAAGCCAATTTATAGCAAAAAGGGTGCGTGAATATTTAGGGCTGATTGGAGTAAAGCAAGAGTTTACGCACATTGCAACACCAGAGGAGAATGCACATATTGAAGCCTATCACGGAATATTAAAAAAAGAAGTCTTTAGAAGGTTCGATTATCAATACTTTGGCGAAATAGAGCGAATACTAAACCGTTACGTGAAATTTTATAACAATAGAAGGCTTCACGGCCTGTTGGGGCGCATAACGCCGATGGAAAAATGGAATGCAGATAAGCATCTTATTATAATGAAAAAATTAACCGCTTAATTAATAATCGAAATTTAAAAGATTACTCTTGTTTTATAGGGGTCAAAACAAGCAGGCAATGAATATCGAATTATAATTTTCGCAATAGATCATCTAAATTTCGCTGAATCCACCAAAGCTGTGTGTCTTTGGGGATTTTTAAAAAAATCAACAAAAGATTATAAAAAAGCGGTAAAACAAGCCGAGAAAATATTAGAAGAATATCTTAAATAAAAGTAATTATGGGAAAGTCAATAAATGCAAAGGAGCTGATTGCCAATCGATATGGAAAAGAAGGAACGAAAGAACGTGAGAAATTCCGAGAAGATGCTTTTTCCTATTAGTTTGGGGAAATCATAAAAAGCCGACGAAAGGAATTACATATGAGCCAAGAGGATTTAGCAGATAAAGTTGGAAAAAAACGACCCTATATCTCACGCATTGAAAACGGCGAAGATATTCGTTTATCCAATTTCGCCTTGCTTGCCAATGCTCTGGGATTGTCAATAGAATTAAAAGTTGAATAAAAGTACGAAAGCATAATCGAGTAGACGGCCGTGAGCTGTAATCCCACGGTGCGCCTCTCACACCACCATACCCTTTGACGCCGCTCAGGATAAACCAAGCGGGTCTTCCAGATAAAAAATCGGGACAGGCTGTATACGGCGGTTCGCAAACCATCTTTCCTATCGCTCTTTACACCAATTGGAACTATTTCGTACTTTAAGAAAAGGCTACAGATATTTCCGTTCCTTATCCAATTTCCCAAATGTTTGCGTTCAGTCCTTCCCTAATTGTGAGACCTATGCAGTTTGCTGCACCTCGTTTCCTTTAGGTACTATGACTTCTGCTGACTTCTCTATTATGCCAACTCGTGGCAATAGAGACCTCCCCAGAGCCTGTCCTGAGCTTTTGCCAAAGGGTTACCCCTGCCCATAAGGGACTTGCAGCCTCTAGATTAGTTATTTACCTTCGGTAAAGTAAAAGATGCCCAGGCTGGGCACACACACCGTTAGTCAAAATTTGAAAAAAAATTCTGCAAACATTCAAAAATATACTTACCTTTGACGTTAGTAACGTAAAAAGATATGATATTATCCTTTGGTTCAAAAGAAACCGAACAAATTTGGAACGGAATCCGAGTTAAGAAAATGCCGATTGATATTCAAAACGTTGGACGGAGGAAATTAAGAATGTTGAACAACTCGCAAGATATTTCTGATTTGCGAATTCCACCATCCAACCGACTGGAAAAACTGACCGGAACATTAAGCGAATTTTATAGTATTCGGATTAATAAACAATGGCGGATTATTTTCATTTGGAATAAAGGAAACGCAAACGAAGTGCAAATAATTGATTATCATTAAAAAATATAAAAATGGAAAAGTTAGCAAATATACATCCTGGAGAAATCTTGAATTACGAATTTCTTGAGCCGTTGGAAATCACCGCATACCGACTTTCCAAAGACTTGAAAATACCTCAAACCAGAATCTCGGAAATTATTAAAGGAAACCGAAGAATTACGGCTGACACAGCTTTACGATTAAGTAAATATTTTGGGAATTCTGCAAAATTCTGGCTCGGTCTTCAAAATGATTTTGATATCGAAGAAGAAAAAGAAAATAAAGAAAAAGAACTGAACGAAATAAAGCAACACGTCGATAAAAACGTTGCCTAATCGAGTAGACGGCCGTGAGCTGTAAGCCCACGGTGCGCCTCTCACACCACCGTACCCTTCGGCACCGCTCAGGATAAACCAAGTGGGTTTTTCCGATAAAAAAATCGGGACAGGCTGTATACGGCGGTTCGCAAACCATCTTTTCTATCGCGCTTTACACCAATTGGAACTATTCCGTACTTTAAGAAAAGGATACAGATATTTCCGTTCCTTATCTAATTTCTGAAAGGATTGCGTTCAGTCCTTCCCCAATCGTGAGACCTATGCAGTTTGCCGCACCTCGTTTCCTTTAGGTACTATGACCTCTGCTGACTTCGCTATTATGCCAACTCGTGGCAATAGAGACCTCCCCAGAGCCTGTCCTGAGCTTTTGCTGAAGGCTTACCCCTGCCCATAAGGGACTTGCACCCTCTAGATTAGTTATTTACCTTTCGGTAAAGTAAAAGATGCCCATGCTGGGCACTCACAGTATATAATTTATTGCTTAGTCCTTATTTATGAAATATTGTGAGGACTTTTCATTTAGTTTTTATTTGCTAAATTAGGTGTTTAGACCACGCAACAAACCATTAACAAACATGTTGTGTGTAATGCAAAAATTCGTCTTAGGAATAAGATTTGTTTCCCAATAAAGAAACATCTACATTTGCATAAACATCGGAATGAATGAACCAAAAATTCAAAGTCCAATTACTTGAAGAGGTAAATCAATTTTTAGGCAGTCTTAACGAAAAGGCTCGTGACAAGATCATTTACAATATGCGAAAAGCTCAAATTGTCAATGACAACGAACTTTTCAAGAAACTCAATGACAACGTTTGGGAATTTAGAACTCTTCATAATAAAACCAAATACAGACTTTTTGCATTTTGGGATAAAACCAAAAAGACCGAAACTCTTGTCATATCAACTCACGGAATTGAGAAGAAAACAGCCAAAACACCAAAAAAGGAAATTGAAAAGACAGAGCGGATAATGACACAATATTTTGAGGCCAAAAAATAATGATATGGAAAATAAAGGAATGAAAACTTATAGTTTGGACGAAGTAACCGATAAATATATCGGAAAAAAAGGAACGCCAAAAAGGGACGCATTTGAAAACGAACTTCGTCTTGATTTAATCGGACACGCAATAAAACAAGCACGAAAAGAACGGAATTTGACACAAGCACAACTTGGCGAATTGGTTGGTGTTCAAAAGGCACAAATTTCTAAAATAGAAAACCATTTGACCGACGCTCGATTTGACACAATACTTAAAGTTTTTAAGGCATTGAACGCCAAAATTAATTTCAACGTCGAACTGTTGGATCAAAATCTGAACTTAACATAATTACGGAAAAACACTACACACATCGAGTAGACGGCCGTGAGCTGTAATCCCACGGTGCGCCTCTCACACCACCGTACCCTTCGGCACCGCTCAGGATAAACCAAGCGGGTCTTCCCGATAAAAAATCGGGACGGGCTGTATATGGCGGTTCGCAAACCATCTTTCCTATCGCGCTTTACACCAATTGGAACTATTTCGTACTTTAAGAAAAGGATACAGATTTTCTTGGAAATCGAACACCCCATCGGCGAAAATCAATCCTCCCATTATAATTTCCAGAAAGACGACGTTTGTAAACATCCTCACAAATAGAACAGGTTAAAAAACTCCCAAACTACTTTAATTTCTTTCTTATGGTCTAATCCTTTTGTATTTTGATGCTACTATTAATCTACGAAAAAAAACAAACTATGAAAATATTGAAATTTAGCAACGGCGATACCATGCACGCCATTGGCCTAGGAACTTGGAAAGCAAATGGCAACGAGTTAAAAAAAGCAATAAAAGATGCTATCAACGCAGGATACCGACATATTGATACAGCAGCAACCTATGGAAATGAAGAAATTATCGGAGGAGCTTTAGCCGAAATATTTGCCGAAGGAGAAATATTCCGTGAAGATGTATTTATCACCTCAAAACTTTGGAACGATGCCCACGCCGAAGGACAAGTAATACCCGCCTTACAAGATTCACTTAAAAAACTACAACTCGACTACTTGGATTTATACCTAATCCACTGGCCCGTTGCCTTCAGAAACGGAATTGATTTCCCAAGAAAACCAGATGATTACCTATCACTTGAGGAAGCTCCAATAATAGAAACTTGGAAGCAGATGGAAACGGCCAAAAACAACAAACTCGCAAAACATATTGGCGTTTCTAATTTCAGCGTAAAGAAATTGAAGGATCTAATTTCAAAAGCGACAATTAAACCAGAAATGAATCAAGTAGAGCTACACCCACTACTTCAACAAGACGATTTATTGGCCTATTGTAAAGGTAAAGACATTCTGTTAACAGCATATTCACCTTTAGGTTCGGGTGATCGTAGTTTAGCTATGAAAGCAGATGACGAGCCAAACATGATGGATATTGATGTTTTAAAGGAAATTGCACGCGATCGTAGTGCAACTGTACCACAAGTTTTAATTGCTTGGCATAATCATCGAGGCTGTGCTGCGATTCCAAAATCTACAACCAAAGCTCACATCATCTCCAATTTTCGCGCCGCCGATGTTAGTCTTACAGAAAGTGATATGAAAAAAATCGCCAAACTCGATCGCCATTATCGATATATCAACGGAAAGTTCTTTGAAGAGCCTTCTCGTGGATATGAGAATTTATATGATGAATAAACTAAAAGTTGGCAGTGTTCAGCAACCGTGTTCAGTAAATGAAGGAAGCCGCAACGTGAATTGCGGCTTCCTTTATCTTTATAAAATTATTTTTACTTATCTAGCTATGTTTACCGCTCTTGTTTCACGGATAACGGTAACTTTAACCTGACCTGGATACGTCATATCGGTTTGGATTTTCTGAGAAATTTCAAAGGAAAGTTGCGATGCTTTTTCGTCATTTACCTTATCACTTTCTACCATTACACGTAATTCCCGTCCTGCTTGAATAGCGTAGGCTTTATTTACTCCTTTAAATCCAAAGGCAATGTCTTCTAAATCCTTTAAACGTTGGATGTATGAATCCAATACTTGGCGACGTGCCCCTGGGCGAGCCCCACTAATAGCATCACACACTTGAACTATTGGCGACAGTAAACCTGTCATTTCTATTTCGTCGTGGTGAGCACCAATGGCGTTACATACTTCAGGTTTTTCACCATATTTCTCTGCCCATTGCATTCCTAAAAGTGCGTGAGGCATTTCGGTTTCAGTTTCAGGAACCTTTCCAATATCGTGCAGAAGTCCAGCACGTTTAGCCAATTTAGCATTTAAGCCCAATTCGGCAGCCATTACGCCACAAAGTCGCGCTACTTCACGGGAGTGATGTAAAAGATTCTGTCCATAACTAGAACGGTATTTCATACGCCCCACAGCCTTTATCAGTTCTGGATGTAGTCCGTGGATTCCTAATTCGATTACTGTACGTTTTCCAACTTCAATAATCTCTTCTTCTATTTGTTTGCTTGTTTTTCCTACAACTTCCTCTATTCGCGCTGGGTGGATTCTACCATCAGTAACCAGTTTATGAAGTGAGAGTCGTGCAATTTCTCTTCTAACGGAGTCAAAACACGAAAGGATAATTGCTTCTGGGGTATCATCAACAATAATTTCAACTCCTGTTGCTGCTTCCAAGGCACGAATATTTCGACCTTCACGGCCAATAATTCTACCTTTAACATCATCGCTTTCGAGGTTGAAAACAGAAACACAGTTTTCTACAGCCTCTTCTGTCCCAATACGTTGAATTGTATTAATTATAATTTTCTTAGCTTCTTGTTTAGCCGTCATTTTAGCCTCTTCGATCGAAGATTGAATATAGGCCATTGCTTGGGTTTTTGTTTCGCCCTTCAAGTTCTCCATTAGTTGCCATTTTGCTTCTTCAGCCGAGAGACTTGAAATAACTTCGAGTTGCTCTATCTGGCTTCGGTGCAATCTATCAAGATCTTCCTCCTTTTTATCTAGGATTGCGAGTCTTTCTTGATATTCTTTCTTACTCGCTTCTATTTCGGCATTGAGCTTTTTGTTTCTTGCTAGTTCATTAGAAACTTGCGATTCTTTATCTCTAGTGCGTTTTTCGGCATCAGAAATCTTCTTATCCCTACCTACTATAACCTTTTCGTGTTCAGCTTTAAGTTCTAAAAACTTTTCTTTTGCCTGAAGTATTTTATCCTTCTTTAGTGTTTCGGCTTCGGCTTTGGCTTCTTTTAGAATACCTGAAGCGCTCTTTTTAGCTCCTTTAATAAGGTTTGAGGCATTTTTTCGTTCTATCAGTTTAGCTATAAAAAAGCCAACTGCCAGTCCTATTATTAATGCAAAAATTATTCCGTATACTTCCATTGTTTGTTTCGTTTGTAAATAAAAAAAGCCTACATCAATATTGCGTATTTTGAATAAAACTCCTTAAAAATAAAGTTTAGGGTTAACAAGCTGTTCAAGAATCCGTCTTCTGAAATAAATCAGTAACGGCGCGCTTTTGCAACTTTAACTCACCCTTCTTAAAGAATTCCTGTTGAGTTTACCAAAAAATAATACTAATGTAGGCAGTAACCTAATTTTATGTAAAGAACGTTTATGTCAGTTGCTCTTGCAACATTCGATCCAAAGCGGCTAAACGGCTTTCGGTTTGTTGCGTATCGCTATTTCTGTCAATTTCCTTTTGCTCCACCTGAGCTGCAAACTGAAGGGCGCACATGGCCAATACATCTTGTTTGTCTCGCACGGCATAACTTTGTTCGAACTTTTTAATCATTTCTTCAATACGCTTAGAAGCCAACCGTAGCCCTTCTTCTTGCGAAGGATTGATTGTTAACGGATAAACCCTATCGGCGATTGATATTTTAATTTTTAATGGTTCGGCCATTGTTATTATATTATTCGGAAAGTTGAACGATACACTGATCTATTTCCCGAATTAGAGCATTTATTTTGAGTTTCGTTTCTCGTTTATGTTGATCGCTGCCAAGTAATGAATTTGCTAATTTTAATGAGTTGCATTTTTCGGTCCACATAGCAATTTCTTCTTCAAACTGCAGTTTCTGAACCTTCAAATCGTCAATTTCCTTCTCCAATTGCAGCTTGGCGCTACTCAAATCTTCGTGTCGAGCAAGCAATTTGCCTATGCTACTTTCTAGAGAATCAACAATTTCAGTAAGATTACTCATTCAAAAGTTTTATTCAATACTACTCCCACAAAGTTAACATACGCTTGTTAATAAGCAAATGCTTTTTAGTTTATTTTTTGTAAATTTGAAGATAGCTTGCAATAAAAACTGTGACCCTCCCCTTTAATTCTTGCGTATATTTATCTTTGTGCTATGAGGAAAATTTGTTTGTCACTTTTGTTTTTATGCTCCATTTGTTTTGGTCAATCTGATATTCCAGTCAATTACTTTTCGAATCCGTTAGGTATCAATATGATATTGTCAGGAACCTATGGAGAATTGCGTTCCAATCATTTTCATAGCGGCCTCGATATTAAAACACAACAACGGGAAGGACTGCCTGTTTACGCCAGTGCCGACGGACACGTTAGTCGTATAAACGTACAACATTACGGCTACGGAAAAGCGCTTTATCTATTACATCCAAACGGCTATACCACTGTTTATGCGCACCTTCAAAACTTTGCTGGTGAAATACAAAAGCACGTTAAAGAAACTCAATACAAGCAAGAAACATTTGAGATAGAGCTGTTTCCTGAAGCCGCCCTTCTTCCTGTGAAAAAAGGCGAATTAATTGGTTATTCTGGTAATACAGGAAGTAGCGGCGGACCTCATTTGCACTTTGAAATTCGCGACAGCTCCCAACGACCTATGAACCCAATGCTATTTGGCATGGACGTTCCCGATAAAAAAACCCCGATTGTAAGTTCAGTTTTTGCATATCCCCTTGGAGCCGATGCCCACATTAACCAAAGCCAAAAACTCACTAAGCTTCGATTAATAAAACAAATGGACGGAACGTATAAAACTGAAGACGTTATCTCGTACGGAAAAATCGGGATTGGAGTGTCTGCCTACGATCAACTTGATGGCGCCTACAACAAAAACGGAGTTTACAGTATTAACACCGCCCTAAATAACACCCCAAAATTTGAAGTTAAGTTTGATAAGTTCTCTTTTAGTGAGACGCGCTACCTTAACCGATATACTGACTACGGTTATTATAAAACCAATAGAAGTAAAATTCAAAAATTGTTTAGGGAGTCAAACAATCCACTTAGTATAATTACAAACGAAGATGATAACGGTTTTATACACGTTCAAGATAGTTTAGACTATTCTTATACCATCTCGGTAAAGGATTACAAGGGAAACGACCAAACTGTTATTATTCCCATAAAAGGTACAAAATCTGAAATTTTAAATCCCAGAGCGATTGAAGAAACAGAAGACTTTATCTATTCAGACCACGCAACATCTTTAACAAAAGGGAAGTTTAGCGTTTATATTCCTGCCAATAGCATTTATGAGGATATTTATTTGAACATTAAAGCAGACGGCGATACTCTAATTTTTCACGAAGATGTTGTTCCTATTCACAAAAACATTACAATCTCGGCAGATATTTCCAATTATTTGGAAGAAGACAAAGACAAGTTGTTTCTCGGACGATTAAATTATAAAGGAAAACCATATTACACTAAAACTAGCAGAAAGGGCAACAAATTAATTGCTTACGTACGCTTATTTGGCGATTATGCCGTGGTTTCGGATACTGTTGAGCCCGTTATAAAACCAATGAATTTTTCTGAAGGGAAATGGATTAGCAGTCAAAAAGAATTGAAAATAAAAATTACTGACGAATTAAGCGGAATTAGTTCATATCGGGCAACAATTAATGGAAAGTTTATTTTAATGGAATATAATTACAAAAATGACGTTTTAACCTATGATTTTGGTGATGCCATAAACACCGAAACAGAAAATAATTTGAAACTCATTGTAATAGATAATGTGGGAAATAGTGCTACATTTGAAGCAAAATTTTTCAGAAAATAAACCTAATAACAGCTTTTGAAAACGATTAACCTCCCGCTCACCCTACTCTTTTTTTTCTTTGCAACCGCTGTATTTGCTCAAAATGCTACCATAAAAGGTATTGTCCTCGATGAGTTCAACGAACCCATTCCTGGAGTTAATGTTACGCATAACAATTCTGGAACTATAACCGATTTTAATGGTTTTTATATTCTAGAAATCCCAGCTAATAGAAATGTGGTTATTACATTTTCACACCTAAGCCATAAAAAAGTTCAGGTAACCGTAAGTCTTTCGCCAAATGAAGATTATGAACTCAACCCAGTTCTAAGCACAAGTATTGAGCAAATAGGCGAAGTAGTTATTTCTGGCCGTGAAAACAAACGAGTGGAAGGGGTTACCACCATTTCACCAGAAGTAATTCGAAAAATGGTAGGTGCCAATGCAGGAGTTGAAAATCTTTTAAAATCACTCCCCGGTGTTAATAGCAACGACGAACTAAGCACCCAATACGCTGTACGCGGAGGAAACTATGACGAAAACTTAGTTTACGTTAACGAGATTGAAGTATATCGACCTTTCTTAATTCGAAGTGGGCAACAGGAAGGCTTGAGCTTTGTAAACAGTGACCTTACTAGCAACGTCGAGTTTTCTGCTGGTGGGTTTCAAGCTAAATATGGCGATAAGCTATCCTCTGTCCTCGATATTACATACCGGAAACCTGTGAGTTTCGGAACAAGCCTCGACCTTAGTTTTCTAGGTGTTAATGGTGCTGTGGAAGGTGTTTCAAAAAACGGGAGGTTTTCTGGTATCGCTGGTATCCGTTATCGCGACAACAGTCTTTTGGTAAATGCTAAAGAAACCGAAACCAATTACAAACCAAGATTTGCAGATGCGCAAACGTATCTAACCTACAGGTTTTCAAATAAATTTGAACTCAGTTTTCTAGGGAATGTATCCATTAACGATTACAGCTACGAACCACTCACGCGACAAACTAATTTTGGAACAATTTCTGACCCTATCGCCTTATTGGTTTTTTACGAAGGAAAAGAAGAAGACCGCTACAACACCTATTTTGGCGCACTGAAGTCAACTTGGGTTGTTTCTGAAAACTATACAGCCAAATTAATTGGATCATTATACCAAACTTCTGAACAAGAACACTACGACATTCTTGCGGAATACAGGTTAGGCGAAGTAGATACAGATTTAGGCGGATCTGGATTAGGCGACGTGAAATTTAGCAGAGGCGTTGGTTCACAACTCACCCACGCCAGAAACGATTTGGACGCATTAATTGTTAACTTAGAGCACAAAGGAAGCATCGCTATAGAGGAAAACAACATTGAATACGGCGTGAAATTTACCCACGAAGACATTCGCGATCGAGTTCAAGAATACGAAATGATAGACTCTGCTGGGTTTATCATTCGCCCACCGATACTTCCTGCAAACGACCAACCTTACCAACCTTACACTTCCCCTATAGTGCCTTATACAAATGTCCGCGCTTCAAACGACGTGCAGATTGACCGTATTTCTGGTTACGCACAATGGAGCAAACGAACTACAATAGGAAACAGTGACCTTTGGTTAAACGCTGGGGTTAGAGCCCACAACTGGACTGTTAGTGGAAAAAATATTACTAGCAAGACACAAACAGTTTTCAGTCCACGAGCACAAGTTTCCTTAAAACCCGATTGGGAAATGGATATGCTCTTCAGAATTTCTGGAGGATTATACCACCAACCTCCTTTTTACAGAGAACTTCGTGACTCTACGGGTACTGTTCGACCAGAAGTTAAAGCACAACAATCCGTTCATTTAGTTTTTGGAAATGATTACAGCTTTAAAATGTGGGACAGAAAATTTCGTTTAAATTCTGAATTGTATTTTAAACAACTTACCGATGTTAATCCGTACACCTTAGAAAATGTTCGTATTCGCTATCGCGCAAATAACAACGCCGTAGCGTATGCTTATGGATTGGACGTTCGACTTGCAGGTGAATTCGTTCCTGGCACAGAAAGCTGGTTAAGCTTTGGTTATATGAAAACAGAAGAAAATATTAACGACCGCGGTTATATTTTCAGACCTACTGACCAACGCTTGAAATTTGCAATGTTATTTCAGGATTACGTAAAAGTGATTCCAGATTTAAAAATGTATTTAAACCTTACCTATAACACTGGTTTACCTGGAGGATCTCCAAGTTATGCCGACCCATACGACTATCAAATTCGATTGCCTGATTACAAACGAGCAGATTTAGGTGTAAGTTATGTAATTGTAGGCGAAAACAAGTTAAGGGAAAGCGGTTGGCTAAAACCTTTTAAAGAATTGACGATTGGCGCCGAGATATTCAACATATTCGATATTCAAAATTCAATTACAAATACCTATGTGAGAGATGTTTATTCCAAAGTGCAATACGCTATCCCAAACTATCTTTCACCAAGAATTTTTAACCTTCGCACGACAATGAAGTTTTAAGTTGAAAATACTTCAAAAATAATTGCAGAAGTTTCTCGAAAATTAAATATAATCGAAATTCTAACTTAGTCGATAAATTCTGCTAGCACATCGACCACATAATCGACTTCTTCTTTAGTATTAAAGCTAGAAAATGAAAATCGAATGGAAGGTTTTTTAAGATCCTCTTCCGAAAGAATTGCATTAAGTACGTGCGAACCACCTTCGCTCCCACTCTGGCAAGCGCTTCCTTTAGAACAAGCAATTCCCTTTAAATCTAACTGAAATAAAAGCATCATCGCTTTTTCTGCGGCTACAGGTAAACAGACGTTGAGCACCTTAAAGGAGCTACATTCATTGTCTTCGCAACTGCCATTAAACTTTACTCCTGGAATGGACGTTTTAAGTTTTTCTTTAAAATAATCTTTTAAATCAGTTATATAAACCCGCTCCTTTTCCATAGTAAGGTAGGCAATTTTCAATGCTTCTGCCATTCCGGCTATTGCATGAACTGCTTCTGTTCCAGCCCTCATTCCGCGTTCTTGTTCACCCCCTTGAATTAAAGCTCGAATTCCTGAGTTTTTTCGTATAAATGCAAAACCAACACCTTTTGGCCCGTGGAATTTATGAGCAGAAGCTGCCGCAAAATCTATAGGAATTTCTTTAAAATCCATTTCATAATGCCCCATAGATTGCACTGTATCACTGTGGAAAAGCGCATTATATTCTTTACAAAAAGCCGCAACTTTCTTTAAATCCAGCACATTTCCAACTTCATTATTCATATGCATTAAACTGACTAGGGTTTTGTCTGAAGAACCCTTTAGTAAATTTTCCAAATCTGCATAATCTACAAGACCACGATTGTCTAGCTTTACATATTCTATTTTAACATCGTATGTCTTTTCCAACCATTCTAAGGTATGTAAAACGGCATGATGTTCAATACGACTAGAGATTATCCTTTTAACCCCCAGGTCGCGTACCGAGCTCGTAAGAGCCAAATTATCAGCCTCTGTACCGCCCGAAGTGAAAATTATTTCACTAGCAGAAACATTCAAAAAACCTGCTATTTCCTTTCTCGCATTTTCGAGCAACGATTTAGCCGATCGACCATAGGAATGAGTTGATGAAGGGTTTCCGTATTCGGTTTTCAACACTTCCGTTATACATCTAATTACTTCGTTTCGCAACTGTGTAGTCGCGGCATTATCAAAATATACTTTCTTCATTTAATATTTTTCAAGAAAAAACGGTGCTAAACCGAATTTCAAAATTATTGCAGGGCTTCCCCTTTTACGTACAGTTTGCAAAAGTACATATAAATTAAAATTAGCTCTATTTCAATAAAAAAGAAATGCGTTACTTTGTGAAGCTAAATTTTGCAATGAATTTGACACTGAAATTGAAACTGAATTCAATCTTAAACAATTGACTAACAGCACTAACATTTCAGAACAACCCTAAAATCATGAAACGATTATTTGTACTTTTAATTATAACCATCCTATTTCAAAGTTGTGACGACGGTGATGTAATTATTACCACTTTCGATTTTGACGATGCTGCACTCAAAACTTGCGGCAGTGTTGGTAATTATGTTTTTTATAAAGAAAACACACAAGTTTTTGAAAGTCTTTCACTTAGATTAGGCACAACAGACAGTATTTACAAAGACCCAGGGATCAAGATTTACGAGCTAAGCGATAACACAAGTTTTGTAAATTATCGCAGTTATAACGGACCATTGGGCAGCAATTATTTTTGCAGTAGCATTCCACCAACATCTCCAAAAATTGAATCAAATTACCTCGCCGTTTCAGGAAAAGCGGAAGTTACAGTAACTTTTGATTATGAAGAACCTGCACATAAAAAGGAAGAAAACCCTGTAATTGCGAAAAAGACGCCATTTAAAGAAGAAAACTCTTCATCGCAATTCAGAAGCACGCTCAGAAAAAGTGTTCAGATAATTTTAAAAGATTTAGTTCTTATAAGTGGCGACAATCAGATTATCCTAGAAACTCTTGATATGGGAACGATTGAAAATGTAGAAGTTGTGGAAATTATCCCGTAATTTTAACTTTCAGAAATAGAAAACACAACTGCAAATTATTTAACATTCTGATAAATGTAAACCTCCGTGGCTCCTCGGCCGTATTTTTGATAATCGGCATCATAGAACTTCACATTATCATAGCGGCCAAAAAGGTATTCCAGTTCCGTTCGCAGCACTCCTTCCCCAACACCATGAATAAACACGACCCGTTGAATTCGTTTTGAAATTGCAAATTCTAATTGTCGCTTAGCAGTTTCAGTTTGAATAGTAAGAATTTCAAAATTTGATAGGTATTTAGACTTTGGCACCAACTGGTGAATGTGCAAATCGACTTCCATTGCAGCTTGTGCTCGTTCTTTTGGTTTTACACGTTTCGATTTTGCTGGTTTAGGTTGTTCCTTTTCAGAAAGTACAGCAGAAAGATTCATCCGAGACATCTCGTTTTTTGTCAATGACCCATCAATAACAACAAGTTCGTTTTCAAAAAAATCCAATTCAAAATCATCAGGGGTTTTGATGGTTATACGCTTCCCATTAACCCTGATAACTTCGCCAGAAATAGCATCGTCTAAAACCAAAACCTTGTCGTGAATTTTTATCATTTACTTTATAATTAATCTTAAAAAAAATCATTTTAAACATAATTTATGCTGTTTCAGTTAACAGTTTAAAAAAAAATGATTATTTTAGTGGAATCACATTAGCATGTTGAATTTTCTTTATAAATTTACCGCGTGAATTAAGACCCCGCAACAATAAACTAATGGTGTTTTTAAACCACAAAACTATGAAAAACATACTACTTTCTTCAGCATTCCTTTTAACAACTGCTTTCTCTTTTGCACAACTAACAGTTAAGCCTAATGGTTCAACAAGTTCATATATTTATGTGAAAAATGAAGTTCTTTATGTAAAAGAGGAAATCAATATGGTAAAGAACCCAGTAAGTGATACAGAAGCAAGTATATACTTACGTAATGGTGGGCAACTTATCCAGATGGAGAATGGAAACTCTCAGAACGATGGAACTGGTTTTCTTTCAGTTCAACAAAATACGCCATCAACAAATGCTTTTGCATATCGCTACTGGTGTTCGCCTGTAGGAGACCCATCATTAGGTGGAGCAGCTGGAAATAAAGACTTTGGTATTCTAGGCATATACGAAGACGACAATATAGTATTGGGAGACGGTACAAAAGCAATTCAGGCTGCCAACACAGCTTCGTTAAATGGATTTACCGATCCTGTTTTAACTATTTCAAGACGATGGATTTATACACTTCCAACACCTGGAACTGAGGCAGAAGCAAACTATAATTTTATTGGCAACACTACGGGCATACGACCTGGACTTGGTTTTACAATGAAAGGGGTTAATGAAGGGGTTTCTGGATCACCTGGAAATACCACATTAAACCAAACCTACGAATTTCGTGGAAGACCAAATAGTGGTGATATGTTAATACCTGTAGAACCACCATTCCGTGCAGCTCCAGGTGATCCTGCAAGAGTGGATGCTAAAATGATACTAACTGGAAACCCTTATCCATCAGCTCTAGATTTGAATAAACTGTTTTATGACGCAGACAACAGCGCGTTAAGTGAAATATACTATTACGACGAAGATAGAACAGTAATGTCTCATTTATACAGCCAAAAACCTTTTGGTTATGGTGTTTGGATACCTGGAGCTCTAGATCCAGGAAATGACCCAGCAACCTATCCTGGATTGTACACTCAAGCAACGTTTTACATTTGGAATTCAGCAGGTGGAACCACAGGAACTGGTAGCACCGGTACAAGCACTAACGGGAAACGATATGCTCCAATTGGGCAAGGATTTATGTTCGTTGGAAACGCAATAGATAACGTAGCCATTAAAAATAACCACCGTGTATATGCTAAAGAAGGTACTTATTCTGTCTTCCAAAGACCCGAAGGAGGCTCTGCAGTTGCTCTTAGTAATAACAACCAAGGCCCATCATTGTCAACGGCTCCTTATCAATTAGATAGACGCCAATCTCAACTTCGACTTTATGTGGTTTTTGATGATGCGCTAACTCGCGATTTACTTTTAGCATTTTCACCACAAGCGACAGATGGGTATGATCGTGGTCGTGATGGCCTAAGTCCGTTAGGAATGAAGTCAGATGCATACTTCCCTATTTCCGTTGAAAACAACGGAGTTTCACAACGTATGCCTTATGCTATTCAATCGACAAATTTTGATCACAGTAAGCAAATCCCTATCACATTTAAGCTTCACAAAACAAGTCAAATTGAGGTACGCGCAGTTGAGGAGATAAGAAAGCCTTATGAAAAAGCATATCTTTATGACCAATTAGAAAACACATACAGACCTTTGGATAGAGCTCACAGTCTTGCCGGCACTTTTACCTTGCCAGCAGGAAATTACCAAGATCGTTTTTATATCGTTTTCCGTGCTCGTAACTTAAAGCCAGAAGGAATGGATACTAAAGCCCAGATTATGGCAGATGTAGCAGTTTTCCAAAATAACCGAGCTCGTCAATTGGAAGTAAGCAATCCAGAAGGATACACTCTTAAATCTGCTTCTGTATATGATATGAGTGGTAAATTAGTTATCTCTGAAAACAATCTTGGCGATAGCAACAGATATTCATTTTATACTGGAAATTTAAGCGACGGAGTTTACTTAGTAAAATTAGTAACTTCAGATGATATTATTGTTGATTACAAGGCAGTGGTAATGAACAAATAGTAATACTATATTATAAAATTGGAAAAGAGGGTTCTAAAATTAGGACCCTCTTTTTTTTTGTCAATATTCCTCTACACATAACTTATTTCGAGTGGAAATTATGAAGTATATCATAAAACCCAGTTGAACGTAATTTTTACCTATTTTAATCGGACATTACTGTTAGTGAATGTAAAAATTTTAAATTTTTTTCAATATTAATTTAAGCATCCACAACCCAAAATATATAAGCTATAATCCCCAGCTGAATAAGGGCTAAGAACAGGTCAAAATTTCATGCGCATGAAATTGTTGCTCCTTGCGCATGAAACTATGATTCATTGCGCATGAAACTTTTATTCCATGCGCATGAAAATTACATTATTAGAGCATACATTTTTTTTTGAGAAGCGAAAAACGCAAAAATTCTGGCTTCGGCAATTACTAAGTTAAAATACTTTAGACGTCTATCGTCTCTGACTGAAGGTAATTATGAAATATTTTAATCGGGACAATAGTGTATTCTAATACTACAAAGTCATTGATAAAGCGACTTTAAACCACGCAACAACCATGTTGAAAAGGAAAATTAGATTTTTCTGAATATTCAATTCTCTCAATGAAAAAGTCCTCCAAAGTTTAAAAACTAAGGAGGACTTATCAATAATTTACACTTTCTTGACTGCTAAAGTAACGGCGAGTGAAATAATAGTTTTACAACCAATCTTTTTCCGTCATCTAATATTATTTCTCAAACTCTTTAAAAGTATTGATGATAATAGAAATACAATCCATCAATTGCTCTTCATTCATTACTAAAGGTGGCGCAAAACGAATAATGTTTCCGTGCGTAGGTTTCGCCAACAAACCATTGTCACGAAGTTTTAAGCATATATTCCAAGCCGTATCACTGTCTTCGCTATCATTAATAACCACCGCATTCAACAATCCTTTTCCGCGGACAAGTGAAGCAATAGCGCTTGTTTCAATAAATTTGTTCAATTCGCTTCTGAAAATTTTTCCTAGTTTTTCAGCGTTTTCAGCAAGATTTTCATCACGTACTACACTTAGAGCTGCCATAGCTACAGCGGCGGCCACAGGGTTTCCACCAAAAGTGGAACCGTGATTCCCAGGTTGAATAACCTCCATGATATTATCATCTGCTAATACAGCAGAAACTGGATACGCTCCACCGCTTAAAGCTTTCCCTAAAATCAATAGGTCTGCTTTTACGTTTTCGTGATCAATTGCCAAAAGTCTTCCTGTTCTTGCAATTCCTGTTTGCACTTCATCAGCAATAAAAAGAACATTGTGTTTTTCGCACAAAGCTTTTGCCTTGCTCAAATACCCTTCTGATGGCACATAAACTCCAGCCTCACCTTGGATAGGCTCCACTAAGAAACCTGCGATATTTTTATTGCTTTCTAGGTGTTGCTCTAACGCTTCTAGATTGTCATACTCTATTTTAATAAATCCTTTTGTATAAGGGCCAAAGTTTTTTCGCGCCACAGGATCGTTACTAAAAGAAATAATAGTTGTTGTACGCCCGTGGAAGTTATTAGCACATACTATAATCTCAGCTTCATTTTCGTCTAAACCTTTCTTTTCATACGCCCATTTACGGCAAATTTTTAAAGCAGTTTCAACCGCTTCTGCTCCCGTGTTCATTGGAAGTAATTTGTCGAAACCAAAAAACTCACAAGCAAATTTTTCATATTTTCCTAGTACATCATTATGAAACGCGCGTGACGTCAACGCGAGAGTATTAGACTGCTTGGTAACAGCTTCGACTATTGTTGGATGGCAATGCCCTTGGTTTACTGCTGAATAAGCCGACAGAAAATCGTAGTACTTTTTTCCTTCAACATCCCAAACATAAACCCCTTCACCTTTAGACAATACTACTGGCAATGGGTGATAGTTGTGCGCTCCGTACTTGTTTTCTAATTCGATAGCCTTCTCTGAGGCCGTTTTTTCCATAACTGACATAAAATTGTAATATTTTGAAATAAATAAATCAGATTCTTTACACATCTGAAAGCCACATAAATTGTCTTTGAGATTCGGAATCCGTTAAGCCTCGCAAATTACTAAATTTATCCCACAATTTTTGAAGCTTTAACAGGTTTTAAACCTAACAAATATGCTATTTTTGCGCTTATGGCAAGGAAGAACAAACAGGTAGTTTTAGAGAATATCGAAGTGATCGATGCAGGCGCAAAGGGCAAGGCTGTAGCCAAAGCTCCAGATGGCCGTGTAGTATTTATTGACAATGCGGTACCAGGCGATGTGGCTACGGTACAGACATTTAAAAAGAAAAAAGGCTTTTATGAAGGTACTGCCATTTCATTTTCTAAATATTCCGACAAACGTGTAGAACCCGTGTGCCCGCATTTTGGGGTATGTGGCGGCTGCAAATGGCAGCATATGGGGTATGAGCACCAACTTTTTTTCAAACAAAAAGAAGTAGAGCAAAACCTAAAACGTATTGGCAAGGTAGAACTTCCACCCTTTGAACCTATTCTTGGTTCTGCCAATCAGTATTTCTATCGCAACAAGATGGAGTTTTCTTTCAGTGATAGCAAATGGTTGACTCTTGCGCAAATTAGAAGCGGAGAAGTAATCGAGGACAAGAACGCACTAGGCTTTCATATTCCAGGAATGTGGGATAAAATTTTAGACTTGAAAGTTTGCTACTTACAAGCAGACCCAAGTAATGCAATTCGCGATTTTGTTAAGGCAAAAGCTAAGGAATTAGGTCTGTCGTTTTTTAATACCCGAAATCAAGAAGGGTTTTTACGCACCTTGATGCTCCGCACTTCATCAACTGGAGAAGTTATGGTTCTTATTCAGTTTTTTCACGAAGACGAAGCCAATAGGCTTTTATTATTGGAAGCCATAGCAAAAGAATTTCCACAACTCACTTCACTTTTATATGTAATCAATACCAAAGGAAACGACACCCTCTACGATCAAGAAATAGAGCTTTTCTACGGAAGAGACCATATTTTTGAAGAAATGGAAGGTTTAAAGTTTAAAATAAACGCCAAGTCTTTTTACCAGACAAACAGCGATCAGGCTTATGAACTTTATAAGATAACCCGTGATTTCGCTGGACTTACAGGAAACGAACTTGTTTACGACCTTTATACTGGCACGGGAACCATTGCACAGTTTGTATCTGGAAAAGCAAAAAAAGTAATTGGGGTTGAAGTAGTGCCTGATGCAATTTCCGCAGCCAAAGAAAATGCAAAGCTCAATAAAATTGACAATGTGGAGTTTTATGTGGGCGATATGAAAAAAGTGTTCAACGCTGACTTTATAACTACTCACGGAAAACCAGATGTTGTAATTACAGATCCACCTAGAGATGGGATGCACGCCGATGTTGTAGGCCAGCTCCTCAACCTCGATGCGCAAAAAATAGTCTATGTGAGCTGTAACAGCGCCACTCAAGCTCGAGATCTTGCGCTTCTAGATTCAAAATATAAAGTGACCAAAGTTCAAACAGTCGATATGTTTCCACAAACGCATCATGTTGAAAATGTTGTACTTTTGGAGAAACGCTAATTGTACTAAAAACTCCCAAACTGACTAATGTTTAAAAGGATTATTCTTCTTCTGTTACTGGTTTTAGCTCTAAAGGGCTGCACACGAGACGATATATGTGCAGAAGGAACTGCGACTACACCAAAATTGATAATCATTTTTAACAACAATCTAAATCCGAATAACCGCAAAGCAGTGGATAGCCTGAGTATTGAGACAGACTATGAAAATTCTGTTTTAGTATTGGCAAAAACCATTACCGATTCAATTGCTATTCCACTTAGCACAACTTCCGATACCACAAAATATCGCTTTATTCGCACAAGAGGAACAGCCGAAAATCCAGAAATAAACATCGATAATGTGATGTTTATTTATAGCCGTCAAGATCTTTACGTAAATAGAGCCTGTGGGTTTAAATCGCAATTTAATAGTTTGGAAGCCATTATTGAAGATGAGGACAGCGAAAACTGGATTCAGAACATTACAACAAATACAGATACCATTATTGATGAAGAGAAAGCACATCTTACTTTTTTTCATTAGTCTTTTTTTCAGTGTTGGTATTACTACCGCACAAAAAAAGAACGAAAAAGCCCTCGATACCCTGCCCCGAATTGAAAAATACGGGTTGCGAGTAGGTATCGATTTGGCGAAACCCGTTCGGACTCTCGTTGAAAACGGATATTCTGGTTTTGAAATAATGGGTGATTTCCGAGTATCAAAAAGGTTTTATGCTGCGCTCGAATTAGGAACAGAAGAAAAAGATTGGATTGAACCTTACGTTTCTTCTAGAACCAATGGAAGTTATGCCAAAATAGGTTTTGATTACAACGCCTATGAAAACTGGTTAGGAATGCGGAATTCTATCAACCTAGGTCTTCGTTATGGGTTCTCGAGCTTTAATCAGGAACTTTTAAGATATAGAATTTATACAGACAATCCTGCTTTTCCATCCGAAGTAGTTACAACACCAGTTAAGTTTAATGATCTCACCGCGCATTGGGCAGAATTTATTGTCAGTATTAAAACAGAAATCGTCAACAACCTCTACCTCAGCATTAACTTACAATTAAAGAGGAAAATCGCCGAAACCGAACCTGAGAACTTTGGGAATTTATACATCCCAGGCTTCAACAGAACGTATGATTATAGTGAATTCGGAGTTGGTTATGGTTATACGGTTTCATACCTGATTCCGATATTTAAGAAGAAGTCAGTTTCTGAGGTTGCGGAATAAGTCCTTACAGGTTTTGAAAACCTGTGAGGACTCGAGAATAGTTATTGTTTAGAAGCCTTTCTACTCCCCTCATACATTTCGTAACGAACAAGTTTTGACTCCAGTTTACCGTTAAAGAGTTTTATTTTCTTTGAAGGTCGCAAGCCTACGTATTTAAGAGCTTCCATATTTGAGGTAATCATCCAAGCTTGTGTGCCAGGATAGCTGCGCTTTAGGGTGTTTCCAATGGAACTATAGAAAACTTCTACATCGTTTACCGATATACGCTCGTCATAAGGTGGGTTAAAAATGATAAACATAGGACTATCCTTTTCTTTTTCACTTTTAAAGAAATCCTGTTGCTTTACTTCAATAAAATCTTGAAGATTTGCATTTTTAATATTTTCCCGAGATTTTTTCACCGCTATCGAATCGGTATCATACCCATAAATTTTATGAGGAAAGTCCCGAACTTTTTTAAGCGCCGCCTCTTCAATCTTTTCATATAGATCTACATCAAAATCTGGCCAGGTTTCAAAACCAAATTCTTCTCGATTTAGGTTTGGTGGAATATTACACGCTATCATTGCTGCTTCAGTCATAATTGTTCCTCCACCGCACATAGGATCCAGCAAATCACATTGACCACTCCACCCAGAAAGCATTATAATTCCGGCTGCCAATACTTCATTAATAGGCGCGAGAACACTTTCGGTTTTATACCCTCTTTTATGTAGGGACTCTCCCGAACTATCTAAGGAAACTGTACAAATATTTCGATCTATATGGATGTTAATTCGAAGGGTTGGGTGATCCAAATCTACATTAGGCCGTTCCCCTACTCTATCTCTAAATCGATCTACAATAGCATCTTTCGTTTTAAGTGCGATGTATTGTGAATGTGTAAACACATCTGAAAAGACGGTAGCATTTACGGCTAAGGTACCTTTCACGTCCATATAATTTTCCCACGGAATGTCGTAAATCTTTTTGTAGAGATCGTCTTCTGTAAAAATATTAAAGCCCGTGATTGGTTTTAGGATCTTGATGGCGGTACGGCAACACAAGTTAGCTTTATACATAAACCCAGTATCCCCTTCAAAAGAAACATTTCGAATTCCAATTTCAATGGATGAAGCTCCGAGTTGACGAAGTTCATTGGCTAGGAGTTCCTCCATTCCAAAAAGGGTTTTTGCTACCATTTTAAAATTCATTGCCATACGATATTACAAGTTTTAAACGCAAAAATACAGTATTTTTGCAGGGCGAAACGATAACTATGCAAAAAGAAACCGAAGCTTGGTACGCGTCGTGGTTTAATACACCATATTACCACCAACTTTACAAGGACAGAGATCATCGAGAGGCTGCCGAGTTTATGAATACGCTAACAAGCTATTTGAAACTAGAAAAAAACAGCACCATCCTTGATCTTGCTTGTGGAAAAGGACGGCACGCCAAATATTTGTCAAGAAAAGGATTTGATGTTACTGGGGTAGACCTTTCGGAGGAGAGCATTGCGTATGCAAAACAATTTGAAAACGATAGGCTACACTTCGAAATCCACGACATGTGTGAACCCTATCCGAAGAAGTTTGACGCCGTTTTCAATCTTTTTACGAGTTACGGATACTTTGAAAATGACATCGATAACCTACGGACAATCCAAGCTATCAATGCCGAATTGAAACCTGATGGCTACGGTGTAATCGACTTTTTAAACGTGAAGCTAGCTATCAAGAATTTAGTTCCTTCGGAAAAAAAGAAGGTTGACGACATCGTTTTCGATATTGAAAAATATGTAGAGAACGGATTTATAGTTAAAAACATTCGCTTTAATGACAAAGGAGAAAACTTTTTCTTTACAGAGCGTGTGAAAGCTTTAACTCTTGATGATTTCAAAGCCTTTTTTAAAGAAGCAAACGTAGAATTAAAGGCAGTTTTTGGAGATTATCACCTAAATGAATTTGACGAAAACACTTCTGAAAGATTGATACTAATATTTCATTGATGAATTATATTTTACTGTTTTTAGCGGTGGTTACCGGATATATTGTAGCCCGCATTCTTCAAAAAAAGGATTTAAAAAACATGGAGGTCTTTATGGCATTTAGCGGTGCTTTTCTACTCTCCATTACAGTCTTCGAACTTTTACCACACGTATTTGAAACGCCTTCAAAAAGCATCGGCGTATACATAATGCTGGGGATTCTATTACAGATTTTTCTTGAATTTTTTAGTAAAGGAGCCGAACACGGCCACATACACCTACATTCAGAAAACAAACATTTTCCTTGGATTTTATTCTTAAGCATAAGTATTCACGCCTTTATGGAAGGCTTTCCTATATCTGAACATAATAATTTATTAGCAGCGATAATAATCCACAAAGTTCCTGTGGCTATAATACTTTCTTTCTTTTTTATTTCTGCAGGTTACAAGCAATCGACAACGCTGTTTTTCTTGTTCTTTTTTGCGCTAATGACGCCTTTAGGAAGTTATATTTCTACCCATTACGACTTGGTCCATCAATACGAAACTCAAATAACCGCGGTTGTTATAGGTATATTCTTACACGTTTCGACCACAATTCTATTTGAAAGCTCAAAGAATCATAAATTCAATCTATCAAAGATGACGGCTGTAATCGTGGCAATTGTAATTGCCTATTTTATCTAATTGGTTTTAGACGAATCTTTTTCCGCCTGAGTTTCTTTCTCATACTGAAGGGTATTAAGAACCATTCGCAAATCGCTATACGAAAACGTATCGTCAATTTTACTCTTTAAGTCGCTGAAACCTTCATAGGGTATGGTTTCTATAATGTTTTTTATTTCTAAGAACTTCTTCTCTGGCATCAATTCTGTTATTTCAATTTCTCCCGAAGCCAAGAAGGATGTGAGATGACCTTCAATAGTTCCAACAGTTAAGTTTCGCTCTAAAGCAATTTCTGAAATGCTTTTTCCTGCTTTGAATAAATCAAACGAAATCTGTTTCGTACCGCTCTTTTTAGGAATTTTCTTTGTCGGTTTTTTAGCCACTATATTATTTTCTTCACAATATTCTCGGATAACTTCAAGTATTTCAGCGCCATACTTTTCAAGTCTAATCTTTCCTATATCTGATATTTTTCGCAATTGGCTGGCATTTGTTGGCAGAACCTCGCACATTTCATACAGTGCTTTTTGGGTGAAAACCTGATAGGGCGGAATGCCTTCTTCTTCGGAAAGAACACTTCGCAGTTCTCTAAGTGTTTCAAACAATACCATATGTTCAGTTGTAGCAACAAAATCTGCTTTATTGCGCCGCGGTTGTTCTTCTTTTTCAAGGGAAGCCTTTGCCCGTAAATCGAGATACTTGAGTGTTTCAAAGCCACTTTTTAGACCTTTAAAACAATAGATCTTAATACCCAGCAAGTCTTCTAAGGTATCAAGATGTTTCGTTATTTCTTGCTTTACAGCTTTGTTGTCTGTGGTAAAACGAAGCTCGTTTAACGGTTTTTTAATATGGTTTAGTGTATGCTTTTCAAAATATGCAATCGCCTTTTTAAAACGCTCTTGAAGTATTGGATTGTTTACCGGAGCTTCTTCTTCACTAAGTTTTTGAAGTTGAAATTTAAAGCTGTGGTTGATTTTTAAGAGTTCGGTTATGCCTCTTTCTTTCAGAAGCGTTAACTGATTTAGGAGATTCCCCTCAACACTTCCTTTGTTATTATAATAGATGTCAATAATACGGCTGACAGGGTGCAGAAAAGCGTAAAAATTAAAAACTTCACCAATCAAGTTAAGCTGATATGCTTTTTGCGAATCATTCAGGACAGTAACATCAGGTTGATTGGCTTCAGCATCTTTGTTAAAGGAAGCGACTTGCTGATTATTAATTATGCTTTTTTGAGAAAGTGGCCCAGTCAAAACAATGCCTTCCAACGTTTTACAACGGCTTAAGGCCACATACGTTTGTCCGTGAGCAAAAGCTTCTTGAGCATCGATAATTACTTTTTCGAAAGTAAGGCCTTGACTTTTATGTATGGTGATAGCCCAAGCCAAGCGCAATGGGATTTGAGAAAATGACCCAATTTCATCTTCTTTAATCTCCTTAGACTCTGGGTTAATTGAGTATTGAATATTTCTCCATATTTCAGGAGTCGTAACAATATTAAAGTTATCACCAGGACATCGCACTAGGACTTCTTTTTTGTCCAAACTGACTATTTTTCCAATTTTACCATTAAAATATCGTTTTTCGGGGGAACTATCATTTTTAACAAACATTACTTGCGCGCCAACTTTTAGCTCTAAATCTAAATGGGTAGGAAATGTGTATTCAGGAAATTTCCCCTCTATTTCCGCTTCATAAATCAAACTTTTTTTCTTTAGCTTTTTCAATTCTGCAGAGTTAATTCTATCTGCCCGATTGTTATGTGTAGTTAGCGTGATATACCCTTCCCCTTGACTTGCAGAAAAACCAGGAACGAATCGTTTATTCAGTGTTTCTGAAGATTCGGGGGTTAAGCAGTCGTTCCTAATTTCGTTTAATATTTTTATGAAATCTTCGCTTTCTTGCCTGTAAATATGTTTCAGCTCAATACAAAGTGCGTTGGAGCTTTGAAAAACTTTACTTCCGAAGAAAAACCCAGTAGTGTAATGTTGCTTTAGAAGTTGCCATTCGTCATCTTTAATAACTGGTGAAAGCTGCTGTAAGTCGCCAATCATTAAAAGTTGCGCCCCGCCAAAGGGTTTAGTTCTATCCCTAAATCTACGCAGCACTTGGTCTATTCCGTCTAACAAGTCGGCACGAACCATACTAACCTCATCAATCACCAACAAGTCCAAAGACTTAATGATATTGATTTTATTTTTACTGAATTTTTTAGAAAACGAATTGCCTTGTGTAGATGTAGTTTCGGGTAAAATTGGACCAAACGGCAATTGAAAAAAGGAGTGGATGGTAACACCTCCAGCATTGATAGCAGCGACACCAGTGGGTGCTACCACGGCCATTCTTTTTAAAGATTCTGCTTTTAATCTATGGAGAAATGTAGTTTTTCCCGTTCCGGCTTTTCCTGTCAAGAAAATATTCCGATCGGTATTATTTACAAATTCCCACGCCAGCTCTAGTTGTGGATTACTATCCATTCTAAATTATTTATTAACTTATTTCAATAAATATAATTAAAACGGAGTAGACGTAGCACCCGTTCTATGAATTTAAAGATAGTATGAAGTAGTTGTAATTTGCAAAGCGGACTTTAAATTTAATAATAACGCTCTTTTCCATTGATTTAAATTAAAACAACCTCAAACAATTTTTAAAACCTGAAGAAGTTTGATTTATGTCGTTTTCTTGAGAGTTGGGATATATTTCCGGCTTATACCGCGCTGTGAATTGCGAAAAATAGGTATTTTTAATTTTTCAAAAAAGAAAAAACAATATGCTACCATGGCACCAATATTTATTAGGAGTACTTTTTGTTTTAGCTGGGATGAACCACTTTTGGAAACCTAAGATATACGAACGGATTATCCCTCCATATATTCCTGCACACGGGAGTATGGTCATTATTACAGGGATTATAGAAATGTTATTGGGGTTTATGTTAATGAACAAAGCCTCTCAAGATGAAGCTGCTTGGGGAATAATTATTTTATTAATTCTTTTTATTCCTGTTCATATCTATATGCTTCAAAATGAAAAGGCGGCTATGAAATTACCAAAGTGGGCTTTAATTATCCGATTGCCATTACAATTTGCCCTGATGTATTGGGCTTACTTGTATACCTAGTTTTTAGGTTTGTCTATTTAATCGAAATTGACACCAAAGGTAGTTTCTTTAAGCTGGTTTAACACTCACAATTGTCACGCTTAAACGAACGGACAGAGTTTTCTGAAGCTAAAACAATAAATTTATCAGCCAAATATTTCATTAAGAAGGTTAGCAAGTCGTATTCCTCCTTTTTGCAACTGAAATCGAACAGTATCCATATATTTATACATATAATTATAGCTTAATTTTTCACCAATCTCGCTGTGTTCATATATGTTTTCACATAAATTACGGCTTTCGTACATCCAATCTATCACAGTGCCTTTTTTTATTTCAGCTACTTCTTCCTCGGATTGGACACGTGCATTTGCGGCTACTTCGGTATAAGACATTTCATAACTATCTAACAAATCAGAGTCCCATACGGCGTGAAGGTTGGTACCTTTGCCAAACCATCGAACTTGAAAATCATTTCCGCCTTTGTCATCTGCTTTCCCAACATGTAAAGGCTGATGAAGGTCGCCAACAAAATGAACCAACATTTTTAAGTAGAAAGCTTTTTCTTCCTTAGTGCTTTTCGCGTCCTTCAAAACTTCAACACACTTAAAAATTCCTTGAACAATATCGCCGTGTTCGTTTTTGGGATGTGTTTCATAAGAATCTCCAAAAGGAAAATTGACATAATGCCAAGGTTTAAACGAATCGTATTTTCTATCGCTTTTTATTTCATCAGCAAAAGGCCCTACAAAAGCAAGCGAATGACCATCTAACAGCGAGTTGATCGTTTTTCTAGCTTTTCGATCTAGATGTTTATCTGCAATCTCACCTACTACCCTATGACCAGTTTTACCCCAATCATCGGCAAACGTATGTAAAGGAATCAATATTAAAAAAGTGAAAAGAAATACGTATTTATACATTTGATACTATTTTTAAATCTAAATTTCAAAGATAGTGTCACTCTTTCATTTTGAATAGTTAATTCTTACAATAAGAATGCTATGAAAATTAATTTTGTTGAAGTATCATATACTAGAACAACATTCTAACAAATTTTCGATTAAATTTGATATAACTGAATTATAATATAAAAGAAGATATTACTATGAAATATACACTTTATATACTCCTGCTATTCTTTGGAATTGGCACCGCACAAAATAGTGATTTCCATTCAGAAGATTTAAGTATTACGTCTCTTATTGATGGCACTTTACTGACTCCTGATATCAACAAAAAAATGCCTTTGGCTATAATTATTGGCGGAAGTGGTCCAACAGATCGTGACGGAAATCAACAAATGATGAAAAACAATTCGCTAAAGTTCCTTGCCGAAGGTCTATATAAAAAAGAAATTGCTTCGTTTAGATACGACAAACGTATTGTTAAGCAAATGAACAACAAGTCAATCGATGAGAAAAACATTCATTTTGGAGATTTTATTGAAGATGCTGTTGCAGTTTTAAATTATTTTAAAAAGGATAAAAGGTTTTCAAAAATCTATATAATTGGGCACAGTCAAGGGTCGTTAGTAGGTATGGTTGCAGCCCAAGAAGGTGCCGATGGCTTTATTTCGATTGCTGGAGCTGGACAAGAAATTGACGATGTTATTATAGACCAACTTGCCAAACAAGCTCCCGGTTTAGTCGATAATGCGCGAATGTCATTCGATGATTTACGAGCAAATGGGGTTTCGTATAATTACAATCCTGGCCTGGCTTCCATTTTTAGAAAAGAAATACAACCATTCATATTTAGTTGGATGCTATACAATCCGCAAGAAGAAATTGTAAAAATTGAGAGTCCTGTTTTGATAATTAATGGCGATAATGACATTCAAGTACAAATTTCGGAAGCAGCCTTACTTCAAGAAGCAAAGCCCAATGCTGAGTACAAAATAATTCCGAATATGAATCATATTTTCAAAGAAGTTGAAGGCAATGACTTGGAAAACAGCAAAACGTATAATCAATTCGATCTCCCTGTGATGCCCGAGCTAATAAATTTAATTGCGGATTTTATCAAAAAATAAATCAGAATAAAAATTAATTGTATTTTGCGATAAAATCAGTTAAAATGCAAGAAACCGCTACAGAAATTATACGGGACACCACTCCTCTATTTACCAACGACACCATTGTTTTTGGAGTTTTAATGATTGCCTTAGGCTTCATTTTTTATACTTCTAATAAAACCTCCGGGTTTTGGAGTAAATTTTACGCAGTTGTTCCCGCATTATTCATGGCGTACTTTATTCCCGCACTGCTCACAACATCTGGAGTTATAAGTCCTGAATGGATTACAATTACTGAAACAGGAGAAGCCAAAGCTGGTAGCACCAGTTTATATTATATGTCGAGCCGTTACTTATTGCCAGCAGCGTTAGTTTTAATGACCTTGAGTATTGATTTGAAAGGAGTCTTCAAGTTAGGCCCTAAAGCCTTAATTATGTTTTTAACAGGAACTGCCGGAATTATCATTGGTGGGCCTATAGCTGTTTTAATCGTTGGGACTATTCATCCCGAAGCTGTGGGTGGCGAAGGAGCCGATGCTGTGTGGCGCGGACTCTCCACCCTCGCTGGAAGCTGGATTGGCGGAGGAGCAAATCAAACGGCAATGCTCGAAATCTATGGTTATAATCAAAAGCTCTACGGAGGGATGGTTTTTGTCGATATCGTCGTTGCAAACATTTGGATGGCAATAATACTTTTCGGAATAGGAAAGTCTGCTAAAATCGACAAGTGGCTTAAGGCAGACACATCTGCCATTGAAAGCCTCAAGGAAAAAGTTTCGGATTATAGCAAAAAAGTAGATAGAAACCCGAGTTTAACCGATTTAATGATGCTGGCTGCCATCGCATTTGGAACAGTTAGTTTTGCTCATTTTGGTGCTAATTATTTAAGTACATTTTTCACCTCAATTGTAGATGGCCTACCAAAGGGAATTGTCCGCAATATTTTCACGTTTTTAGATTCTAGTTTCTTCTGGATGATATCTATAACCACGATCATAGGAATCCTTCTCTCCTTTACCAAAGCAAAAAGTTATGAAGGAGCTGGCGCTAGTAAATTTGGGAGTGTTTTTATATATATCCTTGTAGCAAGTATAGGTATGAAAATGGATCTAACTTTAATCTTTGACAATATGTGGCTTATTGTAATTGGATTAGTTTGGATGGCTACTCACGCTGGTTTGTTGATTTTAGTGGCAAAACTAATTCGAGCGCCGTATTTCTTTCTTGCGGTTGGAAGCCAAGCAAATGTAGGAGGAGCAGCCTCGGCGCCTATTGTTGCTTCAGCATTTCATCCATCATTGGCAACAGTTGGTGTGTTATTGGCGGTCTTTGGATACGCTGTTGGAACGGTTGGCGCAATTTTATGCACCGTCCTCATGCAATTAGCATCCGCAGCATAGATTTTTAAAAAATTTCTACCATATTTGCAGCTTCAAAAATCGAGGTACCATTCTTCTTTGGATGGTCAATAAAAAACAAAAAATGCGTTATTCTATTTCAATCTTAATTGTATTCTTGACCCTCATAGGATGTTCTTCCGATACAGAGATGATGAATATTTCTGGATCTGTTAAAGGTTTAAAAAAGGGAACTTTATTGCTTCAAAAGTTTGAAGACACTGTTCTAGTTACAATAGATTCTTTAATTATAGATGGTAAGTCGGATTTTCACTTTTCTCAAAAAGTTGAAAGTCCAGAGATTTATTATCTCTATGTTCGATTAAAAGATGGAACGTTACGTGATGACAGGATTACATTTTTTGGTGAAACTGGAAATTTAAATATTCAGACAAATTTGGCGAATTTCGGAAATGCAGCTAGAGTTACAGGTTCACGAAACGATAGTATCTTAAAAAGCTATAATAAAATAAAGCAACGATACGTTTCTAAAAACTTAGATCTTATTGAACAAAGATTAAAATCACAAGTATCTAAAAATGAATCTATTATTGCTGATATTGATAAAAAGCAACAGTCATTACTTGTGAATAAATATTTTGCTACGATTAACTTTGCTTTGAATCATAAAGATGCTGAAGTTGCACCTTACCTAGTTTTGAGTGAGGCTTACAATGCCAGTGTAAAATATTTGGATACGGTATATAATGGACTTACTCCAAAAATAAAAGACTCCAAATACGGGAAGGAATTGGAGTCGTTTATTATAGAAAGAAAAAAATTAGATTCAACTAAAGTGAATTAATTTTCTCTATTAGTTTTCTGCCTCTTTCCTCTAACTCGGCATTGATCGCCTTAAAATGTTTCTTTTTATTTTCAACATTTTTTTGGTTCACTTTCGCGATTAGCTCATCAAATGTTGTGATTGCCTCATCGATAATTGCTTCTCCACCTTTTTCTTGTTTAGGATTGGTTAGCTCCCAGATGTAGACGGCTTCAATAATATCGCCCAACACATAGTTGATGTCTTTCTTTAAATCTCTTACGTTTGCCATTGTATTGTAAATGTATTACTTGTTAAATATTAATTATTCAAAATTTTGCGCAAGGTACGAACTATTACGGTATATAGACCTCTAAAAATGAAGCTGTTTGTGTATTAAATTTTATATTTTTTAACTGTGCGGGTATAAGTACTGTTTCCCCCTTACTTACTATTTCTGAAAAACCATTTGCTTCAATAACCGTCTCTCCTTCAAGGCACATATACACAGTAAAGGAAGAAAAATCGTCGAGGTTACGAACCATAGGTTTTGTAAGATTTAATTTATTGACTGCAAAAAATTGAGTTTCACCAAGATGAATTGGGCTGTCATTTTTTGAATGATTTACAATTTTTTTCGAAACTGTAGTATAATCAATCGCGTCCAAAGCTAAATCGGTATGTAGTTGCCGCATTTGGCCATCAGTTCCAGGCCTATCCCAATCGTAAATACGATAGGTAATATCTGATGTTTGTTGAATTTCTGCTAACAATACCCCCGCTCCAATTGCGTGGACCGTTCCTGGTTTTATAATAAAGGTATCTCCTTTTTCGACAGAAACAGAATTCAGGATCTCAGTTATCCGATTTTCTGAAAGTGCTTTTAGATAATCTTTTTGACTGTATTCATCATTGAAACCAACAATTAACCTAGCATTTTCATCTGCTTGAAGAATATACCACATTTCGGTTTTACCAAAGGAGTTATGTCTTTGTTTTGCAAGAACATCTTCTGGATGCACCTGAACCGAAAGATCTTGAGCAGCATCAATAAACTTAAATAACAACGGAAAAGTGTTTCCAAATTTTTGGTAAACCCGTTCCCCAACCAGCTTATTTTTATATTCAGATAAAAGCCAATCTATATTTTTTCCTTTTAAAGAGCCATTGCTTACAACTGAAATATCATCGTCTACTCCAGATAATTCCCAGCTCTCTCCAATGTTTTGGTCGGAATTCTTCTTTAAAAGTGTACGCAGTTTAGAACCTCCCCATACCTTCTTTTTAAGAATAGGAAAAAACTTTAATGGATATAATTCGGGTTTACTATTTTTCATTTTCCAGAATATACCACAAAGTTCCGTGGAGTTTCATATAATTTAACTGAAATTTCAAATTTATCTTCTATTCTATTTCGTAATTTATTCCAAATTACGATGGCAATATTCTCTACTGTAGGATTGAGGTATTTGAACTCAGGCACTTCGATATTCAAATTTTTATGGTCAAACTGATCTTCTATTTCTTCCTCTATAATCTGACTTAAGATTTTAAGGTTTATTAAAAAGCCAGTTTCAGGATCAATTTCGCCAGATATTCCAACTTCGAGTTCGTAGTTATGTCCGTGATAATTCGGATTACTACATTTACCAAACACCTTTAAATTTTTGGCGTCGTCCCATTCTTTTTTATAAAGTCTATGGGCTGCATTAAAATGGGCTTTTCTAAATACGGTTAAACTCATACGGCAAGATGTTGGTAGAATTTATCAAAAATAATTTTAAACCACTCTGTATAAATATCAGGGTTAGCCTTTATATCGGTTTTTACCATGTCGAGAGCCATCCATTTCCAGGCAGCGACTTCATCTGGATTTATTTCTGGAGAACCATCAAAAGTTCCAACCAAAATATGATCAAGTTCGTGCTCAGTCAGACCATTATCGAAAGGTGCTTTATAAATGAAGGTTGTGGTTTCTTTTAAATCGGTTGTAAACCCCATCTCTTCCATCAGTCTACGTTTACCAGCATTTACAGAAGATTCACCATCACGTTGGTGACTACAACAAGTATTAGCCCAAAGTCCAGGTGAGTGGTACTTATCTAACGCTCTTTGCTGTAACATAAGTTCATTTTTATCATTAAAAACAAACACCGAAAAAGCGCGATGCAGAAGTGCTTTTTCATGCGCTTCTTGTTTTCCCATCAAACCAATTTTTTCGTCATTTTCATTAACCAATACAACTTGTTCTTCCTTCATTTTAAATAGAATCTTAACCTTCAAAAATACAAAAAGGTAAGTTGTTATAAAAGCTAAAACCACGATTCTACTGAATATCGCACTTCCTTCGCATAGAATTATTTAGGTCTAATTGAATATGAGTTTTAAATTCTTCAGGATTAAGTTTGCTGTGCAAAAACAAAGAATATCTACTAAGACTCATTTTATTCACGCAAACAAACTTTATCTTTACAACCACAATAATTTTACGAAATGTCTTTACAAAAAGAAATTAAACGCAGACGAACATTTGCGATCATTGCACACCCTGATGCTGGTAAAACAACCTTAACCGAAAAACTTCTACTATTTGGAGGGGCAATTCAAGAGGCGGGAGCTGTAAAAAACAACAAAATCAAGAAAGGCGCTACAAGTGACTTTATGGAAATTGAGCGCCAACGTGGAATTTCTGTGGCGACATCTGTACTTGCATTTGAATATGAAGGCATTAAAATAAATATTCTAGATACACCTGGCCACAAGGATTTTGCCGAAGATACATTTAGAACTCTAACCGCTGTTGATAGTGTTATTGTAGTTATAGATGTTGCTAAAGGAGTGGAAGAGCAAACCGAAAAGCTCGTTGAAGTGTGTAGGATGCGCAATATTCCAATTATTGTATTCGTCAACAAGATGGACCGTGAAGGCCGCGATGCATTTGATCTTTTAGATGAAATAGAACAAAAGTTAAACCTTAGAGTGACTCCATTAAGTTTTCCTATAGGAATGGGATACGACTTTAAAGGAATTTATAATATTTGGGAAAAAAATATTAATCTTTTTAGCGGCGACAGTAGAAGAAATATAGAGGAAACAATTGAAATTGAAGACACTGACAGTCCTGAACTAGATAAGCTTATAGGTGAAAAAGCTGCAAACACCCTCCGTGAAGAACTAGAACTTGTTTACGAAGTATATCCAGATTTTGACAAAGAGGAGTATTTAGATGGAAAGCTGCAACCCGTTTTCTTTGGATCGGCTTTGAATAATTTTGGTGTTCGTGAATTGTTAGATTGTTTTGTTGACATTGCTCCCACGCCAAAACCTAAAGAGAGTGATACACGGCTGGTAAGCGCTGATGAAAAAGAATTTAGTGGATTTGTTTTTAAAATTCACGCAAACATGGATCCTAAGCATCGCGATCGTTTGGCATTTGTGAAAATTGTTTCGGGTATTTTTGAAAGAAATACGCCTTATCTGCACGTTAGACATGGCAAAAAGATGAAATTCTCAAGCCCTAATGCCTTTTTTGCCGAGAAAAAGCAAATTGTTGACACCTCGTACGCTGGTGATATTGTGGGACTTCACGATACAGGCAACTTTAAAATAGGTGATACACTCACGGAAGGAGAAAAAATGAACTATAGAGGAATTCCTAGTTTTTCTCCAGAACACTTTAAATATATCAACAATGCCGATCCGATGAAAAGTAAACAGCTTGAAAAAGGAATCGACCAGCTAATGGATGAAGGAGTTGCTCAGCTATTTACTTTAGAGTTAAACGGTAGAAAAGTTATTGGAACAGTAGGTGCGTTACAGTTTGAAGTTATACAGTATCGCCTTGAACACGAATATGGCGCCCAATGTTCTTATGAAAATTTAAATGTTCATAAGGCATGCTGGATAGACCCTGTAGATCCAAAAAGTGAAGAGTTTGCCGATTTTAAACGTGTAAAATCTAGGTTTCTAGCCAGAGATAAACGCGGCCAATTGGTATTTTTTGCCGACTCGGCGTTTACGTTACAAATGACACAATCTAAATATCCAAATGTGAAGTTACATTTTGTTAGTGAATTTGAGAAAAGCAGTAAAACGAAACGAATTAATCCATAAGCTAAAACAATTGTTTTTAAGCATTCAAAAAATTGCAAAATAACACTAAATCAGTACATCAAGCCTTCAGTAAATTGGGATGAGAACGTTAAAAACGTTTCTCAAAAATTCTCAATAAAAAAGAGCGATTAAAATTCATTTTGGATTTTTTTAATCGCTCTTTCAAATTTTACTCAAAAATGATTTTTGCGAAACGCAGCTTTATTTTGGCCGACAACTCGCTAGAATCTTTACACTATTTTAAAAGTACATTATAAGCTCTCATCATTTTGTTGAGGCACTTATTAATTTCTATTTAATAATGTAATATTTAACGAAGCATCAGATAAACGCGCTGTTTGTCCGTCAGAATAAATATACAATCTTAAAACATCACCTTGATTAAAATATGCTAACCGGGTATACAGCATTGTCCATCTATCTGAACCACTGGCATATACATTGGTTTGCCAAATACCATCTGGAATATCTATGTTTGATGTATGAACTGATTGAAATATATTCCTGGAAATACTGCCATCTACTAATCGAACACTTGACTTAATTAAATATGTTCCACTAATAGGAACTCTATATGTATAATTTGAAGTGTTCCAAGTACCACCACCCAAATTTTTAGTGACATTTGGTAATGGAACTGTATTGAATCCATTAGCGGCGAGCGTAGCATTTGTAGTACCTCCTGCCCCTGTACCTAAGGATGCGGTAAATACTACTTCGGTGAAAGCCCCAGCAACCGTAATTACGTTCCCAGAATTATCTACTCCAAGGGCAGATCCTGAAGATATGGGGGTTGCTGCATTTAATTGAGTAAATTTAAGACCAGAAGTATTCGAAACAGTACTGTTTAAAACCAATTTTGCATCAGGGTTAGTTACTCCAATCCCAACACTCCCATTATCTAGAATAACAAATTCACTACCAGAAGAGCGTTGGGAAACTCCGTTACTTTGCTTACCAAGTAAAATTCTTCCAGTACCATTAATCCACTCATCATTAGTTTTATCGGTACTTTCTACCACAAGGTTATCGGCAAACCTTACCCATCTAGAACCATTATTAAAATAAAATCCAGGAGATACCGAAAAAGTAGAACTACCAGATGTACTTGTATTATAAACCACCATACCATTAACGTGGGCTGATAGTGGCGTAGGATTATTTGTAGCTGTTAACGCTAATCGGGGTAATAAAAGCCCTTGATTTGAAGATGTAATGTCAAGCGCAGCATCAGCATTAGGGTTTGTAGTACCAATACCTACTTGTGAATAAGCAGTGCTAATAGCAATTAGAAAGAATAAAAGAAATTTAAATTTTACGATCATAAATAAATAATTAAGGTGTTAATAATAAGATAAGTTTGTTTTGCGATAATAAAAGTATTTTTTTTTAAGCAGCTTAAATGTTTCATATTTTACTAACAAAAAAAGCATTATTTCAATCGAGGTTTCGATTGAAATAATGCTTTCCCATAATGTAAGTAAATTGAGGGCAGAAACATAAATAAGAAAAAAATGCTTTTATGCTTCCCCAGTAGGACCAAAGTTTAGAGGAATTGGAGGTTGCTCATAGTCTTTAATCTCACCGTGAGCTTTTTCAAATCGGTGTACATTATCTCCCAATGCCTTTAAAAATCGTTTAGCATGTTGCGGTGTAAGAATAATTCTAGACTTAACCTTGCTTTTCGGGATTCCTGGCATTATGGTAACAAAGTCTACTACAAATTCAGAAACCGAGTGATTAATTATAGCCAAATTACTATAAATACCTTGTGCTACAGCTTCATCCAATTCTATATTTATCTGTCCTTGTTTGGGTTGTTGTTTTTTTTGATCTGCCATTATTATGCATTTTTAAACGTCTAAAAATAAAATTTAGACAAAATTAGTTTGTAAATAAAAAAGGGTGCGTATTAACAACGCACCCTTTTTTTATATTCAATAATTAATTGTAATTCACTTCTTGCTTTATACGATTCATTTCCTCTAGTTCTTGTTTAGAACCAACAATTATAGAATCGTATGCGCGCATACCTGTTCCTGCTGGGATTTTGTGTCCAACAATAACATTTTCTTTCAAGCCTTCAAGTGTATCAACTTTACCAGCAACAGCTGCTTCATTTAACACCTTTGTAGTCTCTTGGAAGGAAGCTGCAGAAATAAACGACTTTGTTTGTAACGATGCTCTCGTAATACCCTGAAGAACCGGAGTTGCCGTTGCAGGAACTGCGTCACGCGCTTCAACCAATTCTTTATCGTTTCTTCTCAATAGTGAATTTTCATCTCTAAGAGCACGAGCTGTAAGTATTTGACCCTCTTTCAAGTTAGCTGAATCACCAGAATTGGTAACTACTTTCATTCCGAAGATTTTGTCGTTTTCTTCAATAAAATCGTCTTTATGAGCCAATTGATCTTCCAGGAATGTTGTGTCCCCTGAATCTTCAATTTTTACTTTTCGCATCATCTGTCTAACAACAACCTCAAAGTGCTTGTCGTTAATCTTCACCCCTTGCAGACGGTATACCTCTTGAACTTCGTTTACAAGATATTGCTGTACTGCTGAAGGCCCTTTAATTCTAAGGATGTCTTCTGGAGTAATGGAACCATCAGAAAGTGGCATTCCCGCTCTTACGTAATCGTTTTCTTGAACAAGAATTTGACTTGATAGTTTTACCAAGTACTTCTTCAAATCGCCTAGCTTAGACTCAACGATAATTTCGCGATTACCTCGTTTTATTTTTCCGAAAGAAACTACACCATCAATTTCGCTAACAACAGCAGGATTGGATGGGTTACGTGCTTCGAAAAGTTCAGTCACACGAGGAAGACCTCCAGTAATATCACCCGCTTTTGCAGATTTACGTGGAATTTTTACAAGTACCTTACCAATTTTAATTTTCTCGTTGTCGTCCACCATAATGTGCGCTCCAACAGGCAAGTTATACGAACGAATTACTTCATCTTTCTTACCTAGGATAAGAAGGGTTGGAATTCGTTTTTTATCCCTAGATTCTGAAATAACTTTCTCTTGGAAACCAGTTTGTTCGTCAATTTCGACTTGATAGGTAATCCCTTGAACGATGTTTTCGTATTTAATTTTTCCAGCAAATTCTGAAATAATTACACCGTTATATGGATCCCAAGAACATACTACATCTCCTGCCTTAAGCGTATCGCCATTCTTCACGTTTAAAGTAGATCCGTAAGGAATGTTATTAGTACTTAAGGTAATTTTTGTTTTCTTATCAATCAATTTTAACTCTGAAGTACGCGAGATAACAATATCTACTAGATTTCCTTGAGCATCTTCCCCTTTTACAGTTTTTAGATCATCAATTTCAACTATCCCATCAAATTTAACAGTCAGTTTATTCTGTTCTGAAATGTTACCTGCAATACCCCCTACGTGGAAAGTACGCAGTGTAAGCTGGGTTCCTGGCTCCCCAATTGACTGTGCTGCCACGACACCAACGGCTTCACCTCTTTGAACCATTTTATTGGTTGCTAGGTTACGACCGTAGCACTGCGAACAAATTCCGTGTTTAGCTTCACAAGTAAGCGCTGAACGTACTTCGACAGTATCTAAAGGAGAGGCTTCAATTGCATCTGCTATTTCTTCAGTAATATGATCACCTGAAGCAACTAATAATTCTTTTGTAAGTGGGTTTATTACGTCGTTAAGTGCTGTACGCCCAACTATTCTTGCTCCTAGAGTTTCTACAACCTCTTCGTTTTTCTTTAAAGGAGAAACTTCAATTCCTCTAAGCGTACCACAATCCTCTATATTTATAATAACATCTTGTGACACATCAACCAATCGACGTGTTAGGTAACCAGCATCTGCAGTTTTAAGTGCAGTATCCGCAAGACCTTTACGCGCCCCGTGAGTTGAGATAAAATATTCAAGAATTGAAAGACCTTCCTTAAAGTTAGAAAGAATTGGGTTTTCAATAATCTCACCTCCACCGGCACTCGATTTTTTTGGCTTAGCCATCAGACCACGCATACCTGTTAACTGACGAATTTGCTCTTTAGAACCCCTCGCACCAGAATCAAGCATCATATACACAGAGTTGAAGCCTTGCATATCTTCACGAATACGTCGCATCGATAGCTCTGTTAATTCAGCGTTTGTTGCAGTCCAAATATCAATTACCTGGTTATAACGTTCGTTGTTGGTAATAAGCCCCATATTATAGCTATTGATAATACCATCTACTTGAGAATTAGCGTCATCAATCAGTGCTTTCTTTTCTTCTGGGATAATAATATCACCAAGGCTAAATGAAAGTCCACCTTCAAAAGCGAACTTATATCCTAAGGTTTTAATTTCGTCAAGGAAAGCTGATGTTGTTGGAACATCTGTAACTTTCAAAATCTTTCCGATAATATCACGAAGCGATTTTTTAGTCAATACTTCGTTTATAAAACCTGCCTCTACAGGAACTTTTTCGTTAAAAAGAACTCTTCCTAAAGTAGTAGTGATAATTTGTTTTACCAATTTACCGCTTTGGTCGAAATCGTCTGTACGTATCTTAATTTCAGCATTCAGTTCTACCTGTCCTTCGTTATAAGCTATTATAGCTTCTTCAGCCGAATAGAAAGTTAGACCTTCACCTTTTACTTTAACATCTTCTGTAGATTTTCTTAGTTTGGTCATATAATAAAGACCTAAAACCATATCCTGAGATGGTACAGCAACTGGTGAACCGTTAGCCGGATTCAGAATGTTGTGAGATGCAAGCATCAATAACTGACATTCTAAAATTGCTTCTGGTCCTAATGGAAGGTGAACCGCCATCTGGTCACCATCGAAATCCGCGTTAAACGCAGTACACACTAATGGATGTAACTGAATAGCTTTACCTTCAATTAATTTAGGTTGGAATGCTTGAATACCCAGTCTGTGCAAGGTAGGGGCCCGGTTAAGCATAACTGGGTGACCTTTCAATACGTTTTCAAGAATATCCCAAACTACAGGTTCTTTTTTATCTATAATTTTCTTTGCAGATTTTACAGTTTTTACAATTCCTCTTTCAATCAATTTACGGATTACAAAAGGCTTGTAAAGTTCGGCTGCCATATCTTTAGGGATACCGCATTCGAATAACTTTAATTCTGGTCCAACAACAATTACCGAACGAGCAGAATAATCTACACGTTTACCAAGCAAGTTTTGACGGAAACGACCTTGTTTCCCTTTCAAAGAATCTGAAAGCGATTTTAGCGGACGGTTACTGTCAGTTTTTACTGCTGAAGACTTACGTGTGTTATCGAACAATGAATCAACAGATTCTTGAAGCATACGCTTCTCGTTTCGAAGGATTACTTCTGGAGCTTTAATCTCCATCAATCTTTTTAAACGGTTGTTACGAATAATTACACGACGGTAAAGATCATTCAAATCTGACGTCGCGAATCGACCGCCATCGAGTGGCACCAATGGACGTAATTCTGGTGGAATTACCGGTACAACTTTCATAATCATCCACTCCGCTTTATTTTCGCGAGTTTTGTTTGCATCACGAAGTGCCTCTACAACTTGAAGACGCTTTAACGCTTCAGTTTTACGTTGTTTTGAGGTTTCATTGTTAGCCTTATGACGCAAATCGTAAGACAGTGTATCTAAATCGATTCTTTGTAAAAGATCGATTAAACACTCAGCACCCATTTTAGCTATGAACCTGTTTGGGTCTGTTTCTTCTAGATATTGGTTGTCTTGTGGAAGCGTATCTAGAATAGCCAAATATTCTTCTTCCGTAAGAAAGTCTAATTTCTTTACAGCCTCTCCTCCTTCATATTTTGCTATACCTGGTTGAATTACTACATAACGTTCGTAGTAAATAATCATATCTAGCTTCTTAGAAGGTAATCCAAGAAGGTAACCAATCTTGTTTGGAAGACTTCTAAAGTACCATATATGTGCTACAGGGACAACCAAATTGATATGTCCAACTCTATCACGACGTACTTTCTTTTCAGTTACTTCAACCCCACATCGGTCGCATACAATTCCTTTGTATCGGATTCTTTTATATTTACCGCAGGCACATTCATAATCCTTTACGGGACCAAAAATACGCTCACAGAAGAGTCCGTCGCGCTCTGGCTTATGCGTACGGTAGTTGATTGTTTCGGGCTTTAGCACCTCACCACGAGATTCAGCTAAAATAGATTCAGGGGAAGCCAAGCCAATAGAAATCTTATCGAATTTCGGTACTGTGTTTTCTTTATTTCTATTCATCATGTTGAAAAAATGATTATTTGTGTTATAGACACAATTTCTTATGTCTGTTCAGGTGTGTTTTTAAAACACCTTTTTGCAGAGGCGCAACGCATTGCGCCTCTACGGGGAATAATCCAAAAGATTATTCCTCTAATCTAATGTCTAGTCCTAAACCTTTCAATTCGTGCATTAATACGTTGAAAGATTCTGGTAGTCCTGGTTCAGGCATATTTTCACCTTTTACGATTGCCTCGTAGGTTTTTGCCCTTCCAATAACGTCATCAGATTTCACAGTCAATATTTCTCTAAGGGTACTTGAGGCTCCATACGCTTCTAAAGCCCAAACCTCCATCTCTCCAAATCGCTGACCACCAAACTGTGCTTTACCACCAAGAGGTTGCTGCGTAATAAGTGAGTATGGTCCAATAGATCGTGCGTGCATTTTATCGTCAACCATGTGTCCTAGTTTCAGCATATAGATCACACCCACAGTAGCAGGTTGGTCAAAGCGTTTTCCAGTTCCACCATCAAATAAATACGTATGTCCAAATCTTGGGATTCCCGCTTCATCAGTAAATTCGTTGATTTGGTCTATTTCGGCCCCGTCAAAAATAGGAGTAGCAAATTTGCGACCTAACTTTTGTCCAGCCCACCCAAGCACTGTTTCATAAATCTGCCCAATGTTCATACGAGATGGTACACCAAGCGGATTCAACACGATATCTACAGGAGTTCCGTCCTCTAAGAATGGCATATCTTCATCACGAACAATACGAGCAACAATACCCTTGTTTCCGTGACGTCCCGCCATCTTGTCTCCTACTTTCAGCTTACGTTTTTTAGCAACATAAACCTTAGCAAGTTTTAAAATTCCAGAAGGAAGTTCATCCCCTACAGAAATAGTAAACTTCTCACGACGCAAGTTACCTTGAAGGTCATTTTCCTTGATCTTATAGTTGTGCATCAAGTCGGCAACCAATGTATTGGTTTCTTCGTCTGTTGCCCAAGTTCCTGATGTAAGGTGCGTATAATCATCTACGGAGTTAAGCATTTTTAAGGTGTATTTTTTACCTTTTGGAAAGATTACCTCTCCTAGGTCATTACTTACTCCTTGTGCTGTTTTTCCTCCTACAATAGCGAATAATTTTTCAATTAAAACATCTTGTAGGGCAACGAATTTTGCTTCGTATTTTGCTTCCAGTTCTGCAATATCTTCCTTGTCTTTTGCACGCTTACGCTTATCCTTAACGGCACGCGCGAACAATTTCTTATCGATAACTACACCATGTAATGAAGGTGAAGCTTTAAGGGAAGCATCTTTAACATCTCCTGCTTTGTCACCAAAAATAGCGCGAAGCAGTTTTTCTTCCGGAGTTGGATCGCTTTCTCCTTTTGGTGTGATTTTCCCGATAAGAATATCACCAGGCTTAACCTCTGCACCAATTCGGATCATACCGAATTCATCCAAATCTTTTGTAGCTTCTTCTGAAACGTTTGGAATATCATTTGTTAGTTCCTCGTTACCTAATTTGGTATCACGAACTTCTAATGAATACTCATCAACGTGAATAGATGTGAATATGTCTTCACGTACTACTTTTTCAGAAATAACAATCGCATCCTCGAAGTTGTATCCTTTCCAAGGCATGAAGGCTACCTTCATGTTTCTTCCTAAGGCAAGTTCGCCTTTTTCGGTTGCATATCCTTGACAAAGAACTTGACCTTTTTTAACTCTATCGCCTTTACTCACGATAGGTTTAAGGTTAATAGAAGTTCCTTGGTTTGTTTTTCTAAATTTAACTAATTGATATGTTTTTGAATCACTTTCAAAACTAACCATACGCTCTTCCTCGGTACGGTCATATTTAATTGTAACTTCATTTGCATCAACGTACTCAACCACACCATCTCCTTCAGCATTAATAAGGACACGGCTATCTGAAGCAACTTGTCTTTCCAAACCAGTTCCAACAATTGGTGAATCAGCAATTAATAAAGGTACTGCTTGACGCATCATGTTAGACCCCATCAGTGCACGGTTGGCATCATCATGTTCCAAGAAAGGAATTAGGGATGCCGAAATAGACGCTATCTGGTTTGGTGCAACATCTGCATAATTAAGCGTTGTTGGCTCAACCAAAGGGAAGTCGCCTTCCATTCGCGCAATAACCTTATCGGTGTCTATTTCGCCGTTATCTGCCAATGGAATGTTAGCCTGTGCAATGTGCATATCTTCCTCTTCTTCAGCTGAAAGATAGATAGGCTCATTTTTAAAGTCGATTTTGCCCTCAGTGACCTTACGGTATGGCGTTTCGATAAACCCTAAATTGTTCACTTTTGCATATACCGAAAGTGAAGATATCAAACCAATGTTTGGTCCTTCAGGAGTTTCAATCGGACATAATCTACCGTAATGTGTGTAGTGAACGTCACGAACCTCAAATCCAGCTCTTTCACGTGATAGACCTCCTGGCCCAAGTGCAGATAAACGACGCTTATGCGTAATTTCCGCTAGTGGGTTAGTTTGGTCCATAAACTGAGACAACTGGTTTGTACCGAAGAATGAGTTAATTACCGAAGAAAGTGTCTTCGCATTAATCAAGTCTATTGGCGTAAACACCTCATTATCCCTAACGTTCATTCGTTCGCGAATAGTACGTGCCATACGGGCAAGACCTACTCCGAATTGTTGTGACAACTGTTCTCCTACGGTTCGCACACGTCGGTTACTAAGGTGATCAATATCATCAATTTCAGCTTTCGAGTTGATAAGCTCAATTAGATATTTTACTATAGTAATGATATCTTCCTTGGTAAGCACTTGCTTTTCCATTGGGATATCAAGATTCAGTTTTTTATTCATTCTGTAACGCCCTACTTCCCCAAGGTTATACCTTTGGTCGCTGAAGAAAAGCTTGTGGATAATTCCACGTGCTGTCTCCTCGTCTGGCGGCTCAGCGTTACGTAATTGTCTGTATATATGTTCAACCGCTTCTTTTTCGGAGTTGGTTGGATCTTTTTGCAAAGTATTGTGGATAATAGCGTAATCACCTAACTGATTATCCTCTTTATGCAATAGAATAGCTTTCGTTCCTGAATCTAGGATTTCGTCAATATGTTCTTTTTCAAGCACAGTATCACGATCCAAAACGATTTCGTTACGCTCAATCGAAACAACTTCACCAGTATCTTCATCAACGAAATCTTCGTGCCAAGTTTTCAGGACACGGGCAGCTAATTTGCGGCCAATATATTTTTTAAGACCGGTTTTTGTGGCCTTTACTTCTTCCGCCAGGTCAAATATTTCAAGAATATCTTTATCCCTTTCAAACCCAATAGCACGGAAAAGTGTAGTTACAGGTAACTTTTTCTTACGGTCGATATAGGCGTACATAACGCTGTTAATATCGGTTGCGAATTCAATCCAAGATCCTTTAAAAGGAATTACACGAGCAGAGTACAATTTGGTTCCATTTGCGTGAAATGACTGACCAAAGAAAACTCCAGGTGAACGGTGAAGTTGTGATACAACAACACGCTCGGCTCCGTTAATGCAGAAAGTTCCGCTCGGAGTCATATAAGGAATAGTACCTAAATAAACATCCTGTACAATTGTTTCAAAATCTTCGTGTTCTGCATCTGTACAGTACAGTTTCAATCTTGCTTTAAGAGGAACGCTATAAGTAAGTCCACGCTCAATACATTCTTGGATAGAATATCTTGGTGGATCTACGAAATAGTCTAAAAACTCTAAAACAAATTGGTTCCGGGTATCGGTAATTGGGAAGTTTTCCAAAAAGGTTTTATACAATCCTTCTTGGCCTCTTTCTTCTGATTTGGTTTCCAATTGGAAAAAATCCTGGAAGGATTTTATCTGAATGTCCAAAAAGTCGGGGTAAGCCGGCTTATTTTTTACAGAGGAAAAATTCAATCTTTCAGTTTGCGTTGCTGACATCTATGGACGGAATTTTAATTAAAATGAAATTATAAATCGTATAAAAAGGCATTAACCGTTATATACGCAAAATGGTTTAGGTCTTTCCCGACCATTCGGGAAGACCTAAACCTAAAGGCTTGAGTATTTGTAAAGCTTACTTAAGCTCAACCTCTGCTCCTGCTTCTTCCAATTGTGCTTTTAAAGCCGTAGCTTCATCTTTGGAAATTCCTTCCTTAATTGGAGAAGGAGCGTTGTCTACTAATTCCTTTGCTTCTTTAAGACCAGCACCAGTTAATTCTTTAACTAGTTTTACTACTGCTAATTTAGAACCACCTGCAGCCTTAAGAATTACGTCGAATTCTGATTGCTCTTCAACTTCTTCACCAGCAGCTGCACCACCAGCGGCAACAGCTACAGCTGCAGCAGCAGGCTCGATGCCGTACTCGTCTTTTAATATAGTAGCTAACTCATTAACTTCTTTTACTGTTAGGTTAACTAATTGTTCTGCGAAATCTTTCAAATCTGCCATTTCTATCGTTTTTAAAAATAATTGTGTTTATAAATATTAATTAGTGCAATGTTTGTTTTATCCTTCTCTTTCGGATAAGGTTTTAACAAGTCCTGCAATTGTACTACCACCACTCTTAAGAGCCGAGATAACATTTTTAGCAGGTGATTGTAATAACCCGATAATTTCTCCAACAAGCTCGTCTTTAGATTTAAGCTCTACCAAGCTATCCAATTGATTGTCGCCAACATAAATTGACTCTTGGATATAGGCACCTTTCAAAAGAGGCTTATCAGATTTTTTTCTAAATTCTTTAATTACTTTAGCAGGTGCATTACCTGTTTCTGAGAACATTAAAGAAGTGCTTCCTTTAAGAACTTCTGTCAATTCTCCAAAGTCTTTATCAGAACTTTCCATTGCTTTTTTAAGCAAGGTGTTCTTAACTACCGCTAACTGAACTCCTGCTTTAAAACAAGCACGACGTAAGTTAGTAGTGTTTCCTGCGTTAAGACCTGAAATGTCAGCCAAATAAATATTAGCATTATCAGATAACTGGGCAGTCAACGTTTCAATTACTTGTGATTTTTCTTCTCTAGTCATAATTTCCAGTTTTTACTGCTCAGTAAACCTTTTAGTATCCACTTCAACTCCTGGACTCATTGTGCTAGACATATAAATACTTTTAATGTAAACACCTTTGGCAGCCTGTGGCTTAAGTTTAACGAGGGTTGTTAATAATTCTCTTGCGTTTCCAGCGATTTTTTCGGCATCAAAAGATACTTTTCCAATAGCTGCGTGAACGATACCGGTTTTATCAACTTTAAAGTCAATTTTACCAGCTTTTACATCGGAAACTGCTTTAGCAACATCCATTGTTACTGTACCAGTCTTTGGGTTTGGCATAAGACCACGAGGCCCTAATATACGCCCTAATGGACCTAATTTACCCATTACACTCGGCATAGTTACAATAACGTCAACATCTGTCCATCCTCCCTTAATTTTATCGAGGTACTCATCAAGACCAACGTAATCTGCTCCAGCTTCTTTAGCTTCGGCTTCCTTATCTGGAGTTACCAATGCTAAAACCTTTACATCTTTTCCTGTACCGTGTGGAAGTGTTACTACACCTCTAACCATTTGGTTCGCTTTACGTGGATCCACGTTAAGACGAACTGCAATGTCCACAGAAGCGTCAAATTTTACGCTGGTGATTTCTTTTATTAAAGCAGAAGCTTCAGCTACAGTATAGGTTTTATCCTCTACCTTTAGTTTAGCTTCCTTTTGCTTTTTAGTTAATCGTGCCATTTTCTAGATTCTTTTTTCAGATTAAAAAGGTGCGTCACCTTTTACTTTAACTCCCATGGAACGTGCCGTACCCGCTACCATCTTCATTGCTGATTCGATAGTAAATGCGTTAAGGTCTGGCATTTTGTCTTCGGCAATTGCCCTAACTTGTTCCCAAGAGATTGTGGCTACTTTTTTTGCATGTGGCTCACCGGAACCTTTTTTTGCTTTTGCAAATTCTAGGATTTGAACAGCAGCGGGTGGAGTTTTAATAACGAAATCGAATGATTTGTCTTTAAAAACTGTAATCGCAACTGGCAAAACCTTTCCTTGCTTATCTTGGGTTCTAGCATTAAACTGCTTACAGAACTCCATGATGTTAACTCCGGCAGCACCAAGAGCAGGCCCAACTGGTGGTGATGGGTTAGCAGCACCTCCGCGAACTTGCAACTTAACTACTTTACTGACTTCTTTTGCCATTTTTTAATTTTTAATGTGGTTTTTCAAAAGTGGAAGCCTAAGAAAAAACCTATTAAGCGTAACAATTAAACTTTTTCAACTTGCATATAACTGAGCTCCAATGGTGTTTTTCTACCGAAAATTTTAACCATAACCTCTAGTTTGCGTTTTTCTTCATTTATCTTTTCAACCGTGCCATTAAATCCGTTAAACGGACCATCGATAACTTTTACGGTTTCACCAATTACATAAGGAATACTAACACTGTCATCTTTTACAGATAATTCATCAACTTTACCTAGCATTCTGTTTACTTCAGACTGTCTAAGCGGTACAGGATCACCTCCCTTGGTTTCACCCAAGAAGCCAATTACGCCATTAATAGATTTGATGATGTGAGGGATTTCCCCTCCAAGATTAGCCTGAATCATTATATATCCAGGAAAGTAAACACGTTCTTTATTTACCTTTTTTCCGTTACGAATCTGAATTACTTTTTCAGTAGGTACAAGTACCTGTTCTATATAATCCTCTAACTCTAACCTTTTAATTTCGGTATCGATATAGGATTTAATTTTGTTCTCCTGACCACTGACAGAACGAACAACATACCATTTCTTTGTTTGCGATTTTTCAGTCATTTCTTACGACTTGATCCATTCAAAATACAAACCTACCACTTCACCGAAAACAGTGTCGACTCCCCAAATAGCTAGAGATAGCAAAACAGAAAATACCGCAACAATAACGGTTAATCTTTGTGCCTCTGCCCAAGAAGGCCAGGTAACGTGGTTTCTAAGTTCTTTATAAGATTCTGTAATATAGTTTACCATTTTGTCGCCGTATAATATTTTCGAAAGATCCTATTGGATTTCCAGTGAAGAATATCTATTTTTATATCAAATCAAGCTTGAAGCAAGGTATTTACTTCAATTTCACTAAACATTCCTCGAATTCATCACGTTTATACTAGATAAGCATTCGAGTAATATAAATCTGATTATATTCAAATTCGCTTTTATTTGCACGGGAGGAGAGACTCGAACTCACGACACCTGGTTTTGGAGACCAGTGCTCTACCAACTGAGCTACACCCGTTTTTCAGATTCAGCAATCAAATTGAGAACCCTGAATAAAACACCTTAATTTCAAAATGTTGTTTAAATAAATAAAATCCTTATGGATTTATCATTACAAACAACCAACTTATTTTTTATAAAAGCTCTAGACATTTACCGATAAGTAAACATCTAGAGCTTATAAATTTTAAAATTATTCTATAATCTCAGTAACCTGACCAGCACCTACTGTACGACCACCTTCACGAATAGCGAAACGAAGACCTACATTCATTGCGATTGGTTGAAGCAACTCAACATTAATTGTTAAGTTATCACCAGGCATTACCATTTCAACACCATCAGGAAGCATAATTGTTCCAGTTACGTCAGTTGTACGAACGTAGAACTGCGGACGGTAGTTGTTATGGAATGGAGTGTGACGACCCCCTTCTTCCTTCTTAAGGATATACACCTCAGCTTTAAATTTAGAGTGTGGAGTTACAGATCCTGGCTTCACGATTACCATACCTCTAGATATTTGAGTTTTCTCAATACCTCTTAACAAGATACCAGCGTTATCTCCAGCCTCACCTCTATCAAGGATTTGACGGAACATCTCGATACCAGTAATAGTAGAAGTTAATTTCTCAGCACCCATACCGATGATTTCTACTGGATCTCCAGTTTTTGCAATACCAGTTTCGATACGACCTGTAGCTACAGTTCCACGACCAGTAATAGAGAATACATCTTCGATAGGCATCAAGAAAGGCTTTTCGTTATCACGAACTGGCTCTTCAATCCAAGCATCAACCTCTTCCATTAATTTAAGAAGTGCATCAACCCACTTTTGCTCACCATTAAGTGCACCTAAAGCAGAACCCTGAACAACAGGACCATTATCACCATCATACTCGTAGAAGCTTAGAAGATCACGGATCTCCATTTCAACTAATTCAAGTAATTCTTCATCATCAACTAAGTCAACTTTGTTCATGAAAACAACAATTCTAGGAATACCAACCTGGCGACCTAAAAGGATGTGTTCACGTGTTTGTGGCATAGGACCGTCTGTAGCAGCAACTACAAGAATAGCACCGTCCATTTGAGCAGCACCAGTAACCATGTTTTTAACGTAATCCGCGTGACCAGGACAGTCAACGTGTGCGTAGTGACGGTTAGCAGTTTGATACTCTACGTGAGAAGAGTTAATTGTAATACCCCTTTCTTTTTCTTCTGGCGCATTATCAATTTGATCAAATGATGTCGCTGCAGAGAAACCTGCATCAGCCAAAACTTTAGTAATAGCTGCAGTCGTGGTTGTTTTTCCGTGATCTACGTGTCCAATTGTACCAATATTCAAGTGTGGTTTTGACCGATCGAATTTTTCTTTTGCCATTTTGTATTAATTTTAATCTTAGTTTATATTAGTGTTCTATTGTATTAAAGTATTCAAAATTTAACCTACGAGGGATCTACTATTTTTGGAGAGACTCGCAACCTAATATTAAACATGTTTAAATACAACACAACATATTAGGCTCTGATATTGTTTTGAGCCAATGATGGGAATTGAACCCATGACCTCTTCCTTACCAAGGAAACGCTCTACCCCTGAGCTACATCGGCTTATGACGGTTTCAAGCTTCAGGGCAGTAACTTGCAGCTTTACAACTTGCAACTCATTTTGAACAGGAAGCTAAGCCCACATTGATTACACTAAGCCAACCTTTAACCCTATTCTACATCCTTAAATGAAAACATAGTAAAAACCACACCTTCAATTTCAAAAAGAACTTTAGAGCGGGAGACCGGGTTCGAACCGGCGACATTCAGCTTGGAAGGCTGACGCTCTACCAACTGAGCTACTCCCGCATTTTTAATTATGAATCACTGAGTCATAATTATGGATTTAATTTCAATGTACTAATGAACAAACTCAGATACAAAACAAATCTGAGATTTTCGTTTTCACGAACATTTTTAGTGGGGAGAGCAGGATTCGAACCTGCGAAGACGTAGTCAGCAGATTTACAGTCTGCCCTCGTTGGCCGCTTGAGTATCTCCCCAAACTAGGATTTCTCTAAAAGAAAAATCCAAATTTCAAAATTTCAGAGCCGATAGAGGGACTCGAACCCACGACCTGCTGATTACAAATCAGCTGCTCTAGCCAGCTGAGCTACATCGGCTTTTCAATTCATTTTTAAACCAAATATTAACAAAAAATATCAATATTTATTCGGCTTAAAAAAGCCCGCTATTTCTAACGGACTGCAAATGTAGAAAAAATTATTTTTCCACAAAACTTTTTTAGAGAAATTATTCTATAAATATGCTTTTTCTTTCTCTTTTCTTTTCTTCAACTGACGCTCTAAGGATTTTACACCTTCATCCAAACCCTCTTCAAAAGTCTTTCCTTCCTTCTTCATCATTATATCACCACCAGGCACACTTAATAAAATCTCCACGCTTTTATTCTGTTTCTCACTGGTTTGCAACACTTTTAAAAAAACATCGGCAAAAATTATTCTGTCATAAAACAGCTCCAACTTTGATAGCTTCTTTTCAACAAAAATTAAAAGCTCTTCTTTTGCCGTAAAATTAGGGGTTTGAATATTTACTTTCATACTAAATAAAATTTTTGAGTTAATTATAATAAGTAATTCTAAACCATATAAAATTTTTCGTTTTTAATTCCTAGGATGCGTCTTTTTGTACACCTCTTTCAATTTAGCTATACTATTTTGAGTATACACCTGCGTAGATGCCAAACTTGAATGCCCCAAAAGCTCTTTTACAGAATTAATATCAGCCCCTTCATTTAAAAGATGGGTCGCAAAAGAATGTCGTAAAATATGAGGACTCTTTTTCACCTTTTCAGACACCAGACCAAAATAGGAATTTATAACCCTGTACACAAGAGTTTCATACACTTTAACGCCCTTTAATGTCAAGAAAAGGTATTCAGGCTCCTTTATTTCTACTAATTTCCCTCTACAAAGGAGATAATTCTGAATAGAGCTTAAAACAGTTGGAAGCAATGGAACAATCCGCTCCTTATTTCTTTTACCTAAAACCTTAAGAGTTTTTTGAGCAAGAGAAATATCGCTTATCTTAATGTTAATCAGTTCCGCTCTTCTAATTCCAGTAGAATAAAAAAGCGCTACAATTAATTTATCCCTGCTGCCTTTAAATGAATTATCAACTTTCATCACAGCCAATGCATTATCGATTTCCAGTTTTGAAAATGGCACTTGAATTTTTTTAGATGTTTTTAAAGTTTTGTGCTTAGCCAAAGGATTTTCATCTATTTGACCAATTTTTAAAAGAAATTTATAATAGGTTTTAAGTGAAGAAACCTTACGATTGACAGCTCTATTTGTAATATCTGCATCAACAAGCGAGACTATCCAGCTTCGTATAACAGCATAATTCACATTTACGATATCGACATACTGAAACTCGCGTTTAGCAAACTCTTGAAAATCGCGCAAATCCTTTGCATAGGCCGTTACCGTATTTGCAGAATACTTTTTTTCGAGCTGCAGGTAAGCAACGAAAGATTTAAAAGGCATCGTTTTAGTTTTTACATCATCTTAGAGAAGCAAGAAGACTCACATTAAAAAAATAGTTCAATTATTTCGGAGAGCAGAAGTTTTATATTTATTCAACCTACCAGCTACTAACAAAATAAACAAAATATAAATTAATACTACGCCTTTAGGCATAAAAAAAATCCGTTGGAGTTTATTTCCAACGGATTTCTATTTATGTAATCGCAAGATAACTTAGACTAAATCTCCTCCTGATCCCTAAGATTTTGGATGTATTGAGCCTTTTGCATCTGCGCTCTTTTTCTTACTGAAGGCTTCATAAAAGCTTGTCTTGCTCGAAGCTGGCGCATTGTGCCTGTTCTGTCGAATTTACGCTTAAAACGCTTTAGCGCTCTATCGATATTTTCTCCGTCTTTTACTGGTATTATTAACATAGTGTCATCACCTCCTCTCTTTAAGTCGGCAAAAATAAGTAAAATTAGTATAGTGTCTCAAATTTTTGAAGAAAAAAGTAAAATATTTTTAGATGAGCAAGAGAAAACCTGTTTGCCAAATCTTCAATATCAAATATGAAATGCTAAACAGTTAAACGATTTATTAAAAAAAATAAAAACCTGATATTTATTTCTTTGTTATAGACTTTTTCATTCTTTTCCACAGCGATGGCTTCTTAATAGCTTCGTGATAACCATTGCCGTAAGATTTGTACGAGCTTCCGCCATACCCATAGCCGTAACCATAACCGTAACCTTTCCCAGATTTTTCAACATATTCATTAATAACAATGCTAATATGTTTTACTTCACCTCGCCTAAACTTTTCGTTTACAAAGGTCAACATGTTCTTGTGAGTATAATTTTGACGCACCATATAAAGTGTTGCATCAACGTGCTTAGTAAGAACCAAAGCATCTGAAACTAGCCCCATTGGAGGCGAATCCAAAATAATATAATCATATTGATCCTTAAGTAAACCTAGCAATTGATCAAGCCTCTCACCTAACAGCAATTCTGAAGGGTTTGGAGGGATTGGTCCTGATGTAATTACATCTAAAGTATCAATTTCGGTTTTTTGAATAATACCATCTAGGTCAGCCTCATTGATAAGGTAGTTAACCACTCCCATCGAATTTTGAATATTAAAAGCGGCTCCAACTTTCGGCTTACGCAAGTCCAAATCAATTATAATAGTTTTTTTATCGCTCAAAGCAAAAATTGATGCTAGGTTTATAGAACAAAAAGTCTTACCCTCACCACTTACCGAAGATGTCAATAAAACTGTTTTAGCGCCTGTTATTCCTTGCTGTTTATATAAAAACTGAAGACTAGATCTCAGGCTTCGAAAAGCCTCTGCAATTGCAGATTTAGGCTTACTGAGCACAGCTAAGACAGTTTCGGAATGATTTTTACCAATAACACCAATCATTGGGATTGGAGTAATAGCCTCTAAATCCTTCACACTTTCAACTTTAGTATCAAAAAACGCTCTTACAAAAATTAATAAAATAGGAACAAAAAATCCTATTAAACCAGCCATCATATAATTTAGCTGAGTATTAGGACCAATTTGCCCACCTCCTGTATCTTTAGCTGGATCTATTACTAGAACATCGCTAACATTTGCAGCTTTTACTAACCCCGCTTCACTTCTTTTAGCCAAAAACATATTGTAAGTACCTTCACTTAGGTTGTACCTTCGTTCAATTTTGAGCAGCTCTTGCTGCTCTTTAGGCAACTTTCGAATCTCGGCTTCGTATCTACCTATATCTCTGTTAATAGTGCGAATTTCTTCATTCATCAAACTCTTAGACGACCGAATATTTTCAAGAAGTACTATTTTAACCGCATCAATCTGCCTATCAATATCATTAAAAACAGGTGCATCTTCTTTAAAGGAATACTGAAGTTTATTTCGCTGCTCAGCTAGAGATACAATCTTCCCTACACCTGCTACGACACTACTCTCGGAAATCCCTGCTACTGAAGGTGCTGGCACATCTCGATAGTCTGAACGAGTCACTAAATATTCTTGCAGTGTATTATAATAATCAAGCTCGCGGGCAGCAGCTTCTTTCCTTAGATCTAATGCATTTAATTTCTCATTGAGTTCAGCACCTTCAATATTTAGATCAAAAATTACATTATTTCTTCTAAAATCATTCAATTCATCTTCCACCAAAGACAACTCAATTGACTTCTCTGCCAAACTACTATCAATAAAACGTATGGTTTTTGTCGCAAATAGGTTCTTTCTTTCAAGCATATCCTCGCTTAAAACTTGAACCGACATATTCAGGTAATCTACTAGCTTCGCTTTATTATGACCCGTCATTCGCATTTGTAAAACCGAGGAACCTGAACTTAGTGGCGCTATATTTATATCTAAATATCTTTTAACAGTTGCATCATACTCACTAAAAACAAGATAATAAGGTGTACCCATTTTAGATATAACATCTGGGTTGGGCACAAAAATACCATTAAAAAAAGGAGTGTTTACAGGCTCACCAATTTTGAAATCCTTAGAAAAATCTCCTGCCTCTACGAACAAACTCTTCTTTTCTTTAGAATTATAATTTTGAAGATTTATGTTTTTAGCCTCCTCGAAAGATACAGATAAATTAAATGTCAACGAATCTTTAAAAACGACTTTGATTTGATGATTAAGCATCTGGCTCTTTGCCGTGTCCACTTCAACAAAGAATGGTGTTTGCTTATAAGCATCTTCCTGTTGGTATTCACCATCACGCAAGTATGTTAGGTAATACTGTGTACGCTCTACAACTTTTTCGTTGTGCGATCGAGACCTTAGTGTAATTACAGATGTATTGACTTTGTCACTTGTCCCCCCCCAATTAAATACTAAACTAGTGTTAGAAGTAAAAAAAGGATTTTGATCGTCTCTAATTGAAACTAAGTTTTCAATTAAATATACGGGTAGCTTCCTAACATTTATATAATAGGCAATAGAAAATGTAATCGCCAAAAAGATTAAGAAAAGGGGCCAATTACGTAAAAGTCTAATTAAAAACCCTTTAAAATCAAAAGTTGTACCCGCTTCGTTCGTTTCAAATTCTTCACTCATAGTTGTTTATAATCGCGTGATTAGTAATAGAGTGGTTGATAGCGCTGCAATTATAGTAGCAACTGTAGTTATAGATTGCAACCCCGTCGTTCCAGTTCCCCAAGACTTTTGCGGTAAAGGATTGATTAAAATTAAATCATTTGGTTTCACGTAATAATATGGTGAGTTCATAGCTTCCAGTTGCGTCAAGTCTATATGATGAACTTTTTGACCCGCTGGATATTGCCGGATAATCACGACATCTTTTCGATCTCCCGTAATTGTTATATCACCACTGTTTGCAATAGCCTCCATAATACTTACTTGATCACGATAAATGATTTGCGATCCAGGTTTACCAATTTCACCGTTAATAGTGTATCTAATACCAGCAAGCTTTACTGTAACAAAAACATTCGCTTCTTCCTTAAAATAATCTTTTAATAATCGATCTTCCAACATTTCGCGAACCTCATCTACTGTGTATCCAAGAACATTGACCTCTCCCATACTAGGAATACGAATATTCCCGTGATCATTAACCACAAAGCCATCGTAATATAATCGTTCCTCACCAGTAGCATTTGGATTAGCATCACTAATAGGGTTAAAAATCCCAACAAACTCCTGATCTAGTGTCTTTACACGAATACTCAATAAATCATTAATTTGTAAACGATACGGCTCTTGTCTTTTCTTCATAATGGCCAAAGTATCAGTATCACTGGCATTCTCTTGCAAGTATGTAAGTTGCTTCCTAGAAACACAAGAAGAAACGGTAATTACAACGAAAAGAAACAAAAAGGGGTAGATAAACTTCATTAAATGGTAGTATTGTCAGCCGACAAATATAAAGTAACCTACTTAATAATGAAATATATTTTTGACTTTATACATAAGGCTTCAAAACCAACATCATTATTCGTTCAAATAACCTTTAAAAAAAATATAGAACACTATTTGTTAGAAACCTACATAAGTTTTGTAACCCTATGTAGTCGTTAAAACCCAAACGCAGATTAAACAATTAGCAAAAACACGTAATTAGAAACCGAGGCCTTATTTTTTATAAAACACCATTTAATCATATTCTGGTTTTAGAAATAACATGCTTGCTTTAAAAATTCCTTTTTGATAGAACACCTATCCATTAACTATATTCGCTTACTTTTACAAAAAAAACAATTGTGAATTATCTTTCAGTAGAAAATATATCGAAATCCTTTGGAATGCGAGTGCTTTTTGAAGGTATATCCTTCGGAATTAACGAAGGGCAAAAAATAGGTTTTGTTGCTAAAAACGGGACTGGCAAAACTTCGCTTCTAAACATAATTGCTGGAAATGACCTTCCCGATTCTGGCAACGTAACTTTTCGCAAAGGATTAAAAGTTGCCTATCTCCCTCAAGAACCCAATTTAGACGCTCAATTATCTGTCGAACAAGCAATTTTTTCTGCAGACAACCCAATTCTCAATGTAATAGAAACTTACGAAAAGACACTCGAAAACCCTGATGATAGCGAAGCGTATCAAAAAGCATTTGATGCTATGGATGCACACGACGCCTGGGATTTCGAAACAAAATACAAACAAATACTTTTTAAACTAAAACTTGAAGATTTTGACGCCAAGGTTTCTAGCTTAAGTGGCGGGCAAAAAAAACGCTTGGCATTAGCAAATGCCATCCTAACAACTCCAGACCTATTAATAATGGATGAGCCCACCAACCATTTGGATCTTGAAATGATTGAATGGCTGGAAAATCTATTTGCGAAAGAAAACTTTACCTTATTTATGGTTACTCACGACCGTTACTTTCTAGAGCGGGTCTGTAATGAAATTGTAGAGCTAGATGAAGGCCAACTTTATAATTACAAAGGAAATTATAGCTACTACCTGGAAAAGCGCGATGCCCGAATTGAAAATGAAGCCACAGAAACTGCAAAAGCGAAACACCTTTTCAAAAAAGAATTGGACTGGATGCGCCGACAACCAAAAGCAAGGACCACTAAGAGTAAAAGTCGAATTGACGACTTCCACGAAATAAAAGATCGCGCCAGCAAACGCAGAATTGACCATGAAGTACAATTAGAACTAAACATGGAGCGTATGGGCACTAAAGTGGTTGAATTGCATAACGTTTCTAAATCTTTCGGCGACAAAAAACTACTTGACAAATTTGAATACCATTTTAATCGTGGAGAACGCATTGGTATTATAGGTAAAAACAGTACAGGAAAATCTACATTTCTAAATATTATTACTGGTGCTATTCAGCCTGATTCAGGAAAAGTTGTAATTGGAGAAACCGTACAATTTGGATACTACACCCAAGCAGGAATAAATATCAAGGAAGGACAAAAAGTAATTGATGTAATTCGTGAGCACGGTGAATACATACCTCTGAAAAAAGGCAAGCAAATTTCCGCCAGTCAACTTTTAGAACGCTTTCTTTTCGACCGAAAAAAACAATACGATTTTGTAGAAAAACTGAGTGGAGGAGAACGTAAACGACTATACTTATGCACTGTTTTAATCAAGAATCCAAATTTCTTGATACTTGATGAGCCCACAAACGACCTCGATATTGTAACACTCAATGTTCTAGAAAGTTTTCTCCTAGACTTTCCTGGCTGTCTACTGGTTGTTTCGCACGACAGGTATTTTATGGACAAAATCGTGGACCATTTATTTGTTTTTAGGGGAAATGCGGAGATAGAAGATTTTCCAGGAAATTACAGCGACTTTAGAATCTATGAGGACAGTCAACCCACAGAAAAGAAAGAGGTTGAAATTGGTTCTAAAACTAAAAATGATTGGAAAGAAGAAAAACCGAAAGCAAAATTAACCTACAACGAGCAGAAGGAATACAATAAAATTGAAAAAGAAATTGCTAACCTCGAAGAAAAACGGGAAGCGCTACAAAATAAATTTGCAACAGAAAACTGGGATGGCCCCGAAATTGACAAACAGTCAATAAAATTACAAGAAATAATTGACGCCATTGAAGAGAAAACAGAACGATGGTTTGAATTATCAGCAAAAGCAGAAGAATAAAGAGCCTGATTTTGGATGATAAATACCGATTAGTTTCTTAATTTTGAAAGACAAATTAAGATTAGCTCTACAATGATATTGTTCAGTTAAATCTCGTTATAACCCAAAAAGTAAAACGATGTACTTTAGAATTGCTTCTAGCCTATTATTACTTATTGCTTTCTCATGTTCAAAACCCAACCCAGAGGCTCAAAAACAAAACCTCGAGGGATATTGGGAAATTAAAGCCGTTGAAATGCCTGACGGATCCAAAAAACAATTCGGTGTGAATACAATCGTTGATCATATTGAAGTAAAAGCAGACAGTGGTGTTCGCACTAAAGTATCACCAAAACTAGACGGTTCCTTTACTACAAACGGAGTTTCAGAAAACTTCATATTAAAAATTGAGGATGACAGCTTGCGAATGCATTACAAAACTCCATACGACGAATGGACAGAAACCATACTAGAATCAAAAGACAGTACATTGATTGTGAAAAACAGACAAGACCTAGTTTACACTTACAGAAAGTTTAAGAAATTTGATTTAGTGAATTGACAACAGTAAACTTCTTGTGTTAAGACGAATAAACACATAATTCCAACAATTCAGTAATTTACAAACTCTTTTATAAAATGGCAAAACGACACGCCGAAAACATATCAATAGGTGATGCGCTTAAGGAATTTATCGAGAAGAATCGCTTAGAAAAGGGCCTCGACAAGGTAAATGCCAAAGAAGCTTGGGATAAAGTAATGGGTCCTGCAATTTCAAAATACACTACAGATCTAAAACTAGACAGAGAAACGTTGTTTGTTCAACTATCGTCTTCAGTATTAAGGGAAGAACTTAGTTACGGAACAGAAAAAATAATCAAACTCCTTAACGAAGAACTCAAAAAAGAGCTTATAAAAAAATTAGTATTACGCTAACATACACGATTAACATAAACATAAAAACGCCCTCCAAACGGAAGGCGTTTTATATTTATAATAGTTTTGAAGCGCTTAAAACATCTCGCGACCCGCAAAATGAAAAGCACCTTCAATAGCTGCGTTTTCATCACTATCACTTCCGTGAACAGCATTTTCACCTATAGAAGCTGCATATAATTTACGAATTGTTCCTTCTGCTGCATCTGCAGGATTTGTAGCCCCAATAAGGGTACGGAAATCTTCAACTGCATTTTCCTTTTCAAGAATAGCGGCAACAATTGGCCCGCGAGTCATATATTCAACTAATTCGCCATAAAATGGACGTTCGCTATGTACGGCATAGAATTCTTTTGCGTCAGCAGTAGTCATGTGAGTTAATTTCATGGCCACGATTCTAAACCCTGAAGCGTTAATTTTTTCAAGTATTGCACCAATGTGTCCTTTTTCGACTGCATCGGGTTTCAACATTGTGAATGTTCTGTCTGTTCTCATTGTATTTTTAAAATTTCGGCAAAAATAACTATTTGAAATGTAAAAGACACACATTATTAAAAGTTTAAATTCGGTCTGTAAATCAAGAATTCAACAATAAGTTTTACAAAATCATTCCAAATTAAAGTTAATCAATCAAAAAATATAGATTCTCAACCCAGTCAGACACACTTAACCTTAAACAATTACTAAGCTACATTATTTTTTAAGTTTAAATGCGTTTATTGTATCTTCGCCCACTTATGGATAAAAAAACCACTCAAATAGTAAAAGAATTGCTTGTCAAACCTCAAAATATTGTGGTCGTAGGTCATAAAAATCCTGATGGCGATGCAATTGGTTCTTGTTTAGGGCTCTCTTTTCTGTTAAACAGTTTAGGCCACAAAGCCACTGTTTTAATGCCGAATGACTTCCCTGATTTTTTGAAGTGGATGCCTGGAGTAGATGATATTATCATATACGAAAAAGAGACTCAAAAAAGTCTTGATATCCTTGAGCAAACTGACCTAATTTTCACCCTAGACTTTAACAGTTTAGACCGAGTTGGCGATTTACAGAAACCATTGGAGAACAGTAAAGCTCAATTTGTAATGATTGATCATCACCAGCAACCTGCAGCCTATGCAGTTGCAACTTACAGCGATGTTTCGATGAGTTCCACGGCCGAAATGGTATTTCATTTTATTGAAGCTATTGGTAAGAGCGAAATGCTTTCAAAAGAAATAGCTACTAATTTATATACAGGAATAATGACCGATACTGGCTCATTTCGATTTCCTTCCACTACTCCAACAACGCACCGTATAGTTGCTAGATTAATTGAAGCTGGCGCCGAAAGCGCAACCATTCATCAAAACGTATTCGATACTAACAGTGCAGAAAGATTAAAACTGCTTGGAGTTGCTCTTAACAATTTAAATATTCTTCCAGATTATAACACCGCATACATTACCTTGTCTCAAAAAGAATTGGATGAACATAATTTTAAGAAAGGCGACACAGAAGGGTTTGTTAATTATGCGCTTTCTGTAAGTGGGGTTGTTTTTGCAGTTATTTTTATAGAAAACAAGCACGAAAACATAGTCAAAATGTCGCTAAGAAGTAAAGGCGATTTTTCTGTGAACCACTTTGCTCGCAACCATTACAGCGGTGGAGGTCACAACAATGCAGCCGGCGGAAAAAGTTCGCAATCCCTTAACAAAACCGTAACTGAATTTATTAGTATCTTGCCACGTTATAAAGATGAACTTACACATGCTTCATAAGCTGTTTTACATTACTTTTTTCTCGCTCCTCATTGTTTCGTGCAAAAGCCCTGAGGCTCGTCGACCAGTGCAAAGTCAAAGCGGAACCTTCATAAAGGAATCGGCACAACGAAACAAAGAAATTTACGAGGCAGAAAAAAAATACATTGAAAACATAATTGCAATAGACACTTCAAAAACGTATTATTCTTCCGAAAACGGATTTTGGTATTACTATAACAAACGCGACACAACCCAAGCTCCAAAGCCTAAAACAGGAGATTTGGTTGAGTTTACCTATAGCATTAAAGATTTAAACGGAAACAGCATTTTAACCGAAAAAGAAAATGGTCTTCAACGCTACAAAATAGACCAAAGTAATCAGGAACTTATTTCTGGTGTTAGAGATGGTATAAAACTGATGAACGAAGGAGAAGTGGTAACCTTACTACTACCTTCCTATAAAGCGTATGGATACTACGGAATTGAAGGAAAACTAGGGACCAACATCCCTGTACAAAGCACCATTACCTTACGTTCCATTCAATATATAAATGAAAAATAAATAAGTGCCCAATAACCTAATTCCAACTAAATCAAGGAAGTGCAGGGGCCTTGCATAATCTGGTTTTAAGCCAGTCTTCCTCTAAAAACTAAAAACATATGAAAAAACTAACATTTTTTGTTTTATTTCTAACGCTTGCATTTGCATCTTGTCAAGAAAAATATCCAGATCTCGAAGACGGTGTTTATGCAGAGTTTATAACAAATAAAGGCACGTTTATGGCCAAGCTTTATAACGATACTGCACCTTTAACTGTTTCAAATTTTGTGGCTCTAGCCCAAGGAACAAATGGAATGGTAGATTCTACTTACAAAGGAAAACGCTTCTATGACGGTCTTGTATTCCACCGTGTAATTAAAGATTTTATGATTCAGGGTGGTGACCCAAAAGGAGACGGTTCTGGAAACCCAGGTTACAAATTTCCTGATGAAATTGTAGATTCTATTCAATTTGATAGAAAAGGACTTTTGGCAATGGCGAACGCTGGCCCAGGAACCAATGGAAGCCAATTTTTCGTAACGTTAAAAGAAACACCTTGGTTAAATGGACGACACACTATTTTTGGTGAAGTAATTGAAGGACAAAGCGTAGTTGATTCAATTGGAATTGTAGAAACAGAAAAGCCAGGTGACAAGCCAAAAGAACCAATCATTATCGAAAAAGTGAATATAATTAATAAAGGAAAAGTAAAGGTTCCTTATTTCACGGAAGAGATGGGAAAGATTGAAAAAGAAAAGAAAGAAAAGGAAGAGCGCATCAATAAAGTAGCTGATAAGAAAGCGAAAGAACTTGAAGCTATTCGAACAAAAGCAGATTCTTTACCATCAGGACTTAAAATATTTTTTACTGAAAAAGGTGAAGGTGTTCAACCACAAGAAGGCGACAAAATTTTAATGAACTATGCTGGTTACCTAACTGATGGCCATCTTTTTGATTCAAACATTTTTGAAAATGCCGAAAAGTACGAAATGGTAGACGAAATGAGAAAAGCTGCTGGTCAATACATTCCAATCCCAACAGACTACAGTAAAGACGCACAACTTATTCCAGGTTTTAGAGAAGGATTATTGAATATGAAAGTTGGTGATAAAGCCACTTTATTCATTCCAGCTCATTTGGCGTATGGAGCAAGAGGAATTCCTGGTGTAATCCCACCAAATTCAGAGTTAGTTTTCGAACTTGAGCTTGTCGATATGGCCAAGTAATCACAGAATGGCTTTATTAAAAATAGGAATTAGCGTAAAAACTAATTCCTTTTTTTATTAAAAGTGTTTTCTAAAAAACAAGTGCCATTTATAAAACTAACAATAGTACTATTAGAGATTCATATTGACAGTTTCTGACAAAACCTCAATATTGAAAAAGTACTTTTAATGCTACCTATTTGTTTGGATGGAAACTATCGTATAAAAACCGGCTCATTTTCTTTCTCTGTAAAATCTTCACTAAACCTATAACCATCATAATCAAACGCTTTTACCTCATCTAAGGTCTTAACCTCCTGATCTATCGCAAAACGAGCCATGCTGCCGCGGGCTTTTTTTGCAAAAAATGAAATGATTTTCAGTTTCCCATTTTTAAAATCCTTGAAAACTGGTGCTATCACAGGAACTTTCAACTTTTTCTTATCAATAGCATTAAAATATTCTACACTAGCGAGGTTTAAGAAAAGTTCGTCATCTTTCAATTCATCATTCAAGGTTTCGGTAAGTGTCTTTTTCCAAAACGCATACAAATCCTTCTTTCTGTCAACGGCCAGCTTCGTGCCCATTTCCAAGCGGTATGGCTGCATCAAATCTAATGGTCGTAGCATTCCATACATTCCCGAAAGTATGCGTAACGAATCCTGCAAAAAATCTAATTTTTCTGAAGGAATTGTATACGCATCCAAACCAGTATAAACATCGCCAGCAAAAGCATAAACCGCTGGGCGGGCATTTTCTTTAGTAAACGGCGTGCTAAATTCCTTATAACGCTGATAATTCAATTCTGCCAGTTTATCACTAATACTCATCAAATCAGAAATCGCCTTTTTACTTTTGCGTTCTAGTTTGTTGTTGATTAGTTCAGCTTCCTTTAAAAACTGGGGTTGAGTGGCACGGCTGGTAGGAAGTTTAGACTTTAAATCCAGTGTCTTTGCTGGAGAAACAACTATTTTCATTTTGTTACTTTTTGTTCAAAAATAACGAAAAGAAACAGAAATAAAGTTTCAAATCTGGTATTCACAATTTCGAAATACTAAATCCTTAATGAGTTTATTTAAGCACGTGAGTTTCTTTAATATGAACTTAAAAGAAGAAGAAAATTACGCTGCAGAAAACTCCCGAATATTTAAGGCTTTAAAGACTTTTTTAATGCCTTTTTCATTTTCAGAAAGAACTATGAGTAAATCATCCGCTTCGATAACAGTGCTGCCGTTGGGTGCAATATACTTATTGCCCCTTTTTATCATTGCGATTATTGCAGTTTTTGGGAATTCTAAATCGACAATCTGTTGACCTACCACCTTGCTTCCTCTGGCAATACCTATTTCGCGCATCTCGGTTTTTGGATGCTCTTCTAAAAATTTTTCTGAAGGAGTAAGAATTTTTTCACTACTCGGAATACTAACGTTTAACCATTTTGCCACAACAGAGAGCGTAGTTCCTTGGATTAAAATAGAAGTAAGCGATATAAAAAATACAATATTAAATATCATATTTGCTTTATCTATTCCCGCTAACAACGGATAGGTTGCAAATACGATTGGAACAGCGCCACGCAAACCAACCCACGAAATATAGAACCGTCTGCGCAACTTCATTTTAAACGGAATCAGACTTAAAAAAACCGCTACTGGCCGTGCGACGAATATTAAGAAGAGTGATATAACCAACCCAATACCTATTACAGGAACAATTTGTGAAGGAAACACCAAAAGGCCTAAAGTTAGAAAAAGTACAATCTGCATTAGCCAGGCCAGCCCATCGTACATTTTTAAAATAGTTTTCTTGTGAATTAAATACTGGTTACCCAAAAAGACAGCACAGATATAAATGGCTAAAAATCCGTTTCCGCCCACAAAATCGGTGACTGAAAAGGTTATAAACATCAAAGCTATAACAAGCACAGGGTAAAGCCCTTCAAAGTCTAATTTTATTTTATTGATAATTATCTTACTTAATTTTCCAAATCCAAATCCCGCAATCGTACCAAGAACCATTTGCTGCAAAAACAACGGAATCATGGAAGCTATTCCTTGATCTTGATTAATAACCAATCCTAAAAAAGCAATAGTGAGCACATACGCCATGGGGTCGTTACTCCCGCTTTCTAACTCTAGCGTTGGTCGTAAATTTGCCCGTAATGCAAGGTTTTTCGCACGAAGAATCGAGAAAACCGCAGCAGCATCTGTAGAAGAAACAATACTTCCTAAGAGTAAACTTTCATAAATTGTAAAGTCGGTAACGTAATAAACGAAAGTACCTAATCCTATTGCAGTTAGAAAGACCCCAATAGTAGAAAGCGCGAAACCTTCTTTCATTATAGGTTTTACAGACTTCCAATCGGTGTCGAGGCCACCAGAAAACAAAATGAAATTTAACGAAATCACCCCAATTAATTGAGCAATTTGCGGATTGTTAAAACTAATTCCGATACCATCTTCACCAGCTAACATTCCAATTCCCAAGAAAAGAACTAATGTAGGAACGCCAAATTTGTACGAAGTTTTTCCCGCTACAATGCTTATAAAAAGCAACAGCGAGCCAACTAGCAGTATGTTTTCAATGGTTAAATTCAATAACTGAAAGTTTAAATATTCTAAACTTGCGCAAATTACAAATTAAAACGTTTTAAATATAGTGCTAAACCGTTTATATGCCTATTAGTCGTGTCCGATTAAGATGGAAGACCGCTTCGCTGAAAGACGTAGGACATAAGACTTGCTTCTTAATGGGTTAACAGTTAAGTTAAATGGATTAAGTATACTTTTTAGTTGTTACATTTTAGTGGCGAGCTTAGTAGCAAGCTATCGCTTTAATAAAAATTCTTTTAGTGCCTGTCAGCTTTTGCTGAACGGAATTTTGAAATATTTTAATCGGACACTAATGTATGCCTATCAAACATGTGCTCTAAATAGGATTGCATATTGGCAAATAACCCTAATTTTACAAACAAATAGCTTTTAAGCAATGACAACTAACAAAATAGAACTCCGCACAGTAAATGTTACGCGATACATTACTCCACTACGAGAAGGCGGATCTCTTCCCGCATTGGCAGAAGCGAACGACGATTTTAAATATGTTTTAAAATTTCGTGGGGCTGGACACGGTGTAAAAGCACTAATTGCCGAATTATTAGGCGGAGAAATAGCGAGAACTTTAGGATTAAAAATTCCTGAATTAGTTTTTGCCAATCTCGACAAAGCGTTTGGCCAAAGTGAAGGCGACGAAGAAATTCAAGATCTTTTAAAAGGAAGCCAAGGCCTAAACCTTGCACTTCATTTTCTTTCGGGAGCCCTAACTTTCGACCCTGTTGTTACTCAAGTTGATGAAAAATTAGCTTCAAAAATTGTATGGTTAGATGCCTACACCACAAACATTGACCGCACGGTGAAAAACACCAATATGCTTATCTGGCATAAGGAATTATGGCTAATCGATCACGGTGCAACTTTCTATTTTCACCATTCGTGGGACAATTGGGAAAAAGCAGCAGTAAGTTCTTTTCCGTATATAAAAGACCATGTTTTATTGCCGCAAGCTTCTTTAATTGAAGAAATAAATGATGAAATGATTGCGCTTCTCCACGATGAAAAACTAAAGGAAATAACCAACCTCATCCCTGCCGAATGGATGGAATGGGAAGGCACTGATATGAAGCCTGACGAAATTCGTGAAGTATATTATCAATTTTTGGTAAAGCGCAGAAATAGTTCAAACAACTTCGTAAAACAGATTCAAGATGCCAGGAAAACACTTATATGAATACGCCGTAATCCGATTGGTGCCACGCGTAGAACGTGAAGAGTTTTTAAATGTTGGCATTATATTATTCAGTAAAGGCGCCAAATATTTAAACTGTAAATATCATATCAACACCGAAAAATTAAGCCATTTTTCTTCTGAACTCGAAGCTGAAGAAATAGAAAAAAACCTCAAAGCATTTACCAAAATCTGTACTGGTTCAAAGAATGGCGGCCCCGTTTCTGAATGGGAAATTCCCGACAGGTTTAGATGGTTAACCGCGCAACGAAGTTCTTCTATTCAAACATCGCGTCCGCACAACGGATTTAGCGATGACTTGGACGCAACTTTAAATCGGCTTTTCGAGGAGTTGGTTTTGTGATTAATGAAGTTTAAGTGTTTAATAATTTATACGTTTAGATAGTGTTAATTTTAGAATATAAACTTTGTCGATCGGTTTTTAGTAATTCCCAAATCTTTCCCAAGTTGATTTATATTTTTAAAGCATGAAAATTTTAATAATTGAAGACGAAAAAGAGTTGCGAGAAACGTTGGTAGCATCTCTCCAAAAAGAGCAGTATGTGGTAGAAATTGCAGCGAACTATGGCGATGCAATTGAAAAAATTGGTTTGTATGAATACGATTGCATTTTGCTAGATATTACTTTACCAGATGGTAGCGGTTTGAACATTCTCTCGAAACTAAAGGTTATGGATAAATCTGAAAATGTGATTATCATATCGGCCAAAAACTCATTAGACGACAAACTAAAAGGCTTAGATCTGGGCGCCGATGATTACCTCACAAAACCTTTTCACATAGCCGAACTAAATGCACGAATTAAAGCAGTACTACGCCGAAAAAACTTGGATGGCAAAAACACCATCGAAATTGGCAACTTAATTTTCGATATAGATGAACGAACACTCTTCGTTAACCAACAGAGCGTACATTTAAACAGAAAAGAATTTGATGTCCTCAATTATTTTTTAGTCAACAAAAACCGACTTATCACCAAAACCGCTTTGGCAGAATACGTTTGGGGCGACCAAATAGATCAAGCCGACGATTTCGATTTTATTTACTACCAAATAAAAAACCTTCGTAAAAAATTACAAGAATCAACAGCCGATATAAGCATCGAATCTGTATACGGTGTAGGTTATAAATTAGTTGAAAAATGAAACTCCTAAACCGTTCCCTAATTTATCTTTCATGTGCCTTCTTTTTCATTATCGGCATTTGGTCGGTGATATTCTATTACAATTTAAAAGACGAAATTAGGGATAGCATAGACGACGGACTCGAAAACAACAAGCTATTACTCATACACCAATCCAAGATAGATTCCACTTTACTAAAGCAATCGGAATTTGGAGGGAATAATTTTGAAATACATCCAGTATCAAAAGAGAAAGCGGTACTAATTAAAGAAGTTTATAAAGACACTTTAATGTATCGTTTAAATGAAGACGACCTCGAGCCTGTTCGTATTTTACATTCTGCTTTTCAGCATAACAAAAATTTTTACAGAATTAAAGTTATTTCGTCATTGGTAGAAGAAGACGATTTGGTAGAAGACTCATTTTGGAGTGTGGTAACGTTGTTCTTAATCTTGGTAGGCAGCATCATTATTGTAAACAACGTTATCCTGCGCAGGGTTTGGACTCCGTTTTATGTAATATTAGATAGATTGAAAACGTATCGGCTAGATCAAGACGATAATCCAATAGACATAACAACAAAAACAACCGAATTTTTAGAATTGCAAAAAGCTTCGAATGCCTTAATTAAACATTCAAAAGAAGCTTATTCTTCGCAAAAGCAATTCACCGAAAACGCATCGCATGAACTTCAAACACCTTTGGCAATAATCATAAATAAGCTAGAATTGCTTTTAGAATCTGAAAACCTGAAAGAGGAGGATGCACAAACCATAGCCAATGTTATAAAAATGGTAGAGCGACTAACGCAGTTAAATAAATCGTTATTACTATTGGCGAAAATTGAAAATAAGCAGTTTCCGAATCAAGAACTCGTCTCGATCAATAAATTAGCGAAAGAAATTATTGACAATTTTGAAGACTTTGCTGATTTCAAGAATATACAAATATTGGTTGAAGAAGACAGCAACTTAAACGTAACGATAGATCCTTCTTTAGCTTTAATCCTAATTTCAAATTTAGTTAAAAACGCAATTTTTCATAATACGAACGGAGGAAGAATAACTGTGAAATTTGAAAAAGACGGATTTGAAATTTGTAATTCGGCCAATAACGTTCCGCTTGTTGAAGAAAACATCTTTGTTCGCTTTCACAAAAACACTTCCAAATCGCAAGGTACTGGATTAGGATTAGCGGTTTGCAAGGCGATCTGCGACTTTTATGGTTTAGGTATTTCTTATAAGTTTAAAGAAAACAACCACTGTTTTACTGTAGATTTCAAAAAAATTATCAGTTTGGAATAAATTCCAAATTCTTTCCAGAATTGCCCTTTACATTTGTTGTATAATTTAAAATTAAACAGATGAAAGCAATAACATTTTTAACAGCAGTCCTTATCGGAACCACCTCACTATTCGCACAAGACGTGCCCGAAAACCAAGTGCCATCGGTAATACTAAATACCTTTAAAAAGGAATTCCCCAAAGCTAGTGATATAGAATGGGAACGCGAAGGCGAACTTTACAACGTAGATTTTGAAATAGGATACTTTACAGATTACGAAGCATGGTTTGATGCTTCTGGAAAATTGATTAAATACTCAGAAGAAATTTCTGAAAAAGACCTTCCTCAAGCAGTAAAAGATACCGTTAAGAAACAATTTGACGGGTATCGAATTGACGATGTAGAGAAAATTACAGAGAATAATATAGAAACGTATCGCGTTGAAATAGAAAAAGGAAATGATGAACGATATGTAACTTTTTCTAAAAACGGAAAATTAATTTAAACCTTTTAAACCACAATAATTCTTAACCTATGAAAAAATTAGCATTCATAATCCTTACACTTTCACTCACTTTGGTCTCTTGTAGTAAAGAAGATTCAATGACTGAAGAAACTACGCTAACCGAAGCAGAAATTCCTGTAGAAATAAAAAGCTACATTATCGACCATTTCCCTTCAAATTCGATTAATAGCGCAGAAAAAAACACCGTACAAAACGAAACTTTCTACACCGTATTTTTAAGCGGAAACCTGAATTTAGAATTTAATAGCCAATTCGACATAACAGATATCGATGCTGAAACTGAACTCCCAGATTCGGTTATTCCGCAACCAATACGAGATTATGTGTCTCAAAATTATCCCAATAATTTTATAACCGAATGGGAAATAGAAGACGGCTATCAGGAAGTAGAACTTGATAATGGAATTGAGCTTGAGTTTACGTTAGACGGTATATTTATTCGTATGGACGATAACAATGACGATGATGATGACAACGAAATAGTGCTAACAGCTAGTGAAATTCCTGCTGAAATAAGCACATATATTACAACGCATTTTCCAGATAGTTCCATTATAAGAGCTATTAAAGAAACTGATGACAATATTATTTCTTATGAAGTGTATTTAAGCGATAATTTTGAGTTAACATTCAATTCAGATTTTGAAATTATTGAAATTGAAGGAGACACACAGCTTCCAAACTCAGTAATTCCACAGGCAATTTTAGATTATGTTGCTCAAAATTATGCAACCAACTTTATAACCGATTGGGAATTAAAAACCAATTATCAAGAAATAGAGCTTAACAATGGGCTAGAACTAGAATTCACCCTAGAAGGAGTTTTTATTCGTGTAGATGAAGATAACAACGATGGCGACGAGAATGAAGTGGTGCTAACAGAAAATGAAATACCTACTGAAATTAGAACCTACGTTACCACCCACTTTCCAAATAGTACGATTGTACGGGCAATTAAAGAAACAGATGAAAATGTGATTACTTATGAATTGTATTTAAGTGAAAACGTTGAATTAACCTTCAATAATACTTTTCAAATTATTGAAATCGACGGAACCACACAACTTCCTGATTCGGTTATTCCTGCGGCAATCTTAGATTATGTGGCTCAAAATTATCCTAATAATGTTATAACCAACTGGGAGTTAGAAGACAACCACCAACAAGTTGAGTTGAACGATGAAACAGAGCTTGAATTCACTTTAGATGGAGTATTTATACGAGTTGATAATGACTAACAGAAGATTTTCTTCCTAATTGTTTAAAAACACAGCGGCCTAAGTATTGTACTTAGACCGCTGTTCTTCTTTTAAATACAGTTTTAATTTACCTAGAAACCTTAGCAATTTCTCCCTGGTAATTTATAGTACCTCGAGCATTGCTGGTAACAGTAAGTGTAGCATACCCCGATTTACTAACCGAAAGTACTATTTCATAAACCTCGTCATCATTTACCGTAGTGCTTATTTGGTATCCTTTTGCGTTTTCGATGCTAAAATTTTCAGGTTTTCCTTGAAATTTTAAGCCCTTATCTTTTCCTAATTTCATGCCGCTATAAGCTCTTCCGTAAAAAGGAAGATTACTAATAACCTCTTCTGGAGAAAAGATAACGGAATAGCCACTTCCAACTAAATTCTTAGGCGTTCCGTTTGCTGGAGTTACCGTGCTAGCTTTAAATTCAAAGTTTTTTGATTGTAATAAACTTTCGACCCGACCCATATCGGTTTCGACTGTTTCTTGTGATTTCTTGGCTTTTTCCTGTGCCGAAACGTTTCCGAGAATAAAACAAAAAAGTGCAGTCAATAAAAATGTGTGTATTTTCATAATTCTATCATTTTAAAAGAAGAGAAAAAGCAATTATTATACCGAAATTAAATTTTCAACAACCAATTCCCATACTTTAAACTCCTCCACTTATAACTTATGCCTTCAAGTCAATCTCCTTCAAATTCTCAATTCTATTGCGAAGAAGAAAATCGTCGATGGTTTCAAAATGCTCAATAACACGTTTGTCTTTAAATTCAAATACTTTTTCTGAAAGTCCCTGAAGGAAGTCACGGTCGTGGGAAACAAGAATTAAAGTACCGTCAAACTGAAGAAGCGCCTCTTTTAAAACATCCTTCGATTTTAAATCTAAGTGGTTTGTTGGCTCATCGAGAATCAAAACATTTACTGGTTCCAACAACAATTTCACCATTGCCAAACGGGTTTTTTCACCACCGGAAAGCAAACCTACTTTTTTATCAATATCATCGCCGCTAAACATAAAACGACCGAGAATGTTTTTTATCTGTGTTCTTATTTCGCCTTTGGCAACCTCATCTACCGTTTGAAAAACTGTGAGGTCTTTATCTAAAAGTGCGGCTTGGTTTTGGGCAAAATATCCTACTTTGGCATTGTGACCCAAGGCGCAAGTTCCCTCAAAATCAATTTCGCCCATTATGGCTTTAATCATTGTTGATTTCCCTTCGCCATTTCGTCCCACAAAACTAACTTTCTGACCGCGAGAGATACTCATATTCGCATCGTTAAAAACCACGTGGTCGCCGTATTTCTTGGTAAGTCCTTCCGCAATAACAGGATAATCGCCACTACGTTGCGCTGGCGGAAACCGAAGTGCCAAGGCGGAAGTGTCTATTTCATCAATCTCAATGATTTGAAGTTTTTCCAACATTCGCTCGCGAGAGTTTACTTGGTTGGTCTTTGAATAAGTTCCTTTAAAACGCTCAATAAACTGTTGGGTTTCAGCGATGAATTTATGCTGCTCTTCGTAAGCTTTTATTTGGTGTGCTCTTCTATCGGCCCGCAATTGCAAATAGTGACTGTAATTGGCTTTGTAATCGTATATACGCCCCATTGTTACCTCAATGGTTCGGTTGGTGATGTTATCGATAAAAGCTCTGTCGTGCGAGATTACGATTACGGCTTTTGCTTTGTTCAGCAAGAAATCTTCCAACCAGATTACCGATTCAATATCAACGTGGTTTGTTGGTTCATCCAGCAAAATTAAATCAGGTTTTTTAAGAAGCAATTTTGCCAATTCAATCCGCATGCGCCATCCACCACTAAACTCATTGGTTTGTCTGTGAAGATCACTTCTTTTAAAGCCAAGTCCGCGCAATGCCTTTTCTACTTCAGCTTCGTAGTTTATTTCTTCAAGGGAATAATACTTTTCACCTAGTTCTGCCACTTTGGTAATGATGTTCATATAGGCATCACTTTCGTAATCGGTTCTAGTTTCCAGCTCTTTGTTAAGGCGATCCATTTCGTCACGCATCTCAAAAATTTGCTTAAAAGCTTTAGAAGCTTCTTCAAAAACAGTACAATCATCATCTGTCAATAAATGTTGGGGAAGGTATGCAATTACGGCATCTTTTGGTGCACGTACATTCCCACGAGTAGGTTTTTGAACGCCAGCGATTATCTTCATCATCGTACTTTTTCCTGCGCCATTCTTTCCCATTAAAGCGATTTTGTCGTTTTCGTTTACCACGAAAGAGACATCACTAAAAAGTGTATCACCACTGAATTCTACTACTAGGTTATCTATTGAAATCATGTTGTTATATGTGTTTTTTATGACGTAGGACTGCTAGGACATAGGACGTAAGACTAATTCTCTTAACGACTGAGCATCAAAAAAAAAACTACTGCCAACTGCCACTGAAAACTGCTACTTTTTTAAATCCCTTTTAAAAAGCTGCAAAATTATTAAAAAGAAGTTGATGGGAAACACTTCAAGGAATAACGTCTGAAAAATTTATGATTATCTGTGACAAGACTTTGGACGAAATATAATAATATGAAGAATTTCTCTCCTTTAAAAATGAGCAGTTAATGCCAAGATAAAATTTCTTCCAGCCCCTGAAATACCTGAAGCAAAAGGTCGGTAGCGTTGATCGGTTAGGTTTTCGATTCCTCCACTTACATCAATCGTTTTACTCAGTTTATAAAGACTTTTAAAATTAAGCGTGTACCATGCTGGGGAATAAATGTTTCCGTTTTCGTCGAGGGCGTAGATTTCCTTTTTACTCTTTTCACCATCAGGCATATCTTCAAAATCCTTTTTCCCATTGAATACGACATTGAACTCCATACTCAACTTATCCTTTCTATAATTTAAACGAGAGGTGCCAAAAAATGGTGCTGCGTGACGCATTCGACTGGTCTCGCCATTTTCAAGTTCTTCTTCTCCCTTTTGGAAATTGAAGTCGGTATGAAACCCAAAGCCTTTTGGCAATTTTAGTTCAAGACCAAACTGCACTCCATAAATATTGGCAACCGCAGAATTCTGAATGGCTTGCACCTTACTCATTTCGCCTTGAAACATAATGCTGTCCTGACCGTTGAGTTGATAGTCGCGACGCAACATCGAATTTTTTAAATGCGTATAATAACCCGTTATATCTATTTTCACTACATCTCCAAATACCTTCGCAACACCTAAATCGACATTGTAAGCGTATTCGGGTTTAAGATCTGGATTGGGAACTACCACTTGTCCCGGGGCAGAATCGAACACTTTTCCTACATCATCTACATTGGGCGCGCGAAATGCGGTGCCTAGATTGGTGCTGAAAACCCAAGAACCACTGGGACGGTAAACACATCCCAAACTTCCCGTTAACGCACCATTGTTAAGTTTTGCTTCAGTAAAGGGAAAGGGATAAAAGGTTGTATCAAATTCAGAATCCAATAAAATTTGGTTGTAACGAGCTCCCGCGCTTAACGTAAACCGATCGGTCATTTTGAATTCATCCGTTACATAGGCGGCTATTGATTGCCAAGTGCTTTTTGGGTAGCGCGCTGGCCCTGCTTCAGTTATTCCTGTTGTAATATCGGTTATTTCGCCAACGGATTTAACATCGTTTAAAACGTATTCCAGTCCGTAGAAAACTGTATTCCTGTTGCTCGTTGCTTTTATGAAATCAGCATTTATTGAATATGCGCTTACTTCTTCTTCAGAAATGTTTCGGTCTGGTTGGTTGAAACCTCTGTCTATTCGGCTTTCTTCAAACCATTGGTGTGCTAAACGAATGTTCATCTGATCAAAAATAAAATTCGATTCATTATAACCAATTCCTAGATTGTTCATCATCCAAATTTGCGGGCCGTAATCCCATTCGGCGTAACGGGCTGTTCCATTTTTAACACGTTGATGTCTGTCGTAACGCCCATAAGGTGAAGTTTCTGAATAATGAAACCCGAATTGAAAATCCCACTTTTCATTGGGTTGAAACCGAATTTTCTGCATCATGTTAAGCTGTGAATATGCCGTAGGAATCTGCAGTAATTCATCTTCTTGAGTAATTACCACGTCAACGTTATTTTGCCGCTGCACGTAATAATCTTTTATATAATCGTCTAGGCCGTGGCTTCCTTGACGCAGGTTGTCGTAATCCCACGCACTAATACTTGTTAAAAAACTCCATTTTTTAAAGCCCACATTCACATCAAAATGTCCAGTTTTCTCATTGTTTGCAGAAGAATAGCGCGTGTTTGCCTTCCCGCGTATCAAAGGCGAATCGGTCAATGAAAATTGGGGTGTTAGCGTTTGGAAACTCATCACACCACCAACGGCATCACTACCATAAACCACCGAACCTGGGCCAAAGACCACTTCGGTGTTTTCTATAGCGAATGGATCTAGACTGATAACATTCTGCAAATTGCCCGAACGGAAAATCGCGGTATTCATCCGCACACCATCTACTGAATAAAGCAATCGACTAGTGGAAAACCCTCGAATCATTGGGCTACCTCCGCCCTGCTGACTTTTCTGAATAAATACCTTCCCTGAAATCGCCAATAAATCGGCAGCGGTTTGGGTGTTTTGTATGGCAACTTCTCTTGGACTTATAGAAATGACCTTCGCGGGCACATCATCACTACTTCTTCTCCATTTTGAAGCAGAAATCACTACTTCATCCAGATTTAGATTGCTTGGTTTTAGAAGTAGTAAGAAAGAATCGGTTGTCAATTCATGAAAACTTTTGACAATGGTTTTGTATCCAAGGCTTCGGATTTCGATGATTTCTGCATCTTTAAATTTTGAGACGTCTGCCTGCCCTTCACTATTTGTAGTAGTATAAAGTTTTGTCCCGCTAGTTAAAGTTACCAACTCAATGGGCACATTGGTTTCTTCATCGATTATAGTTACAGTTTGGGCATAAATACCAAAGTTGCATATTAAAAATAAACAAAATAAAAAACGATGTTGCATTTTTAAAATATAAGTTCAGCGTTAAGAACTATGGATTTTCAATAGGTTGCTAGTAGTATTTCAACTTAGAAACTTTTGCACTATCTACTCAAGAAACTTCTTTATCAAGTTTTGGGTTGATTCATTTTCCATCAAGCCTGAATCCTTGTTTTCAATGGCACTTAAAGTATCTTTTGCTACCGTTTTACCAAGTTCCACGCCCCATTGGTCGTAGCTAAAAATATTCCAAATAATTCCTTGAGCAAAAAGCTTATGTTCGTAGAGAGCAATTAGACTTCCGAGGTTTTTGGGCGTTAATTTTTTAATGAGAAGTGTATTGGTTGGCTTACAACCATCAAAAGTTTTGAAAGAATTTTGAACATCTTGATTATAAGTTCCTGCCCAAAGTGCTTCGGTTTGTGCGAAGAAATTTGCCATTAAAATATTGTGATTTCCAATATTTCCGTTTAAGGACTCCGAAAAACCAATAAAATCTGTAGGAATTAATTTCGTTCCTTGATGCAAAAGCTGAAAATAAGCATGTTGCGAATTTGTTCCCACATTACCCCAAACAATTGTACCTGTTTGGTAATTAATTTTATTGCCATTTCGGTCAGTACTCTTACCGTTGCTTTCCATAATTGCTTGCTGAAGGTATGGCACTAACTTATTTAGGTATTGCGAATAGGCTACAATAGCTTCGGTTTCGGCCTCAAAAAAATTGTTATACCAAACAGAAATCAAAGCAAGAATGACAGGTAGGTTTTGATCAAATTCTGCACTTTTGAAATGCTTATCCATTTCGAAAGCTCCTTGTAATAGTTCTTCGAAATTTTGATACCCAACGGCACAGCATATCGAAAGTCCTACCGAACTCCAAAGTGAAAACCTTCCCCCAACCCAATCTTGCATTGGAAAAATATTCTTTTCTGATATACCGAATGCTTCCGCTGCAGCAATATTTACAGAAACAGCAACAAAATGCTTTTGAACGTCTTGGGGTTCAGCTTTAGTTAAAAACCAATCCTTCAAAACCTTAGCATTAACAAGGGTTTCTTGTGTGGTAAAGCTTTTAGAAACAACAATGAAAAGAGTTGTCTCTGGATTTAGGGATTTTAAGGTTTCAGAAACATGGTCGCCATCAACGTTGGCAATAAAATGAATTTTTAAATGATTACCATAGAATTTAAGGGCATCAACAACCATATCGGGTCCAAGATGACTACCTCCAATTCCAATATTTACGATATCTGTAATGGGTTTTCCTGTGAAGCCTTTGTGAGTACCATCAATAACTTCTTCGGAAAAAAGTTTCATTTTGTGAAGTGTCGATTTCACTTCAGGTTTCATAGTGTCAAAATCGCGAAGAGCGGTGTGAAGAACTGCCCTGCCTTCTGTTTCATTTATTTTTTTACCTTCAAATTGTTGTTCGATAGCTTCTTTCAACTTTACCTCTTCTGCAAGATCTAGCAACAGTTTTCTAGTTTCACCAGTCAAACGGTTTTTAGAATAATCCAAATAAAAATCCTGCCATTCTACAGTAAAGTTTAAAGCACGATTAGATTCTTTTGTAAAAACATCCTGCACGGCAAGGTTTTTTATTTCCTTGTAATGGTTAAGTAAAAGCTTCCAAGATTCGGTATTCGTAGGATTAATCGAAGGTAAAGACATTTTGATTTTAAGCTAGAATATTTCTTTTATAATGTTCAACCAGTCCGTCTATTGGGCGCTGCACTATATTTCCGAGGATTAAATTATTATCTTTAAAACAGTCTGCAATTATATCTTTGGAAAAATGAGCAATAGAACCAATAAAATGAACTGGCACTTGATGTGCATTTTCAAAACTAAGAATTCGGCATTCCATGAAATTTAAAATTCCGTCCTTAATCAACTGGTAAAAGTATGGGTTTATTTGTTCTTGAGAGAAAATAAATTGCGCAAAAGAAGCTAAATATGCTGTGGGATTTGGCTCGGTATAAAGTTTCATTTTAATGCTATCTGCTTTCAAATTATGCTGCAATGAAAATTCAGACGCAATATTTGCAGGCATTCGATTGTAATAATAATCCCGGATTAATCTTTTTCCGAAGTAGTTTCCGCTGGCCTCATCCATAAGTGCATACCCTAAAGCTGGAATTGGAGCGTGAATTTCTTTGCCATCGAAATAACAGCTATTACTGCCCGTGCCAAGAATACAGACTATTCCCGGTTCATTGGTTACAGCAAAAACTGCTGCGGCCAAATCTTCAGAAACAGTTACTTCTGCAAAAGGAAATAAACTGCTCAAAACGATTTTTAGAATATTTCTTGGAGTCACAGTTCCACAACCTGCACCATAAAAATCGAGTGTTTTTATTTTATGAAAAACCTCTTTTAAAGATTTGTTTTGGAGAATTCGTGAATGCAATTCCTCCTTATTAACCACTGTGGGGTTCAATCCAGGCGTAGTGGTTTTGAAAATTACCTCACCCATTGCGTCGAGCAGCACCCAATCGCATTTTGTTGATCCCCCATCAGTAATTAAAGTCATTTTTACATTTTTGAGAAGTAAGCAGCTAAATCAACCAGTTTTGCTGAATACCCATACTCATTATCGTACCAGCCTACTAACTTAAAAAAATTCTGATTAAGTTCAATTCCAGCATTGGCATCAAAGGTGCATATATGTGTATCGGAAATAAAATCCTGTGAAACTACGGCGTCTTCTGTATAATTTACAATTCCTTTATATTCATTTTCAGAAGCTTTTTTGAAAAGTGCTTTAATTTCTTCATAAGAAGTAGCTTTTTCGGTGCGAAGGGTTAAATCGACTACTGAAATATTAGCGGTAGGAACCCTAAAAGCCATTCCTGTTATTTTTCCTTTAAGTTCAGGAATTACCTTTGTAACCGCAATTGCTGCGCCTGTTGTTGTTGGAATAATATTGTTTAAAGCACTTCTACCAATACGATAATTCTTTTTTGATGGTTGATCTACTGTAGATTGTGAAGCAGTAACTGCATGAACTGTCGTCATTAAAGCTTCTTCTATACCATATTCGTCGTGTATTATTTTTGCCATTGGCGCTAAACAGTTTGTGGTACACGAAGATGCCGAAATAATTGTATCGGAAGGTTTGATTGATGTATGATTTACGCCCATTACGTACATTGGAGCTGTTTTTGACGGTGCAGAAAGCACAACTTTTTTAGCTCCAGCTTTTAAATGCGCAGAGGCCGAATCTACATCTTTAAAAACTCCCGTACAATCGATAACCAAGCTCGCTTCTACTTCATCCCATTTTAATAATTCTGGGTCTTTTTGCGCAGAGACCCTTATTTTTTTACCATCTACCATTAAATAGCCGTCTTTCACTTCGACTTTACCTGGATACTTTCCATGAACGGAGTCATATTGCAACAGATAAGCAAGGTGGTCTACTTCTAACAAATCGTTAACCGCCACTATTTCCATATCTTTTCGTTGCGCTGCTATTCTGAACGCTAATCGTCCAATTCGGCCAAAACCGTTTATTGCTACTTTTATCATTATATCTTATTGTTTTTTATTGTTAATGTACCAAACCCTAAAAACATCATTTCTTAAAAGTTCGTCCTAATGTTTAGAGTTTATTGCTTTAAATTGAAATAATATCGGCCACTCGAATTAAGTCTCGATCAAAATCATTATCGCCTTTGTTTGCCTCGGAGAATGAAACGGAAATTACTTTATTGTGAACTATGCCCATCATCACACTGCTTTCACCTCGAAGAAGGGCATCTATTGCGCCAACACCTAAACGGCTTGCGAGTACGCGATCATAACAACTTGGTGATCCACCGCGCTGAATGTGCCCTAAAACCGTAACCCTAACTTCGTATTCGGTTAAATTGGTTTCTATAAAGCTCGCTAGGTCAAAGATGTTTTTACCTATTTGGTCACCTTCGGAAACTACAACTATGCTTGATGTTTTACCTGATTCTTTACTTCGGCTTAACGATTCTAACAAACGCTCTCGCCCCATGTCTTGTTCAGGGATCAATATTTCTTCGGCACCTGCGCCAATACCAGCATTTAGAGCAATATCGCCGGCATCACGCCCCATAACCTCGACTAAGAACAACCGATTGTGAGAGTTTGCGGTATCACGAATTTTATCTACAGCTTCAACTACCGTATTTAAAGCGGTATCGTAGCCAATTGTATAATCGGTTCCATTAATATCGTTGTCGATAGTTGCAGGAATACCGACAACCGGAAACCCAAATTCTTTAACAAAAGTTGAGGCTCCCGCAAAAGAACCATCTCCCCCAATGACCACTAAGGCATCAATGCTTTCTTTTTTAAGGTTTTGGAATGCTTTTAATCGACCTTCGGCTGTTCTAAATTCTTTTGACCGCGCAGATTTTAAAAAAGTCCCGCCACGATTTACCAAGTTTTTTACGGATCTAGCATCTAAATCTTTAAAATCGGCTTCAATTAGCCCTGCAAATCCTCGATAAACGCCAACACATTTTAAACCATTGTAGGCACAAGCGCGAACAACTGCTCGTATAGCGGCATTCATTCCAGGAGCATCACCACCGCTAGTGAGTACTGCGACTTTATTTATATCCTTCATATTTCAAAATTACGACAATTTTAATTGTCTTAAAATGATTTTGATCACTTAAAAATAAGTGTTTACACGTATAGCGCAATTCTAGATAAGCACTACATTTGTAGTATAGAATTAGTGGATTGATGTCTTAAAGATTATTTTTTGTGGGGATAATAAATAATCTTAATGCATTATAAGGTTTACTAAGTTAGGTTTGTTAAGGAATCCTGGTCGCATGACTGGGATTCTTTTTTTTATCCAGTAAATTTATTGTGAATGCCCTATAAAGGTGATTTTAGTTATACTTTGTGTGTCTTCATTTACTCTAAAACGATTGTCCATTCGGTGACCTATTACCCAAACAATTTTATCTTCATTTAGCAGCAACCAGGTTTTATTTTTCTGCAAAATAGACATTTTTTCATCTTTGAAGAATTTGCTCAATTTCTTCCTTCCGTTTAGCCCAAAAGGATGAAAACTATCTCCTTCTTGCCACTTTCGAATTTTCAAAGGAAAGTTTAATTTTTCAGAATCCAAATATATCAGGTTTTTTGTTGTTTCATCCATGGAATCTGCTAGTTCTATCTTCAACTTTATAGGTGAATCAATTCCGATTTCAGAAACAAAAAATTCCTTCATTTGACTATTAAAATCAATTTTCGACAGTAAAAGTTCATCGCGATTTTTAAGAAGTTGATGGGTTTTTGAAAAAAGCTGTTTTCCTGTTTGAGCATTGAGCAAGGCCGAAACATCATTCCATTCTGTAAAACCAAAACCGTTTAATAGTTCATAAAGCAAGTCTTTAGTATTCGGAAGTTCTTTTAATTTTTGAATATTAATTCTATAGAAATCTTCATCTTCTGAAACTGCCAGCTTATAAATTAAAGCCATATAATCTTCAATTAATTTTTTTGAAGACTGCAGATTATTTTGGGTGGTCTTGAAATTATTTAACAGTGAATCGTGCGTTTCCTTAAAAAGCGGAAGGACTTCTAATCTGAGTTTATTCCGAAGATAATCCGCTTTTTGATTGCTGCTGTCTTCTCGCCATTTTAAGTTGTTTTTCTTGGCGTACGTAACGATTTCTTCACGTGAAAAAACGAGCAATGGCCTAATTATATTTCCGTTTACTGACGGAATTCCGGTAAGTCCGTTTATTCCAGTGCCTCTTGACAGGTTTATAAAAAAGGTTTCCAAGTCGTCATCTAAATGGTGCGCGGTTAACAAATGGTCGTATTTAAAATTGGCAAGGATTTGTTCAAACCATTCGTATCGCAATGTTCGTGCTGCCATTTGAGTAGAAACCTTATGCTCGTCTGCGAATTTATGCGTGTTAAATGTTTCGGCGAAAACCGGAATATTCATTTGTTCTGCCAAGCCAATTACAAACATTTCGTCGCCATCACTCTCTTTATTTCGTAACGAAAAATTGCAATGAGCCAATGCAATTTCAAAATTAAGTTTGTTCATTAAGTGAGTCAACACGACACTGTCCAATCCTCCACTACAGGCTATGAGTAATTTCTTTCCATCCAAAAATGGGAAATGTTGATTGATATGTTTTTTAAATTTTTGAATCAATTGAAACGTGTTTTAAAACCAAAAAGTTATTCATCGGTTATCCCCTTACTAAATATAAATATACGTTAAAACGCGAATAAGGCAGAAAGGATAAATTATCTATTCAAAACCTGTCGCATAGCTTTTGCTTTCAACATACATTCTTCATATTCTTTTTCAGGAATTGAGTTTGTTGTGATGGCTCCCCCAACCGAAAAACTCACATATTCTATAAGCGAATTATATAGAATACTCCGAATAACAACGTTGAAATCGAAATCGCCATTGGGTGAAAAATAACCAATGGCACCACTGTAAAGCCCTCTTTTTGCATCTTCTATTTCTTCAATAATTTTCATTGCTGAAACTTTTGGTGCGCCAGTCATACTGCCCATTGGAAAGGTATTTCTTATTATATCCACACTTTCAGAACTTGGAGATACTTCGCAGATTATTGTAGAAATTAACTGATGCACTTGTTTAAAACTATATACGCCACAGAGTTCTTCTACTTGAACACTTCCTTTTTCTGCAAATTTGGAAAGGTCATTTCGTACCAAATCGGTAATCATTATATTTTCACTACGTTCCTTTGGGTCGTTGGCTAATTGTTTTGCCAATTCTAAATCTTCCTCATTATTTTTTGATCGTTTCGCAGTTCCTTTAATTGGTTGCGAAATGACGCGTGTTCCAGTTTTTTTTATATAACGTTCTGGCGATGCCGAAAGGGCGAAAAATTCATTCAATTTCAGAAATGCCGAAAAAGGTGGTTTAGAAATTTCATTCAACTGTAAAAATGTTGGTAGAGGGTCTATGGTAGTAGTTTCTGCATAAAATTCCTGGCACAAGTTCACTTCATAAATATCTCCTCGTTTTATGTATTCAAGTGCTTTATTGACCTTTTCAATATACTCTTTTTTTGATGTACGATTCTGAATTTCAATTTTGTTTTCAAAAGAATTATTTTCAAAAGAATTGTTTTCAAAAGAATTGTTTTCTAAAATAGATACCCAGTCCGATTCTATTTCATCGGCAACCATATTCAGGTATTGCACCTCAACGAAATCTTCTGAAAACAGAAACACTTTTTTGGGTTGGAAAAAGTATAAATCTGGAAAATCAAGTTCATCACTATTTTGTGAATTAAGATTTTCGACATCATTTTTAAGGTCGTAAGTGAGATAACCGAAAACCCAATCTTTGGCTGTGCTTTGATATTCCCTTAGTTTATCGAAGCCTTTATAAGCATCGGTCTTTAGAGCAGTAAAAGCATCAATCGCCAAAACGGCACGATAGTTCTGTTCTTTTTGAGGATAATCATTTCCATCTAACCAAATTACTTCTTCATATTGTTGCGCCCAATTTAAAATTTTGGGTTTCAACATTTCGAGGTCGGAAAGTGAATGTTTTTTTATTGTTCGCATTCTATATTTGTTAGAAAAGCAATTCTCGTTTCAAAAGTATTGAAATATGAGCTAAAAAAAACCCGTATCAAAATGTTTGATGCGGGTTTAAAAAATATTATTTTTTTGTGATTAATGCTTCACGATGTTTTTTACAACACTTGTAGTTTCAGAATTTATTTCAACAAAATACATTCCAGAAGCCAAATTTTCTAGTGATATAGTTGAATCTTCGCCCACTTTCGAAAGATCGATTACTTTTATTGTCCTTCCATTTACATCAGTAATCCTCGCACTTTGTAAGTTGGCCGTTGAGTTGTTTTTTATATTAACAACACCAGTCGTTGGGTTTGGATACAATAGGATGTTATTATAAAATTCGTTTTCACTTATTCCCAGCAAATCATCGACTGTTACAGTAAAAGTGCAGCTAGCTGAATTATTTGCAGCATCGGTTACTGTTAGCGTAATTGTTGTAGCTCCCAAACCAACTTGCGTTCCTATCACGGGAGATTGTGAAACCACAAAATTTGGACAATTGTCGGTGGCAGTTGCAGTACCGGTATAATCTGGAATTGTAAATTGTTCTCCTGTACGAATTGAAACAGACATATCTGAAGGGCAAGTGATTACTGGCGATTCAGTTTCGGCTATTACCTGAGCTTCGGAACGATCTGCTATACAACCCTCTGGCCCGATATAAAGATCGGTATTAGGAATACCAAAATCGGATGGTTCACAAATCCCATTCCAATCAGCTGCTGAATGGGTATTGCCATGCCTTCTATACGATTCGTTGTCGCAGCCCAAAACAAGATTGGCTCCCCCGCCTGTCCAATCAAGATCGGCGGCAGTAATATTAAAACCATCTATTGTAACGTTAAAATCGGCTATTTCCGTGGCACTATAATTCCAAAAAACAGAATCGACAACATTCCCAGAGATGTCTATTATTAAAATCCAACCTGGGAAGGAAGTATCCCACCAGAAATTATTTCCCCAATATCCGTCACCCTCACCGTCGTTATAATTGATAACCGAATCGGCGCTCATATTGTCTAGGGTTTGCACAATATTGTTCATGAAATTAATTCCAAATAACGGAAATCCGTTTACAGCAACTTTATAGCCCGTGTAATCTGTAGCAACTCCAACGTTTTGTATTTCCAGCTGATTCGGGAAACCGAAGCCAATCTCAGAAATCAATAGGGATGAAAGTGGTCCTGGAGGAGTTTCTAACGCATATACATTTGTAGAACCTGTAGGTATAAACGTGTAAGAATTTCCTTCAGAAAGGAAGTTTCCTCCTATTGGTGCATCATACCATCTAATTACATTAGACGAATCTTGTGGCGTTGCCGAAACGGTTATAGGCTCTCCAACACAAAAGTTAGTTACCCCTGTCGTGGTAGGGCCATCAGGTATTTCTAAAACTTCTACTGTATCTGTGGCAGAAGACGCTCCGGAACAAGGTCCGGCAGCTACACTATAGGTAATGGTATGCGTCCCAACGCCAGCAACCGCTGGATCGAAGGTAAAGCTTGAACCGTTGCCGCTATCTGTAACACCTGGCCCACTGTATACTCCTCCAAACGGAAATCCTCCTGTCAACCCGCTTATGGCATCTGAGGATTCACAAACTTCTTCAAGTACATTTAAAGAAGCTAAATCAGACGGTGTGTCAAAAGCTTCTACCCCGTCATTGGGATTATTCGACGAACCTTGACTAGCACTAGCTCCTAAACCTCTTTTTGCGAACGCATCCCAGATTAAACACTGATTTGCACCACCATAAATAGCTTGATCGGCAGCAAGTATAGCATCTCGACCATCAATAAAGCCAGGGCTGCATGGCTGAAGTTTGAGGCCTTCCGTTACTAACGCCAAAGCTTGCGTGTTTCCTTTATCAATATTTACGTTTCCAGTAAAATTATAAGGATTTGCATCAAAACCATGTTGGTCTATCAACGCCCAAGTCATCTCCCATAACATTTGTGCCCAAACTGAGCCAACTCCATGCGGAATAGCCGCCGTTTTAATAAAATCGTAAGTTTGCGGGTTAACAGCCATATCGGTGCTGTACGGATAGTCGCGAATTCCATTACCCCCCATACCTTGACCTACAAGGTATGTTCCAACGCCTCTTGGAGTTGTTCCAACATCGCTGGGCTTAATAGTAAGAATGGTGGCGAAGAAGTCACTCCAACCCTCACCCATTTGTTCCAAATTGTCCAGACATCCTGATGAGCTTGCACCCCCTGTTAATCTTACCGACACTCCGTGACCGTATTCGTGGATAACTACCAGTGCATCAAAATCTCCATCTTTATCATCGCATATATACATTTGCATGGTTGGAATTTCACCATCGGGACCGGTTCCAAAGTTTGCATTGCAGGTTCCAGAACCATCTTGGGCTTCGGCATTTACGGCATCATTGCCCAAACCGCCATTTCCGTAATTGTTTTCTTGAAAATTACCGCTCACTTCATCAAAACCATACTGATACATAATATCGTGAAACACATTGTTTAAATAAAAAAGATTGGTTATTGCTGCTTCTTCATATTGATTAGAACTAGAGTAGGTTTGACTAAATGGAAAACCGCTAAAGTCTAAGTTCGCACCACCATCGGGTTGATACCCTGGATTATCACCATCTTCATACGCATTAACGTTATTTCCTCGAGTAACTGTATATTCTGCACCGGCTACACCATTGGTATCATGCCATCCAAAAGGTGACGCAATGGGATCGGCTACTTGGGTTACAATAGAACGATTGCCATAATATGGGCTTTCTAAAGGAAGGGCAAAAACTTCATAACATTCTGTACAATTTGCTTGAGTAGCATCCTCGATTTCGCGGTAATTCGGAATATCGTATAAGTTAGCATTGAAATCTAAGTTAACAACATCATTACTATGGTCATGATCAAAATTGCAGCTGGACATCCAATTTGCTTTGTTGACGATTGCCCCTGTTGTAGCATCAATTCGAAGACTCCACCAATTAGTCTCAGAAATAGATTCAATCGAAATATCCCAAGCAAGCACTAATTCGCCACTTTCGGCCAACGCATACATCAACTTTGCGGGAATGGGTCTTTTAGAAATTCCACCATCGCTCAAAAGGGTTTCCGACGACACTCCTCGATTAGGTGTTATAGTTTGAAGCGGTTCAGAGATTCGATAATTCAGTCGGTTTGCCGCTGCGTGAACCGCCTGAGCTGCAGATAATGTTGGCGTAGTAGTTCCAACAAGTTTCTGAGCTGTATTTTTTATGAAATGATTGTTTTGTGAAATGAGTTTCCCCTCTCTTGAAATATGAACACTAGATTCTGTTCCATACACATCAAGACCGTTGAGCGATTGCCTAAAATAAATGTGCTGAATTCCACTAGTACGACTCAAGCTTTCACTCGTTATGCGCCATTCAGAATCTTGTTTAAGGAGCTTGTTTTTTTCGACTAAGTCGTTTAACTGTTGTGCGATTGTGTTAGAAAAATCTTGTGCAGTTAAGGAAGGTGTAACAAGAAAACTTAGTGCAAGAAGCAGAAGTATTGTAAATTTCTTCATTTTGATGAATGTTTTTGATGGAAATAGTTAGTTTACTATCATTTTGGTAAATCTAGAGAAAATTTATTTTCCAAGAGAATTTATTTTTTGAAGAAATCAATATCGCTGTGATTTTTTCAATGAGACCGATTGATGATATTTTACAAGAGATTTAAAATTTTAAGTATTTTTAGATTCTAAAATAAACAGATGAAACAACCTGAAACTACGCCAGTAAAAACTCAAGAAAGTAACAAAAAAAACAGTCCAAACTGGCTATTACTAATTGGATGGGGATTATCCATTCTGTTTCTGGCAGCAACGCTGTGGATGCAAAAACAAAATGAAGAACTAGAAACCGCAATTAAAGCGAGTGCTTCACAAAATGAAATATTGAAAGGTGAATTGGCCAATTTGGAAAATCAATTAATCGAAAGCAGTACAATTTCGAATATCGTGAGGTCTAAGGAATTTCAAGCTTCTACCTTAATAGGAAATCAAGCAGTTGCTCCACAAGCTTTTGCAAAAGTGTATTTGAATAAAAAAGAGAAGTTCGCGTATATTGATATAAAAGGACTTCCTGCCCCTCCAGAAGGAAAAGTTTATCAGCTGTGGTCATTAAAAATGGATCCTTTTTCAGCTACAAATATTGATGTTTTAACTGAATCGAACCGAAGTGGAACCGAAATTCATAAAATTGAAAACTTCCTAAGCACAGAACCGCTATGCATTACCTTAGAACCTTTGGGAGGTAGTGAAATGCCTACAATGTCTCAAATTTATGTCCTGAATGCGATGTAGCGAAATTCTGGATTATACTCTTTCGAATTTTAAAAATAAATCTTGTGTAACAAACAAAATTATTTTTTAATTAACTGCGGCAATTTTTCAATACAAAAAGCACCCTATAAAATGAAGAGTGCTTTTTAAAAAGATATGAAACTCGTAGAGTAGATTAAGACAAACTAGTGTTTTGGAATTGTTTGTTTAAAACCTAATTCAACTAGAAGGGCGGTGCCAAATACGGAAATGTATTTAAAAAAGGTACGTCGTTTGTAGGCACTCCATCTTGAATTAGCAATGGATCGTTGTTGTTTTTAGTACCACCTGGACCGCCAAAAATCCACAATAGGTTTGCATCCATTACATCTTCACCGAGGGCGCGACCAGTCATAATCGTCGATCCGTTATAATAATTGGTAGGACCGTTTTCAGCCACCCACAGTACGTCTTTAGAAAAAAGAGTAGCCAAAGCTTCAGCGTCAAGCCCAAGCACGTTTGTTGTGTACGTCGTATCCAATATCATTATTTTATTTTTAAAAACCTGCTGAAATTTGGCATGCATTTTAGACGGCACTGTTAAATTTAAACTATCGCGACGACCTTCAACATTCAACAAAAGGTTTACCGCAGGGCGCCCCATTTGGTCTACTTGTCTATATGTGCCGGCAAATTCAGATTCAACAGAACAAGGTTTGCACTCACTACCACCGCAATCAATACCTGTTTCATCTCCATTTTGGATTCCGTCAAAACATCTTTCCTGAAAAATTGGAGTTCCGAATTTATCTTCATTATAACATTGTACCAAAAGAACCGAAATGCAGACTAACGACACTATTTTAAAATACTTTATATTATTCATAATACCCTGATAGTTCATTATTGTATTTTTCTTTTTGTTTCTACCCACATATTGTAGGTTGGCGTATTGGGTGCAAAAGGATTCACATTTGCCACTGGCGTCCCGAGCATTGATTTTGGAAGCTCTACTACTATTGAAAGCGTATTTTTTCCGGCATAGGTATCAATTCCAGGATCTGTAAAACCGCCGTTAGCATTTCCCGCCATATACATATCAAACTGAATTCTATCAAAGAAAAAGGAATCATCTCGTGGGCCGGCAAAAAACTTCATTCCATCTTCTTCAGAAATATGAACATCATCTTTACTGGAAATTTTCACCTTGTGCATAATATCTGTATTAATGGTGCTTTCCAATCCTGTTTCTAAAGTAGGGAATGGTCCAAAAAAGAACATCGAATCTCTACGTTTTATAGCCTGAATTAGAACATCTTCCTTTAAATCGTTGTTCAGGTCAATGTTAAATTCCATTAATACATGTTCATCAAACTCAGCAAATTCTGTTGGAGCTCCTGCAGGAATCAATCCTTGCAAGTTCATAATCAGCACTAAATTGTCTGAATCGGGAGCTTCAAAAGCATAAAAATCAGCGATATCTGCTGAAGTACCTGTTAGAGTTGGCGCATCATTATGATCTCCGCTCATTAATACAATGGCCAGTATTACAAGTCCTACGGAACTTATTCTGGCAAATAACTTAGATTTAATCATTGTTAGTTTTTATTAATTATTTTTGCTGCAGCTATTCGTGTTAAAAGTACGGATATGATTTAAGAAGAAAATCGACCAACCAAAAACTTAGCTTCATTGCGGTAAAAATAATCATTCTGAAAGATATGAACCCCTCGGCACCTGACTGGATTTTGAAATTTTTGAATCTTTTTGATAGAACAGAGCTTGTAGGTCGTTTTAAGAATGAGGAAGAGTTTTATAAGGCATTAAAAAAGGCTGGTTTTATCTATGGTTTATCAAATTCATTTTTACCTACACAAAACATACTTACTTTAAAGCTGACGAAAGAAGAACTCACCAAAGTCAATCTATTTCATGCACTGATTTATCAATTTTTTCAAAACAATCCCGAAGCTTCAGACCAGGATGCCATCCAGAATATTCTTTCTTTTTATAGAGAATTGGAGAAAGGCAAAACAGGATTTTTTCATAAGTTTTCCCTTTCACACAGCCCTTCTCACAGCTTAGAAAACATACTTTCGGCTAGATTGCAAGATGCAAATGCCTTGCTGAAAAAAAATTCTCTTTCCTTATTAACGTATGCGCTTTTATTTTTAGATGTTTTGGCCTACAAGCACTGGCTTAATGAGCCTAAAACAATTAAGGAAGTATATCGACACTTAGAAGATGGCGTGTTGAATTATTGTTTTTTCACATTAAAATCTAAACAAAACAAGTCGAAATACGATAATTTATTAATTGAACTTTATGAATCTTCAAGTGGTTATGTTTTAGATAATACGCCAGATGGAAGCGCTACCTTTTTAGAAAAAACGAAATATCTTAAACAGGCAAATGCCGCAGAAAAAAAATACATCCTCGATATGTGTTGTTTAACCATTTGGGAAGATTTTAAAATGGACGAGTCTGAATATGAGTATTTGCTCCAAATAATTACAATTCTAGATTTTCCTGAAAAAGAACTCGATGCAAGTCTTACCGATTTGCGAAGATTTTCGGAAAACTATACTGCTAAAATAGTGCTGTTTGAATACACCAATCCTGTAAAACAATTTTACAAACAATCCTCTGCTACTGTAAAGTTGTTGATTATTCGCAATAAGGATCGATTAGCTCGGGAATTAGAAGAAAGTGGTGAATTGGTAGTGCTTTTAGGACAATCTACACTTAGGGACTTGTCGGCTGAAGAAAAAACAAAAGTAAAGGACCAACTGCTTGATATTTGCAAAACCATCCCGAGTCTTACAATTTTCTTATTGCCTGGCGGAAGTGTATTGATGCCACTATTAGTGAAATTTATACCAAAAATGTTGCCTTCAGCTTTTCAAGATAACAGAATAAATCCTCCGAAGAAATAACGCTGAAACGGATTGATTTTACAAGTTTTATCCTCTCGCCAAAGCGAAGGCTTTTAGTTTCGAATTCATCTTTAACTTCATTTTCCCTTCCCTACCTACTCCAACCAAAGTTTAAAATCTTTTACTCGTTCCCGAGCGACAATTACTTCTTGGTCTTTGTAGCTATTCATCTTTAATTGTAAGCGTGAATTGGTATAGGAGATGATATCTTTTATTGAATTGATATTCACATAAAATTTTCTACTAATCCTAAAGAAGAATTCTGGAGATAGTTCCGATTCTAATTGTTCTAAGGTCGTTTCTAACAAATAGTCGCGACCTTCTGTAGTGTGCGCATAAGTACCTTTATTTTCGGAATAAAAACACTCAATGTCATCTACAGCAATCATTTTGATATGCTGACCGATTTTGGTTGTAAACCGCTTTTTATATTCTTGAGCAACAGGGTTTACAAGCAGCTTTTTAATATCTTCAAAATCAAATTGCACGTTTTGCGAAGTAGGCTGAAATGTTTTGTATTTAGTAACCGCTGTATGTAGATCGTCTTGGTCTATAGGTTTCAATAAATAATCAATGCTATTAAGTTTAAATGCTTGAAGGGCGTACTCATCAAAAGCAGTTGTGAAAATGATTGCGCTCTTTATTTGTATCACATCAAAAATCTCAAAAGAAAGTCCGTCGCTTAATTGAATGTCCAAGAAAATTAAATCAGGATGCGGATTGTTTTGAAACCACGCAATGGCTTCACCAACACTGTGCAACATTTGGTGTACAGTTACATTTTCCTTTTCAAGCATTCGCTTTAAATAGCGAGCAGAAGGCTTTTCATCTTCAATGATAATGACGTTCATGTGGTCTTGTTTCAGGTTTTAGGTTTCAAGTTACAGGTCTATGCTTACCATTAGGTTTGTTATTTGGAATTTAGCCCTTTCTGGAATTTACCTTCCTGCCGGTAGGCAGGTTTGACATTTATTAAATTCAGAGCACTGCGAACTAATACTGGATACTTTTTTAAAAATCTTCTTCCAGAAACTGTTTGATTTTCTTTTCTTCCCAACGTTTTAGGAAATTATTTCTCACATAAATTTCGAAGAATACATAAATGGCGTGTGCAACCAAACCAATGCCCCAAAATAAAGCAGTAGCATAAATTCCCCAACCTGAAAAGTCTGCTTTGCCTTTGCCAAAAACATTTGCTGAGATAAGGATAATTACAATATTAACAATTATATAAGCTGATAAATGTCCGTAAAATCCTTTAAGTGTTTCTACTTTTTTCTCTGCCCTGAGATAACTTAAACTTTTTTCGATTTCCATAATTATGCTATTTTCAGAAGTTTCTACTATTTTGTTTTTCCTCTTCCATAAACTTTTTCAGCTTCTTCTCTTCCCAATCTTTTCCGAAGAAAGAAAACCATTGAAACGCTTTCATTCCTTGAAATAAAAGCCCAATTCCCCAACCAAAAGCGGCCCACAAAAACCATGGATGCCTAAATTCATTTACATAATAATTTAAAGCTGCAAGAAAAGCGATAAAGACCACATAGGAAATTAGACTGGTATAAAACTTTTTAATTTCGGCTACACGTTTCTTAGCTTTTAAATATCTATTTTCCTTTTCAGAAAGTTCCATATTAATTGTTTTTTAGGTTGCATATAAAAATAAGAATGAAAGGCTTACATAAATAATAAAGTCTCCCGAACCGTTGATTTTATAGGCTGAACTGTTATTAATCTTCCTTATCCATTAATTCGCGGATCTTACGTTCTTCCCAGTTTTTTCCAAAAAACGGATTGTAATTGAAAGTTTCTGCTGCGTGACTGACAACACCAAATCCCCAACCAAAAATTGGAAATAATGCCCACGGAAATCCTGCATTTGAAATAATATTAAGGTATATAAAAATTGGAATAAATAGCAGGTAAATAACAAAGTGAACATAAAACACTTTTATTTCTTCAACACGTTTTTTGGCTTGTTTGTATCGTTTTTCAGATATGTATGTTTCTTGTGTATTCATTATTTTAATATTCTCTGTTAAAATTGGAATGGCGACGCTAAATTCCTTTCTGTTTTCGTCTATACAAACTGAGCGGTCAGTAAGTAATCCGTAGCGATCGCGAATGTTTTTTAGTCCCACTCCCGTACTCTCTCGTAAAGCTCGTTTAGGCTGAAGATTATTCGTTATTATCAACATATCATCCGTTTCAGAAATGGTGATGTATAGTTTTTTTGAAGACGAAACACGATTGTGTTTTACAGCATTTTCCAGCAACAACTGAAGCGATAATGGCACTACTTTTCCCAAGGGATTTTTTAATTGCTCGGGTGCACTGAAAACAATGCTATCTTCAAACCGAACGCTAAGGAGCGACATATAAAGTTGCGCGAATTTCATTTCTTCTTCAAGAGTTACTAACTCTTTGCTTTTCTGCTCTAATACATAACGATATACTTTTGAAAGTGCAGTAGTAAAACGGGTTGCAGCCTCCGGGTTTTCTTCGATTAAGCTAGTGAGTACATTTAAACTGTTAAATAGGAAATGTGGATCTAACTGGTTTTTAAGCGCATCAAATTGTGCGGAAGCGGTACCAGCTATTATTTTCTGTTGGGTAACTTTAGTTTCCTGCTTATTTTTATAGTAATAAACTGTATAAAAAATTGCTGTAACAACGATAGAGATTATAAAACTAATGTAGTAATTACCCAAATGTTCATTTGATATAAAATCCACAAAACTTCTTCCTCCAATTAAAGTTTCAGTAAAAACCCGAATTAGAAACAATGTAAGCACCGTAAGAAAAACTCCGCCAAAAGCTCCTTTCAGCAAGTTTTTAGATTTAAAAACTTCATCAGAAAACCTACTAAGCAAAAAATGAAAATAGTAGGCGTTGACCATATATAAAGTAACAGCGTATAATTGATTATATGCAAACCAAATTGTAGCTTCCCGAATACTCGAAAACACATATCCGTTGACGTACTGTACAATTGTTAGTATAACAAATACCAAAACACCAACAAAAAATGCTTTTATAATATGTTTTATAAGATCCATGATTGTGTTGTTGGAATGTTAAAAAATGTGTTTTTAATCTTCGTCAGTTTTAAAAACGAGTGCAAGAAACTAAAGATTAATGACAGTTTTCAGCAAGTACTTTTTTAGCTCTGTCTAGGTTAAATGAAGGATAGAATTTTCCTTTAGTTGGAAAATTGTGTGAAAGTTCGATTGCATATTCCACATTCTTACAATGCGATTCAATAGACTGTCCAAAATACTTAGCACTTCCCATATCCCATTCGGCTTTTGCAAATATTACCCGTGGGTTTTCGGGTTCAATTGCCAATGCTTTTTCATAAAGTCCAGAAGCTTTTTGGGAATATTGCATTCCAAATTGCTGACCGTCAAAAACAATCCAAGCCGTATATAATTGCGCCTGCAGCACCATAATATCGGGGTTATCTTTAGAAATTGTAGTCGCATCATTAATAAAGTCCTGCGCTTTGGCTAATTGTTCAGACAACTTAGATTTATCTTTTTCACCAAAGCTGTAAATTACGTTTATTTGTGCTGCATAGTAGGCTGGCAACCAATTATCAGGTTCGGCACTCGCAATACGTTCAAACATATTGGCGGCGTCCCATTGTTTGCCTTCTTCCCACAAACGAAACGCTTCGACCATTCCTTTTTCGTATTTTGTTGGAGTAGCACTGGTTTCATCTGAGGCTGTTTTAGTCTGGGCTTGCATTACCAATACGGTAAAGAAAATAGTGAGATAAGTGAATACGGTTTGCATTTTTTTGATGTTTTATTGGTTATTATTATTTGTTAAGTGTTACTTGATATGTGTAAGGTTGATTCAAATTTCGTAAAAAACTTGGGAGCAGCTTACTTAAATTCACTCAACTGTTGAAATTTTAGGTTGAATTGTGCTTTCTCCCGAAATTTGGCAGGGAAGCACCGCATTAGACCTACAAGGAGCCCCGCTGAAAAAGTGGGGGAATACCTTGCAGGTCGAGTACTCAGCTACAGATTATCCAACTGATTGTCCTTTCCGTCGTCGCTAATAGTCCAAAAGAAGCCAATCATAAAAAATTGATCTGCCGATGGCCGCAGTTCCCTTCTGGCGAAATTTCCGTTTGCGTCTGGAGTACTTGCGTATTGGTAACCATTTACATTTTTAAAAGCGAAAACATTGTTTACAGAAGCGTATACTATTTTTTGTGGTGAAATTAAATACGCCCAGTTCAAACTCACGCTGTTATAGCTTTTCGTTTTACTTTGAAGGAATCCTGGAGAATTCAAATCTGTGTAATGACGCCCACTAGCAAGTTGATAACTAATTCCAACCTGGCTTTTCCAGTCATTAATCCAATATTTACCAACTACCGAAACATTATGCGTATTTACAAAGGAAGGCGTGGTTTGGATTGGGTAATTCTTGTATTTTCTTTCGGTATCCAAATAGGAATAACTCACCCAATAGTCCACATTTCTGATGCTTTCATTATCACGCCAAAACAAGTCTAATCCCTGGGCATATCCTGTTCCATTACTTGAAAACTCGGTATCAACATTTGGTTGCGAATCATTATACATCACAAGGTTACTATAGTTTTTCCGATATGCTTCGGCTCGGAAAATTCTGTTGTTTGCAGCATATTGATAGTTCACTATATAATGTTGCGCGTGTTGCACCTCCAAATGGTCGCTGAACTTAAGGATTTCATTTTCTGCCTGCTGGAAGAAATCGCCATAAGCCACAGAAATCTGACTGTTTTTTCCTGTTTTATAAGCAAGGGAAGTCCTTGGCGATATTGTAAATTCATCTGTCATTTCGCTATATTCTCCTCGAACGCCCACTTTCAATGCTAATTTTCGCGAAAAGATAATATCGGCTTCGGTAAATGCAGATGTGATGTTATTGTTGAAGCCAAGATTAGCATTAAGTAATGGTTCAGTATAGTCTTCATCAAAATCAGTTATCAACTGTTCCGCTCCAAAATTAAGCTTGAAGCGATTACTGAAACGCTTTGTGAGTTTTAATTTAAGATGTGCTGAATTTTCAACATCTTTACTATCGGCTTCATCAATCCCAACCTTTGTTTTTCCGTATGTATAACTTCCACCGGCAAAGACGCTCCATCCGTTGTTAAGCATTTCGCTGAAACTGGCATTGGTGTAAAAATTTTGATTGTTCAACTTAAAATGAACTCCTTCAGGTTGGTTGATGTCTTCCTGATTTAATTCGAAATCGGAAGTATCAAAAGCTCCATAAATTTTCAGAAGACCATCTCCAATTTTCTGGCGAAAAACTGCTTCACCCGCCATCGTTTCAAAAGGTTTTATCCAATCGTTTCTATCGGGAAACAATGCGATGTAAGGCGCTAGGTTTATATACGTAGCGTTTACACTCAAGGAACTTTTCTCCCATTTTTTGGTATGACCCAATCCCCCACCAACGCTCATAATCGAAATATCTGTTTTGTTTTGAACGGGTTCATCTATGGTATTCAATAATAAAACAGATGATAAAGCTTGCCCGTATTCCGCCGAATAGCCGCCTGTAGAAAATGTAATTCCATCAAACAAAAACGGACTGTATCGCCCACGAGTTGGAACGTTGTTGGCTGTGGGTGAATAAGGCGTAAATACCCGAATGCCATCGATAAAAATCTGGGTTTCGCTTGCCTCGCCACCTCTTACGAATAGTCGACCATCCTCGGCAACCGTTGTCGTTCCAGGCAATGTTTGCAAAGCACCAACAAAATCGCCCATCGCACTTGCCGTGGTTACTATATCTAAAGGTTTTAAGACCGAAATCTTGCTGTTATCGCCCGCTGAGAAACTTCCTGCGGAAAGGGTTACGGTTTCTAAGGAGTTAACATCTTCACGAAGAATAATTTTTAAATCTTTCATTTCTGAAACATTTTTCACCAAATTGAAGGGCTCAAAAGAAACGTACGAAACCATCAATATTTGAGAACCGACTTCCGAAGTTTCAAAGGAAAACTTCCCGAACTCATCGGTACTTGCGCCATCGTAAGTTCCATCCAGATAAACATTGGCGCCAATTAACGGAATGCCTTTAGGGTCTGTAACTGTGCCAGAGATTATAGTTTGCGACGTGAGCAAGGAAGGGACAAAGCTCAATAAAAAAGAAATGACTAAAATTTTCATATTGTTCGATGTTAATTTACGATTCAAAGATGAAATTTTGAGTAATTCTTTCAGAAAAAATTAAACTGAGTTGTAAAATATTATGGGTGAAATGTATTTTCAGGGCTTCGGTACAAATTTGAAATGGGCTGTCGCAATTTTCAAATTCACTCAGTTATTTTTGATTAAGATTATCCATTGAATATTAGGAATAAGGACTGTTATAAAAATTAGAGATTTATGAATTGGAATTAAAAAGGCAGTGTTTGTTCATAACTCCAGAATAGTGTAAATTCATACGAACTTTAAACTTTTTAATTATGAAAACAGATAAATACACGAAAATCGTGTTAACGGTAATTGCAGTTTGCTTAACGATAAATGTTGTAAAAGAATTCAATTTTCTGCCAGCAGCTTATGCGAATGAAGCAACGAATGACGCCTCGGTTCCAGAAGGATTTAAGTTGGTTCCTATTAATAGTTCCATAATGGATGTGCGAATTGTCGATGTGAACACTTATAAGGAGTTGAATGTAAATTTAAAAAGCGTGAGCACTTACGACCCCATTAAGGTGAATTTAAAAAAGATTGAAACTTCTGATAAATTGGATGTAAACCTAAAGGAATTGGGCGGGCGTTGGCTTTCGTATGGAGCGCTTCCCGTGAAGATTGAATAAGAATTTCGGTTTCAGATTCTCATTTCTGGCTAAGGTTAAGAAATACTCAATATCTCTTAAATTCTTTTAAACGGTCTAATTATCAATCGTGCGGCTTTGTCGAAATTGATATAATTGTAGGTCCAATTAAAGAAGGTTACCACTCTATTTCGGAAGCCCACCAAAAACCAAAGGTGAACAAACATCCACATAAACCAAGCTATTGCGCCTCCAAAATGTAGGTTTCCAAGGTCTACGACTGCTTTGTTGCGACCCACTGTGGCCATGGAGCCTTTATCAAAATATTTAAAGGGTTCCATTTTTTCACCCTTCAACATTTTTTTAAAATTCTTACCGAGACGATCCCCTTGCTGAATGGCAGGTTGAGCAACTTGAGGATGGCCTTTGGGGAAATCTTTAGTGCTCATTAAAGCTATATCACCCAAGGCATAAATATTGTCAAAACCTTCAATTTTATTGAACTGATCTACTTTGTACCGATTTGCTCTTTCTACTAAAGCTTCTGCTTTTATACCAGAAATAGGAGCTCCTGTTACTCCCGCCGCCCAAATAAATGTCGCGGTCTTGTATGTTTTTCCGTCTTTGGTAGTGACCGTTGTGCCGTCGTAATCGCTAATCAGCGTATTTAAATGAATTTGAACACCAAGTTTTTCCAAAAAGCGATGTGCTTTTTTGGAAACCTGCTCACTCATTGGGGGCAAAACACGGTCTTGACCTTCAATCAAGTGTACTTCCATATCCTCTTCTTCCAGTTCGGGATAGTCATTTTCTAGGATTCCCTTTCTGAATTCCGCCAAAGCACCAGCCAGTTCAACACCAGTGGGACCAGCGCCAGCAATCACAAAGTTTAGATAACGCAGTCGTTCACTTTCAGTCGTGGCCCTATCTGCATCTTCAATATTCTGCAAAATCAAACTCCGAATATTTAAAGCTTGCGGTACCGTTTTCATCGGCATACTATTATTGGCAATGTTTTCATTTCCAAAATAATTGGTTCGGGTGCCTGTGGCAATAACCAAATAATCATAAGGTAAACTTCCTACAGTAGTCGAAATAATATTTTCTTTTGTATTAATATGTTCCACTTCCGCCATTCTAAAATGGAAGTCTGTATGCTTTCTGAAAATTTTCCGAAGTGGATATGCTATAGAATCAGGTTCTAACCCACCAGTAGATACCTGATAAAGCAAAGGCTGAAACGTGTGGTAGTTATGACGATCAAAAAGCACTATTTGTACATTTACGCCTTTGAGTTTCTTAATAAAAGAAATTCCGGCAAAACCGCCACCTATGACAATAATTCGAGGCAATTTGGTGTCTGGTATATTCATAGCTAGAAAATATTATACAAAAATAGTTTAGTTTAACTAGTTCGCATGGATTTTTCTGACTTTTGTAACAAAGTAGTCCATAGCGATACTAACCTATTGCCAATCAAAACCAACCCTTGGAGAAGCACCTCGAACATAAGTTTGTAAAAGAGCTGGAAGACAACCAAAACATCGTTCACAAAATCTGTCGTTTATACACCAATGACCAAGATTCACACAACGATTTGTTTCAGGAAATCACCATTCAGTTGTGGAAAGCCTACCCGAAATTCCGGGGAGATTCAAAGTTTAGCACTTGGATGTACCGGGTGGCGCTTAACACTGCTATTACATTATACAGAAAATCAAAGCGCAGCATCAAGACCCAAGATTTTGAAGGGGTAAGCTTTAAGATTGCTTCGGAAGAGTATGACAATACTGAGGAAAAGCAGCTTTCGCTTATGTACAGTGCGGTTAAGGAATTGAACGATATTGATAAGGCTTTAGTCTTCCTTTATTTGGAAGACAAAAATTATAAAGAAATATCCGAAACATTAGGAATTAGTGAAGTGAATGCACGCGTGAAAATGAACAGGATAAAAGACAAAATACGAAAGATTTTAAATCCGTGACCTATTATGGATGAACTGGAATTATTAAAAAGTCAATGGCATAGCCGAGACGAAGAACTGCCCCGTTTGACGTATGGGGAGATTTATAAGATGCTTTTGAAAAAATCTTCTTCCATAGTGAAGTGGATACTTTTTATAAGCATTGCAGAGATTGTTTTCTGGACGATTCTTGCTTTTTCACTACCTGATTCGAGCCACGAATTTACTGATGATCTCGGTTTACACGACATAATGTTTACAGCCAATATATTGTATTATATAGTGTTCGTTTTCTTTATAATTATCTTTTATAGGAATTACAAGAAAATCTCTACTACAGATTCAATAAAGGATTTAATGGGCAACATCATCCGAACCCGGAAGACTGTAAAATACTTTATAATCTACAACATTGCAGGTGCTAGTGTAATGATGTTAGCTATAAACATCTTCTACTACACAAATCAAGATCTTGTATTCGATTTAATGGTAGCGGATTATGGTGTGCTATCCACTATGGATAAACAACAGTTTATAACTATATTCTTCTGGACTCAAGCCATTATAGGTTTGGTATTTATTGCGCTAATAGTCCTCTTTTATCGTTTAGTTTATGGAATATTACTTCGAAGATTAAAGCGAAATTATGAAGAACTTGAAAAGATAGAAGCTTAGTGTGGACGATGGAGCAATAGAACTTCATCTTTTTTAACAAGCCCTCTTTTCTTTGCCAACCTCAGCGGCTCAGCGGTGAATTTTCCCACAAAGGCGCAGAGAACACAGAGAATTGAGAATTTTGCTCGTATTTATCTAGAAAATAGTACTGTTGTTAGCATTAACACAAATGTTTTGGGAATAACTTGATATTAATGTTTGCAAAATTGACGAAAGCTCTTCGCTCGAACCCGCCAGATACAACGAGCTTTATCTAACTTGAAATGTGAATGTTGGATTTGTGCTTTTAATCCTGATGGATTTTCAAAATACTGATTGATAATTTTTACGAAAACATTAAGTGAAGGGAATTTGGCTAAAGCCAAAGACCGCTTTCATTATTTCCTCGAGCTAAACCTGCCCGTTTCGTCAGGAGGGGCATGGGGCTATTTAAAGCACGGCATTGAATTGAATAACAACGGGCTTTAGCCCGTGGGTAAATGCTGACCGAAAACCCGGCTTTAGCCGAACCTTTTCATTTAACTGAAAACTCCGATTCCTATTTTGATGATTTTTTGTCAATTTAAAAAAGAAGTTAGATGATAGTCCTTTATCCTGCAAGGTGTTCCCGTTTTTCGGCGAGGCTCCTTGTAGGTATCATTCAAGCAATCCCAACGTGCAAGGCCATACGAACATTCTGAACTAAAAAATCTACTAATCCATAATTTATTGGGTTACTCAGCTATTTGGCCGAAGTGCTATATTAATCCAATAAGTGTTTGTCGATTTATTCCTTAAACAGAGTCGCACGTTTGCTTAGGTCCAAAATAAGTTTTTCTTCCTCTTGACTTTCTAAAAGTACGTTGTAGTTTTTCCAGAATTCGGCATTATACGGTTTAGGTGAAAAGATATCGGCTGTCCATTGATTGTCGCGCAATTCTTCTTTAATAAGCTCTGGATCTTGGATGATATCGGAAAAGAGAATTTCCTGAATTGTGAAGTAATACTGTTCGTCTTTATCAAATCCTGGCTCCGACTCAGTTTTGGCTCTATCTGAAGATCGGTCGCCTGTATTTACCAGTTTCGGGGTTTCATAATAAATGTAGTTAGGATACATTTTGTCATTGTACTCACGATAGGTTACTACTAGCTTATGAATATTCTGAGTTGCGAAAAGGCTTTTACTTCTTCTTTTTTGAATATCGGATGATGCTATTAGCTCATATTCAACTTTTTTAATAGCATAATTATCGTAATAAACATACACCCATCCTTGAGGCTCAAAGCCCTCGTTATAGATACCTGGCGTGCTTAGCCCAACATAATCAGCACCTTTTGTTATTTTTAATTTATAAAGCTTTCTACCATCGTCCACCAGAATAGTATCTAAATTGAATTGGTGTCGCTCTAGCATGTTCTTTCCAAATAAAGCGCCCACAGCACCAGCATTTCTCACTAAATTGAGCTTTCCTTTAAAGAGGTTATCAAGTCCATTTACCCTACTATCATTCCATTTTATTGCATCGACTAACGCTGAAGTTTTAACCGAATTCCTGCTAATAACTCCGCTTTTTGGACCGCGGCCTATACTTTTTAAATATGCTGAAAACGTAAACAGACTATCAACATCCCTAAGGTCGTAGCTCTTTCTGGTTTCATCTACATTAATTTTTAAGTTATTCTTTGCCCCTGCCGCATAGTCGGAGTCATAAATGGTAATTGCAGCTTCAATAAGCCACTTGTACTCTTTCTTGTTTCGTTCCTTATGGCGTAAAAATCCTTTTTGTAAATAAGGTTCTTCGGGAAAGTTATTTGGCAATCGTTCTATGGTTCGCACCATAATATCGTTTCCTGTTTTGGGACGATTGTCGGCCACTAGAACGACTTCATCTAGCGATGCTACATCTTCTTCTAAATAGATATCAGTTCCATTTTCATAATCGTTAATTGCTGTTTCATAACTCCTAAATCCGATAGAAGAAATAACCAAAGTATCAGATATATTTTTCTCTGGAACCATTAAAGCAAATTTCCCATCGGCATTTGTAATGGTTCCCACAGTGGTATTTTTTATGTAAACACTTGCGTTTTCAATTGGCATAAACGTCATAAAATCCGCTACTGTACCTTTAAGTTCTGTTTGTGCAAAAGTGGTTGCGGAGACGAAAAAGATTAATACTCTTAAAAGGTTCTTTAAACGGAAAGTAGTCATTATAGCTTTTGATTTTGTAAAATATTCTGAACTTATATAATTTGAGCAACAGATTTGCTTAGAAATCGAGTCAATACTTCCTATCATCTTTCAATTTTAAAAAAATTTTCAGGCGTATACACCCCAATTTCAGATTTTTTTATGGAATGTCATCAATCCTTAACGCTGTTGCATAATGTATTGAATCTTCAAAGTCACTAAATCCATTTTTTAGCGCTTGCACTATTTCATCACGAGTCGTCTGGACAATATGGGCTATTACGTTTAAACCACTTGAATTTTAAAAATACGAGTTTGCTACTAAATATGCAAGACATACAAAGTTAGACGGTTTTAACGACAAGTTTTATTTCCCTAAATTAGGTAGCTGGCTTGTATGAAACTCCTTCAATTACCATTTTAGAGATAATCTCGCGAAGAATTTCGGAAGTTCCTCCTCCAATTGGCCCAAGTCTACTATCGCGTAAAAGTCTTGCCAACGGATACTCTTCCATATAACCGTATCCGCCTAAAAACTGAAGACATTCGGTCATCACCTCATCCGCTACTTTTGTGGAAATAAGTTTACTCATTGTAGCTTCCTTTACCACGTATTCGCCATCGTTAAGACGTTTTGCGGTAACGTAATTAAAGGTCTTGCTTACTTCAATTTCGCTTGCTAGTTGTGCAACACGGTGACGTAATGCCTGGAATTTTGAAATACTCTTTCCAAATGCAAAACGATCTTTCATATACTGAATGGTGTATTCCAACGCAAATTCACTTCTAGCGTGGGCGTTAATCCCCATTATCAAGCGTTCTAGCGCAAAATGTTGCATAATGTAAGGGAAGCCCATATTTTCTTCACCCATTAAGCTTGAGGCAGGGATTTCAACATTATCGAATGCAATTTCGCCGGTATCACTAGCTCTCCAGCCTAATTTATTCAGTTTTGTAGCAGAAATTCCTTTAATATCACGATCCATAACAAAGATGCTAATCCCTTTGTTTCCTAATTCTGGTGCAGTTTTAGCCGCAACGACTAAGTAATCGCTATAAATTCCGTTAGTTATAAAAGTTTTTGAACCATTAATAACATACTTATCCCCTTTTTTAACAGCTGTGGTTCGCATACCAGAAACATCGCTTCCTCCAAAAGGTTCGGTAATACATAAGCATCCAATTTTTTCGCCAGTGATACTTGGCGCCAAATACTTTTCTTTTTGTTCGTGATTGGCTTCTTTCTTTAAATGAGTCATAGCCAAATACGCATGTGCCCACATTGCGGCCGCAAATCCTCCAGAGTTCACTTTTTGAAGCTCTTCTAAAAAAATTACAGTATAGAAAAGGTCAAGGTCCATACCGCCATACGCTTCAGGTTGATAGATTCCGAAGTAGCCCATTTCGCCAAATTTTTCCCAAATAAATCGTTCGATTTGACCTGTTTTTTCCCATTTATCAATATGTGGCACTACTTCTTTTTGAAGAAAATCTTGAAAACTCTTTCTGAAAAAATCGTGCTCTTCTGTAAAATACATTTTATCCATACTTCTCTTGAAACTATTATTTATAAGCCTTTTGGCGATCTATTTATGTTAATCAATTGACAAATATAGCTGAATTAGCTTTAATTTACTTTCGCTGATTCCTTCAATTTTTTTTAGCTCCTCAAAGTTTGTGATTTTTTCGCGTAGTCTTCGATATTCCCAAATCTTCTTAGCCAAATCAAAAGAGATTCCCGGTATGGTTGAAATATCAGAAGCTGATGCAATATTCACATTCATTTTTACTATTTCTTTGGGTTCTTTAACTGTAAATAAATTTAAGGTTCGTTTTATAACTACACTATCCAAGCCATAGACTGCATACAATTGCTTGTCGTTTGAAAAGCCGTTGAGTTTTTCGCGGTACAAAACTATTCGCTTGCTAAGTGTCTTCCCTATTCCACTAACTTGCTGCAGTTGCGCTTCTGTGGCTATATTTAAATCAATTTTTTGATTGAATGGTTTTTCTACAAACCCTTTATTACTTTTTTGATTGTTGAAATTATTTTTGGGTTTTGGATTAGTCACCCATTCAGGAAATTTGAAATATGGACTAATTTTGTTTAAAAGTGAATCTGAAACGTTGGTTACATTTTTAAATTCGGCTGCAGAGTTTATCCACTTTCCTTCTTCTCTAAACTTGAGTAATCGGTCTATCTCCTCGTTAGACATTCCTAACGTATATCCTTTATAATCGGTTATGAAATTAGGATTGAATGGAAATATTTTCGGCTTTCGCTTTTCTACTTCGGCTAATCGGAGGGAATCTAATTGTTTTTGTATAGTTACAATTTCTTCGGACGAGGTGTCTAATGTATCTTCATTAGAAAAATCGACAAAACAGTAGACGCAGAGTAAAGCAGTGATGAGTAGCAGCAAAAGCAAAATCCCACTTCGCTGCTCTTTATTGAACGTGAAGTGGGATTTGATATTCATAATAGTGGTATCTACAAATGTTTCGACATATCTTCTAAGCCTTCATCTAGGGCTTCGTGCTTGGTGCGTATGGCGCTCATATATCGTTTCAATTCTTTGCGAATAATTGGAGTTAGGATTATAACGCCAATTATATTCGGTACTACCATAGCAAAAATCATGGCATCGGAGAAATCGATAACTGAACCGAGACTTATTACAGAACCAATCCAGATAAAGATACAAAATATGGTTTTATAAACGAGCTCTACAACTTTCCCTCTTCCAAAAAGAAAAATCCATCCTTGTAAGCCATAATATGACCAAGAAATCATTGTTGATACCGCAAATAATATTACAGCAATTGTCAATATAATTGAAAAGTGAGGGATTACCGTATCAAATGCCACAGCGGTTATTTCTACTCCTTCATTTACTGGCACGCCATATTGTAAAATATTATTATCGAAGTTGGTAATGATAATTACCAGCGCAGTCATTGTACAAATAATAACAGTATCAATAAAAGGCTCTAAAAGCGCCACAATTCCTTCGGAAGCAGGATATTTAGTACGAACTGCAGAGTGTGCAATTGCTGCAGATCCAACTCCGGCTTCGTTTGAAAAAGCACCACGACGAATACCTTGAATCATAACCCCTACCAATCCACCAGCAATACCCAGTCCTGAAAAAGCACCTTCAAAAATTAAAGCAAAAGCGTCCCCAATATGGTGATAATTTACCGCTAAAACGATTAATCCCCCAACTACGTAAGTTCCTGCCATAAACGGAACAATTTTCTCTGTAACCTTGGCAATTCTTTTAATTCCACCAATAATTACGAAGGCCACAACTATAGCCATTACAGCTCCAAACCACATTGCACCGCTAGTACCTTGTAGTTCGAATAGTTGTACAAATTGTGCAGAAGCTTGATTGGCTTGAAACATATTTCCACCACCAAAGGAACCTCCAATTACGAAGACAGCAAAAACAATTGCTAGAAGCTTTCCGAGCTTCCCCATACCTTTTGAGGCTAAACCTTTCTTTAAATAATACATTGGGCCACCATATACTGTACCGTCCGGTCCTACATCGCGATATTTTACACCAAGTGTACATTCAGCAAACTTAGAGGCCATACCCAATAAACCAGCAACAATCATCCAAAAAGTAGCTCCTGGCCCACCGATGGACAATGCCACAGCAACTCCCGCAATATTCCCTAAACCTACCGTTGCAGAAAGCGCTGCGGTAAGAGCTTGAAAGTGTGAAACTTCACCATCGGCGCTATCGTCACGAATAGTTTCAATTAAATCTTCTTGTTCATTTGGGGTCATATCCCCATAAAGCGTATCGGCCCCGTGTTTTTCAATGTCTTCGTATTTTCCACGAACAACACGAAATGCGGTTCTAAAACCAGTGAAGTTTATAAATTTAAAGTAAATAGTAAAATAAGTAGCACCTCCAATTAGCACAATGAGAACCCAAGGAATTTGGAATGACTCAGAAAACGGAATTTCATAAAATATACCTTCAACAAACCAACCAGTATAATCTCTAAAGATTGTATCAATTTTATCTGAGGCCGTTTGCTCTTGAGCGAAAGTTAAAATTGGAATTAGGAATGCTAAAAGCGAAAGAAGATATTTCTTCATAAAAGATTTTTTGATGAAACTTCAGTAATTAAGGCGTAGCAAGATGCCGAAAAAAAATAAGAATTTCAAAGAATTGAGAAGAAACTTGTTAACGCTACGTTAAACCCCATACTCTCTTTTAAGGCTTTCAATCTGATCCGGACGACCTATCAAAATCAAATTTGATTTTCTACGAAGTACAAGCGATGCTCCGGGATTAACAATATATTCTCCTGTTTCGGAACGGTAGCCAATAATTGAGCAACCTGTTTTTTTACGTATGTCCAAATCTTTTATAGCTAATTCTTGCCCAGACGGACAAATTTTCTCGAACGGTATTTGCTCTACATTAATACTGTCCTGCTCGCCAGACACGGTAAGGTTTCCTAAAAATTCCACTAAATCTGGAACTACTACTAATGAAGCCATGTGATCGCCACCAATTTTCTCTGGCATTATTACATCGTCAGCCCCAGCTAATTTCATTTTTTTATAACTTGTCTCTTCACTGGCACGACTTATAATTTTAAGTTTTTTGTTCAATTGTCTAGCCGAAAGCACTACAAATAAATTATCGGCATCATTGGGTGTAGCGCAAATTAAAGTAGAAGCCTTTTTAATTCCTGCTTTCAGCAAAATCTCATCTTCCGTAGCATCTCCCAAAACAAATAGCGTTTCATTATTAGAGGAACGTTCAACCACCTCTTCGTTTTTCTCGATAATTACAAATGGTTGGTTATAAGCTAGTAATTTTTGCGATGCTTGCTTTCCATTTCTTCCGTAACCACAAACTATTACATGATTTTGCATAAATTTCATTTTTTTCTGCACTACACTATCTCTTGATTCGCCCAATTTTTTACTTAAAATATACTCGGTTATTACAGAGATAGCATAAGCTAAAATAAAGATACTGGAAATAATAAGAAGCGAAACAAAAACTTTTTCCTGAGGGCTTAGTGGCTTAACTTCTCCAAAACCAACGGTTGCCACAGTTATAACCGTCATATAGAATGCATCTATCCAACTGTAGTCTGAAAAAAAATAAAATCCAAAAACACCTATCAAGAAAACAATAAATAGCAAAAGCAGTGCGATGAATATTTTTGAACCGAAAAGATTTTTCATAAATCAAAAACAGAGCTGCGTTTAGTATTCACAAGGTCTTTTAATTTGAGAAGAAAAGCCATCGTAAGATAAATGGCAAACCCTACACCCAAAGTGGCGAAGGATACATAAATAAAAAACAAACGAACACTTTTGGCTCGCATTCCTAATCTATCTGCAAAGCGGGAAGAAACATAAAAGCCGCGCTTCTCAAGGTAATGACGTAAAGAATAAACAGCTTGTAACATACACGCAAATTACGGCTTTTACTTTTAAAAAGCTAAAACCACTTCGCGAAAAAAAATGATTTTAGGTAACATTGTTGTCTATTGATTTAATTCCAGAACCTACGATAGCGTTTCCTATGGCACATTGCAAACAGCGGTGTTTATCGCAGTACTCACTTTTTAACTGAAGCAAGGCTTGGCTTTGATAAGCAGCTTTTGAAATACTTTTTAATGAATTAAACTTATCGACAATTCCATTTTTTTCAGAAGGAATTTCGGAAGCTATTTTCAATATTTCTTCGGAAGCATCTTGACCTTGTTGAACCGCGTAGCAGAACTTTATAGGAAGCACTGTATTAATTATTAACAAGTTTATGAAGCTCTTTGTAATGCGCTTTTTACTGTCTTTTGAAGCCACTCCAAAATTATAATGTGTATTCCAATATTCACTAGCCGTAATATCTAAAAGTGTATAAAAATCTGAAGTGTTTTTAAGGGAAATTATTTTCGAAAACAAATTATCTTGTTGATTGTAAAGTGCTGCTAACTGAGCAAGCCGAATGGTCGGAAAGTTTGGTGGGCGCAATCTGAAAAACAATGGAGTGATAATGCCTTCATTTTGAAGATTGAATTTTCGTTTTAAATATTCGTAATCCTTTTTCAATAAGTGAAAATAGCCATCTTCTTTTTCTCCATCGAGCAATCCAGCTTGTCCCAACAACAAAGCTTCTAAATTCTGATGATTTGGACTAGACTTTTTCACAACAGAAAAATCAACCGATTTCGCAATACTAAAGAAAGATTCGCCATTAATATTCAGGCCAAAATTTTTACATAACATTCGAAACAAAAGAGCTTCCCAATGGTTTTGTGTTTCTTCCAATTCCTGAAGCAGCACTTTACCCTTCTTTTGCAATCTTTCAATATAAAGTCGCTCCAACCAGTTTTCAATTATAAAAGAATTTACATCGGCAAAATCGTTTTCACAATTAATCCATTTCTTCTCTTTTGAAAATAGTTTTTGATAGCGAACTAGAGTAAATTTTGGGACAAGTTCTTTTAAAACTAACGTGGGAACAACAGAGCCATCTTTTCTAAAAATTTCGGCGTCGTGTTCCCAGACTACGTGCAGAATTACATTGTCATAAGCAGCGTCTGTTTCGTGGCCGTGCGCATACCAATCTGAAGACTTTATATGAATTTCGACATTCCCAGCCCATAATTGACCATCGAGTTCGATTTGGGCATTGAAAAAGTCGGGACCTGAATTTAAGTTGTGTGCCCCTTGATTTTTAATATGGAGATTTTCGCCATCCGAAGTTTTAAAATTAGATGCTTCAAACTTTTGAAATTTCCATACATAATGAAGAAAATCCTCTTTCATAGCAATCCATAATATTTATGACATAAGACTATAAGATATAGAACGTAAGACATCGATTTTCACGAAATAAGCGGCTATTTTGAAGCTATTTACTACGATGCCTAACGCCTAACTGCTTTGAGCCCTTTTAGGTTTCTTGACAGATAAACTTAAAATAGTATTCTAGGGAGGTGTAAATAAAGATTACGTAAATATATGAAAAAGAATCCTTCTCACAACTCTTTAATCATTCGCTTTATCCTGAGCATCAGCTTGTTTACTGACTTTTTCTGAAATAGTATCTACAAAAAGTATCCGATTCCATTTGTAAAGCCTTCGCATTAAAAGCATATATCGAAAAATGCCAACAGTTAAAAATATTACACAAACGCCGAGTGACAAATAACCCAGCCATTTTATACTTTCAAAATCTTTTAGTTGTAAAATTCCTATTCCGCCAATTAGCAAGTAAAGTGAAGACCGGATATAAGAAAGCAAGGTGCGTTCATTGGCTAATTTTGTACGCTCCAGAGCCAAAATTTCGTTAGTATTTGCAGGCACAGGTTTCGTACGCAGAAAACGAAAAAGTTTTTTGGCTTCTTTTTTCATGATAATTGCTAAAAGTAATTTGTTGTTACGTATTCAAGCTCGAAATGCAATAAAAATTTCCAGAGCGTGAATTACTTAATATACAAATATAAAGCGAATTGGCTGAATCTTTAAGCCAAAGTAAAGGCTTTTACGCTTCTTCTTCAACAAAGCCTTGCTCGCGCATCCACTCGTCGTTGTACATTTTACCAACATAGCGACTTCCGTGATCGTGGAAGAGAACCACAACTACGTCGTCTTTGGTGAAGTGTTCTTTTAATTGCAACAAGCCTTTTATCGCGGCTCCAGCGGAATTTCCTAAAAAGAAGCCTTCCATTTTGGCAAGCTTTTGCGTGTAGATAGCAGCGTCTTTATCGGTTACTTTCGTGAAACCATCAATTATACTAAAATCAACATTTTTAGGCAGAATATCTTCACCAATACCTTCAGTGATATAAGGATATATTTCATTTTCGTCAAAAATTCCCGTTTCGTGGTATTTTTTGAAAACACTTCCGTAGGTATCAATACCCCAAATTTTCACATTTGGATTTTGTTCTTTCAGATATTTTCCAACGCCGCTTATGGTTCCGCCAGTACCTACTCCTACCACAAAATGCGTTACTTTTCCGTCGGTCTGTTTCCAGATTTCAGGACCTGTGCTTTCGTAGTGTGCTTTGGCGTTACTCGGATTGTCATATTGGTTCACATACCAACTATTTGGCGTTTCTTCCGCTAATCTTTTAGAAACGGAATAATAACTACGTGGATCTTCGGGAGCAACATCGGTTGGGCAAACAACTACTTCACTTCCAACAGCTCTAAGTATATCAACTTTTTCTTTACTTTGTTTGTCGCTAATTACGCAGACCATTTTATAGCCTTTTACAATAGCAGCAAGTGCTAAGCCCATTCCTGTATTTCCAGATGTCCCTTCAATAATAGTACCTCCGGGTTTAAGTCTTCCATCGGCTTCTGCATCTTCAATCATCTTTACCGCCATACGATCTTTAACCGAATTTCCTGGGTTAAAAGTTTCATATTTGGCAAGTACCAAAGCAGGAATGTCGCCTATAATTTTGTTGATTTTCACCATTGGCGTGTTACCAATAGTTCCTAAGATGTTTTCTGCGTAGTCCATAGTATATTTTGAAGCGGCAAAGGTACAATTTATTGATGAAAATAAAAGATTTAGATAGGTTTCCATTACACTCCTTAAAAGCATCAAAAAAAACAGAAGTCTTTAAATTTTGAAATCCTTATTCAAACCGAATCGCCTTCACTGGGGATATTTTGGAAATAATAAACGAAGGAATTAAAAGCATTAAGAGGCAGAGCACAAAGGTCCCTGCATTTAAAATTAAAATATAATCCAAACTCAGGTATACAGGGGCTTCGTTTACGTAATACGTGTCTGGATTTAGCTTAAAGACCTTTCCATATTTTTGAATTAACAACAATCCAATTCCTATTAAATTGCCCCAAAACAAACCAACAGCTATAAGGTACATTGCATTGTAAATAAAAATCTTCCGAACGCTGCCATCGCTACTTCCCATTGCTTTTAGGATTCCTATCATTTGCGTGCGTTCCAAAATCAAAACCAAAAGCGCGGTAATCATATTGATACCTGCCACCAAAATCATAATCCCGATAATTGCCAAAATATTAAAGTCGAATAAATCCAACCATTCAAAAATGGAAGCGTATTTGTAGCGAATGGTTTGGGTGTCGAGTGTACTTCCTGTTTCGTTGTAAACCGCCTCTCCGATGGGAACAATTTCATCAAAATCGTTTACAAAAACTTCAAACGCCCCAATTTGGTTTTCATCCCATTTGTTCAATCTTTGAATATGCCTAATATCAGCAATGATAAACTGTTCATCAAACTGTTGAAAGCCGCTATTATAAATTCCAACAATTTTAAGTCCCAATGGTCTTGGAACTTTTGAAACTTCATCGTTTAAAAAAAACGTAGCAATCTTGTCGTCTAGTTTTAGATGAAGCCTATTTGCAAGATATTCTGAAATTAAAATGTCTGCATTTAAATCGTTTTTAAAATCGGGAAGTTTTCCTTTAACAAGATAATCTTGAAAATAATCCCAGTTGTAATCGTGGCCCACACCTTTTACGACCACGCCTTCAAAATCAGTTTCAGTGCGGATTACACCACCTTTGGAAGCCGTTACCTGCACGTGCTTTATACCATCAACATTTTTAAATTTAGGGTAAAAAGGTTGTTCTTTTGAAATGGGGTTTTGAGAATCGTTGGAAAAGTTGGTATCAAAATTGGTTATGATGATATCGCCATTAAAAGCCGAAACCTTTTCGCGAATCTTTTGTTGAAGTCCAATGCCAGTTGCAATGGAGATCAACATCATAATTACCCCAATAGCAATAGCAGTAATCGCAATTTTTATTATCGGTGCCGAAATACTACTTTTATAGTCCTTAGAAGCAATGATGCGCCGAGCGATGAAAAATTCGAAATTCACTTAAATCTTATGAAGTTAACTTTTTTCAAAAATACAGTTTTATTGATTGTTCTGACTATTTTTTCATGTGGAAGTTCTGTGGAGAAAAAAGAACAAAGAGAAGAGAATGAAGAGCAAAGAATAGAGAATAGAGAACAGGAAATAGAGATAAAAGAGATTCAGGCCTCCAAAATTATTGTGGGAGCCGAGCGGTTTGAGGTTTATTCCAAATTGTTGAAAGGAAAAAATGTGGGCGTTGTGGCGAATCAGACCTCGATGGTTGAAGATATCGCTGAAGAAGAATATCAAACCTCACCTCAACATACTTTTTATATGGAATTTCATTTAGTAGATTATCTAATAAAAAATGGAATTTCAGTGAAAAAAGTATTTGCACCCGAACATGGCTTTCGCGGAACTGCCGATGCAGGCGAGCATGTAAAAGACGGAATTGACTCCAAAACGGGCGTTCCATTAATATCGCTTTACGGAAGCAATAAAAAACCATCTCCAGAACAGCTAAAAGGAATTGATGTAGTGGTTTTTGATATTCAAGATGTTGGCGCTCGGTTTTACACCTATATATCGACGTTGCATTATGTAATGGAAGCTTGTGCAGAGTTGGGGATTTCTGTAATCGTTCTGGACCGTCCAAACCCCAACGGACATTATATTGACGGCCCTATTTTGGAAAAAGAACATCAAAGTTTTGTGGGAATGCACCCAATTCCGATAGTTCACGGAATGACGATTGGTGAATATGCAAAAATGATAAATGGAGAAGGATGGCTTAACAACAGGTTGAAATGTGATTTGAGCGTAATTGAAATGGAGAATTATACACGCAAAACTCTATACTCACTTCCGATAAAACCATCACCAAATTTACCAAACGACCAATCCATAAACTTGTATCCAAGTCTTTGTTTTTTTGAGGGTACTTTTATAAATGCGGGTCGCGGAACGGAAATGCAATTTCAGGTTTTTGGTGCTCCGAGTTTACCTGCTTCCAAATATTCTTTTCAATATACTCCTCAACCCAATGAAGGTTCGAAAGAACCAAAATTCAAAGGGCAACTTTGTTATGGAAAAGACCTTCGGAAAGAACCACGCTTAAATAAAATCAACTTGGAATGGCTGATTGATGCTTATAACGCCAATGGCAAAAAGAAAGATTTCTTCAATTCGTTTTTTGTGAAATTGGCAGGAACCAAACAACTACAGCAGCAAATTGAACAAGGATTATCCGCCGAAGAAATTCGGGATTCTTGGAAGGAAGGACTGGGGAAGTTTGAGAAGGTACGGGGGAAGTATTTGCTATATAATTAAGTTCCTAATGACAAATTCCAAATAAAACTCAAAATTCAAAAATTCAATTTTCAAAGCCCGTGCGCGCTCTAAAAAAGAGGATTTGAAATTTGTATTATCGTTAATTGAAGATTAGGGTTTATATTTCTTTTGCCCTTTCTAGCTTGTAATTTGTGATTTATTTGAGATTTGGATACTGAGATTTGGAATTTGCCTTATTGTTATTTGGATTTTTAACGCCCAAGCGTTTCTTCATTTCCTCTACAATATTATAAGCCGCTGGGCAAATAGCGACATTCTTCATTGTAAGATTCGAGATTTGTTGGAACTTTTTTCGGTCGGTATGGGGGAATTCGCGGCAGGCTTTTGGGCGAACATCGTAAATACTGCAATAATTATCCGCTCCTAAAAAAGTGCAAGGCACACTTTGTAAAACATAATCCTTATCCTCATCAATCCGCAAATAGGTTTCAATAAACTGCTGCGGCTTCATCCTGAAATGTTTTGAAATACGTTCAACATCTTTGTCTGTAAACAAAGGCCCTGTTGTTTTGCAGCAATTGGCGCAAGTAAGACAATCGATACGTTCAAATTCTTCCTCGTGAAGTTCTTGCATCAAAGTATCTAAATGCTTTGGCGGCTTTTTCTTCAGCGTTGCGAAAAACTTTTTGTTTTCCTTTTCGGCTTCTTTTGCTTTTTGGGGAAGTTCGTTTAAAATCTTTTCCATTTAAATCGTATTTCTCTGTGAGCCTCAGCATACCTCTGGGAAACTCAGCGAAATAGTTGTTACACAGAGTTGCGCTGAGAAATCGCAGAGATACACAGAGACCATTTTAATTTTAAAATACAAATCTACTACCTCTCAGTCGCATCTTCTTATTCTCAACTGAATAATTATCAAGAATGTCAACAAATAACAATACTTTCGTGATGAGAAATTAAATTGAAAAGCAACTTCTCAACTTACAAACTTATGGAAGACATAATCGGCACAGCGTTATTGGATTACTACAACGGAAACTATTCCGAAGATATTATTACGGAAACGAATATTTCAGAAGAAGATGAATTACCGCTGCCTTATCTTTTCAGAGATTTCAATGAAATGCCTGAAATAGAGCAAAAAGCATTAAAATTTGCCAAAGGAAAAGTTTTGGATGTGGGTTGTGGCGCTGGTGGTCATGCGCTTTATCTTCAAGAAAAAGGTTTTGATGTTTTGGGAATTGACACTTCTGAAGGTGCGATAGAAGTTTGTAAATTACGAGGACTTAAAAACGCAAAACATATCGATTTGCTTCAGTTGAAAAATGAAAAATTCGACTCTATATTAATGCTGATGAATGGAACTGGGATTTTTCAGAATTTGGAAACCACCTCCAAATATCTTCAGCATTTAAAATCGCTATTACATCCGAAAGGGCAGATTCTGATTGATTCAAGCGATTTGCAATATATGTACGATGCTACCGAAGAAGGCGGAATTTTAGTTCCTGCAGACCGCTATTATGGCGAATTGGAATTCACAATGCGCTATAAAGAAATGGAAAGCGAGCCTTTTGAATGGCTTTATCTTGATGAGAAGTTGTTTGAAGCATTATGCGTTGAAAACAACCTCCATTTTGAAGTGATTGAACGCGGAGAGAATTTTGATTACTTAGCGAGGATTAGACCCCAAAGGTCTTAGAGACCTTTGGGGTTTAACTACTCCGCTTCAAAAACTAGCTCTCCATTTATAAAGGTCGCTACCACTTTCGTATTTGGGATTTCATCTTCATCAACTTCCATTATGTTTTTATCAAGAATGGTGAAATCGGCAAATTTTCCAACTTCAATGCTTCCTTTTTCATTTTCTTCAAAATTGGCAAAGGCTGCCCAAATCGTCATTCCACGCAAGGCTTCTTTACGAGTTAGCGCATCTTTCATTTGAAAACCGTTTTCAGGGAAATTTTCTAAATCCTTTCGCGCAACAGCTGCGTAAAATGTGTACATCGGATTTACGTTTTCCACTGGGAAATCTGTACCTAAGGCAATTACTCCTGCTTTATCCAGCAATGTTTTATACGCATAAGCCCCTTTCATTCTTTTGGGGCCTACCCTATCTTGTGCCCAATACATATCGCTTGTAGCGTGTGTTGGTTGCACAGAAGGAATTATGTTATGATTCGCTGAAAAATAATTAAAATCTTCTGGTGAAATTATTTGAGCGTGTTCCACTCGCCAACGTCGGTCGTTTTTACCTTTTAATGCTTTGTCATAAGCGCGTAAAACAGCAACATTAGCAGAATCGCCAATTGCGTGGCTGTTCATCTGAAATTCTGAGTTAGCAAGTTTCTGAGCCAAGGTATCTAAACTGGCTTGGGTTGTAATCATAGCACCGTGATGATGCGGCTTATCACTGTATGGCTCGCGCATTGCCGCACCTCGCGACCCCAAAGCGCCGTCTGAATACACTTTGAAAGAGCGTACGTTCAGCCTGTCTGTTTTATAAGTCCCATTTTGTAAATAATAAGCTACATTTTCAGGACTATTACTCACCATTGCATACATCCTCAGCTTGAATTTTTCTTCCTTTTGAAGGGAATCAATAAGCTCGATTATGTTTCTGTCTAAACCAGCATCGCTAACAGTTGTTAAGCCATATTGTAAACTTATTTTTTCAGCTTCTAACAAGGCGTTAATAGAAACTTCTCGAGTAATCTTAGGAAAGGTTTTGTTTACCAATTCCATTGGACTATCGATAATAATTCCTGTAAGTTCTCCGTCTTCAACGTGAATTTCGCCACCTTCAACTTTGGTTTTTGTAGTAATACCAGCAAGTTCGAGCGCTTTTGAATTCACCAATAAAGCATGTCCATCTACCCTTCGCAGGGCAACTGGTGTATTAGGAAACAAGGAATCGAGCATTTTTTTATTTGGAAAAGTCTTGTTTTCCCATTTGTTTTGATCCCATCCACGACCGATTATATACGGAAGTTGTTTTTCTTCCTGAAAGGCAACCAATCTTCCCAAGACCTCATCAAAACTTGTTGTTCCAATCAAGTCCACATTTTGAAGTCCAAGCCCCAGGCCATACAAATGTGCGTGGGCATCAATTAATCCAGGAATAACAGTGTTTCCTTTGACATCGTAAGTTTCCTTAATTTTATATTTTAACTCAAGTTCGGGCTTTAAACCTATTTCGAGAATCTTTCCGTCTTTAACTACAAGAGAATTGGCGGTGTTGAATTCTTTGTCAACCAGGTAAATTGTAGCATTCTTAATAAGTAAGTCAGCAGGAATTTTATCTGGGGCACAGGAAAAAACTGAAATTGCTAATAAAGCGAATAGTATGTTTCTCATTATCTGTATAATTGATTTGTAAAAATAGAAAACATCTGCTTTCTAAAAGCAACTAACACAATTATGTTAATCAGGAACACACCTAAATCAATCAAAATCAGCCTTATTTAGACTTACCAATCAAACTTATAAGTAGCTCCCACTAATGCTTGGATTCCTTGCACAGGATAGTTCATCCATTTCTGGTAGTTGTCGCTTAAAAGATTGCTTCCTTTTACAAAAGCTGAAAGTCGGTCGGTAAATCGGTAGCCAAAATGCACATTGGCATCTAAATAACCGTCCAACGTAACAACTTCTGGAGTAGGAATGTCTCCGAAGAAAAGATCCTTGCGTTCGCCTACAAAGAAAATGGAAGCGCCTCCATAAAATTGTTCTGTGATGTTAAAAGTTGAAAACACAGATGCTTTTAAACTTGGCAAGTTCCACGCTTCACTTTGAATGTCTGTACTATAATTAAAATAATCTGCATTAATTCCCAATGAGATATCACTAGAGATAGCCACTTGTAATTCGGCAAAAACTGATAAGGTGTTTACTTCGTCATAAACAACATTGAACGAATTTCCGTGTTCATACCCTTCTTGTGCATTAGATTTTCTAGGATTCGCTAAAAACAACGCTCTGTTTTTGTCTTGTCCGTAAGCCGCTCTAAAATTATAGGCCACTGTACTTGTCAACTTTCCTTTAAGACCTCCAAAACCTTCATAAATATTCTTAGTTGGCGCAATGTATAAGGTTGGGGAAACAAAAGGGTTCACCTCCTTAAAGTCGTAATATGAATTCTGTTGAATTCCGCCTTCTACTCCTCCATACACAACAACAGTTTCATCCATTAAGCGATACGAAGCATTCAATCTTGGATAAAGTGAAAAATCGGTATCGCTGTTTTCTGAATCCATCACCAAATACCCTGCTACTCCTAAAGTAACTGATAAATCTTCATTTGTAAAAGCAATAGATGGCGCAACGCCTACATTTAAAAAGCTGTACTTCATATCGGAAGTATTCGCATAGTTTTTGTCGAAACTTCCGCTTAAATAATCAATATCTCCTTCTACTCGCAAATTTAGATTTTCTATAGGAAATGAAAATTCTGGAGTAAGCTTCACATTAAATTCTGAAGACGAAAAAGCATCGCCTAAATAGCGGATAGTAAGCCCGCTTTTCTCAAAATACGAATCGGCCAAAGTTAAATTGCCGCCAATATAGCCACTGAAATATGTTTGTTTCGCATCGATATCAGACAAAACGTGAGGTGCAAATACCCCCGTTGGCACACCATACCAATTGTACATTTGATGCTCAAATCCTGTTTCGATTGTGTAGGTCAAATCTTTTTCACGATTGGTGTAATTAGCATCTAAACTGGTGTCATAATATTGATTGTCCAATTCTACACCTTTAATGTTGCCCTGTGAAGAATTATGGCGAAAGAAAAAACCAGCACTTTCTGTACGGCTGATTTCAAAATTGCTGTACAATTCGCCTAAAATGGTTGTGTAATTTCCAAAACCTAAGGTAGCGTAGTTGTTATATAACTTTTCACGCTTTACTTTTTCCACATCTGTTGCCTTTCCCTTTGCTGGCGTGAATGTAGATGCAACGGGAACTGAAAATATGTTGTATTTCACTTCCTTTTTCTGGGTGGTCGTGGAATCGGTTAAACTTGGAGTTTCCTTTACTTTAAAGGCATCGGAAATTGTGGGAGTATATGGTCTTACAATATTTACCACTTCTGTACCTAGTTCTTTTTCTTGGGAAAACATTGAAAGATTGAACAACAAGGTTGTCGCGAACGAGAGCAATACTATTCCTTTATTTGACATACTTATTATAAGATTTTTAATGTGGTGTTTTTGTTTGAAGAAACCTCACAGGTCTCAGAGACCTGTGAGGTTTGATTCCTAATTTCCGGTTTCTACAGATGAATTTGTTTTTGCTTCGGCAGCTTTTATACTTGCCAATTCTGCTTTCGCTTCTTCAACAACTTCAGGGAAATCTGTGAAGTTTTTAATAACGCTATCCAGAATATAAGTAGCTTGATATGCATCTTTTAACGCGTAAAAGTTCTTCGCCATAATTACCAAACCTTTGGCTCCGTATATTTTATATCCTGAGTAATCTTTAGCTAATTTCTGAACAGACGCGTTAGATTCTGCAAACTTACCTTCCTTATTTTTAAAATAAGCATCGTAATAAAGTGCTTCGGCAGCAAGTTTTCCTGTCGCGGTTTTTTGAACTTCGGCATAGGCAGATCTTGCTTTTGCCTCATTATTCGTTTCCATTGCGGCACGTGCGATGATTACCTGTGCGTCGCTCTTAATAGCGTTGTCAATTTTTGGATTCTGAAGTACTTTTTCAGCATAACCAACTGCTTCAGAATACTTCTTCAATTCATACGAAGCCTTCATCATATTGGTCTGAGCGAAAATTATATTCTGTGGGAAATCTGCTTCGTTTTCCAATCGACTTAAATATGAAAGCGCGTTTTGATATTCCTTCTTGCCTAAATACAATTCTGAAATCCGTGCCAAGGCTTGTTCGGTGAACTCATTTCTTTCACGTTCCACAACAAATTTGAAATGCGGAATCGCTTTGTCTGACTTTTCATTTGAGAAGAAAATCTGACCAAGATAGAAATGCGCTTTCATAGCGTTTTTTCCTTCGGGAAATTGCTTCAAATAACCTTCGAAACGGGTTTGTGCCTGAGATTGGTTGTTTTCTAAGTACGGTTTTTCGGCAGCCAAATAAGTTGCGTTGTCCAATTCCGAATCTTCAACTTCTACGTAATTTAATGTTTTTACCCAAGTGGCGTATTCGCTTACTTTTCCTTCGTCTATATAAATTATTTTTGCCGATGCCACCGCTTGCAAGGCTTCTGGAGTTGAAGGAAAATCTTTTGCAACTCGTTTAAAAACAGCGAGTGCTTCGTTACTTCTGCCTGTGTTGTCGTAAATCAACGCTTTTTTCATCAATGCTTTTGGCACGAAGCTACTATTAGGAATGTCTCGAACCAATTGGTCGTACGCCGAAATTCCCTCTGCGGTTTTATTTTGTGCTACATAGGTATTACCTAATTCGTATAAGGCATCGTCGCGATATACAGAGTTCTGATGCTTCTTTACAAATGCAATAAGCTCTTCCAACTTCTTTTCGGTTCTATCTACAAAGCCGTAACTAATTGCTTTTTGAAACTCGGCATAATCATTTGCGCCATCCATTTTAATAGCTTCATTGTAATTTTCCATTGCTGGCCAATATTGACTGGTCACGAAATAGCTATCGCCCAATCTCATAAATGCATCTTTTTTTCGAACCTTATCTGAAGCCGATGCGCCTGCAAAGGCTTTAAAATTGGAAATTGCTTCTGCGTATTTTTTTAACTTAAACTGAGCGTATCCCAAATTATAGTTTAGATTTTGAAATTCGGGAGAAGATTTCGCTTCGGGCATTTGCTGAAATTGCTTGTATCCACTTAAAGCACTTTCAAAGTCAGAGAGTTCATAATTGCTCTCGGCCTTCCAATAAATGGCACGTGCTGTAAATTTTGAATCCTTCGGTTCTTTTAAACTCTTATCCAAAATAACAATCGCTTCGTTGTAGTTTCCTTCATTATAAAGCGCTACGCCATGGAAAAAAGCAACCTTCTGATAGGCTTCCTTATCTTGAAAATTCTTGTTGTTTTCCAATAAATTTAAAGCCTCTTTATAGTTTTTTGAAGTTATGTAGCTATCAATCAAAAGCCCTTTCAATTCAGTATTATTAGGGTTTTTAGGATATGCTTCCATAAAATCAATCAAAACCTGCGGAGTGCTTTTGTAGCTGTTCCCAATTTCATAACTCAATTTCGCATAGTTGTAATATGCGTCTTCCTGAATTTCTAAACTGAAATCCATTTCGGAAGCATTTTTAAAAGCGTTAAGGGCTTCTTGTTTTTTATTCAGTTCTAAGTAACTTTCAGCTAAATGATAGTAGGCGTTTTGTGCAACATCATTCTTTCCATCGATAATTTTATTAAACTCGCCAATGGCTTTTTCAAAATCGCCTTGTTTGTAATATGCGTAACCCAATTGGTAATAATCGGTATTGTTCCATTTGCCACGAGTGCCTTTATATTCTTTTAAATACGGAACCGCCTCGGCATATTGACCAAGGTTGAAATAGCTTTCACCAATTATTTTTGAGAGTTGACTTTTTTCTTGGGGACTCGATTTATCGTATTGTTGCTTCCCCATTTCGATAGCTTTATCAAACTTTCCGAGTTTGAAATTCATATCTGCTTGGTAATACGAAAGGTCTTCGGAATAACGGGATTCGCCTTTTACCTCTTCAAACATTTGGTTGGCTTCTTCGTAATCGTCGCCTTCATACGCGATGAAACCTAAATAATATTTTGCTTGCGAACCATACTTTTGCGACGTGGAAACGCTGTTAAAATAATTCTTTGCCGTGTCGAATTGTTTTGCCTGAAAATAAACGTATCCGTTATTAAATTCGAACTGTTCCTGTTCACTTCGGCTTAAATTACTCGTATCTACCTTCTCGTACCATTTTTGGGCTTGCGGATATTTTCGGTTGTCGAAATAGTAATTTGCTACATCTAAATAGGCCGAATTTCGCTTTAAGCTCGTAGGGTTTTTAGCTACAAACGTTTCCATTAATTGATCTGCATTCCGCTGATTAAGCCGTACCGCAGCATTGGCGATATAATATTCGCAGTCACTTTGAATGGTTTGGTCGTCAGTGCTATTTTTGATTTTGTCGAATAGCGTCTGTGCTGCCAGATACTGTTTATTGTTATACAGCTCAAGCGCCTGATTAAAATCGACTAAATCGTTGGTATATACCGCAGTTTGTTGCGAATATGAAGAGATTGAAAGGAAGAGAAAAAGCGAAAAAACAACAAAGTTCTTTATCATTATTTACAGTTTTTGATTGCGTAAAGATATTTAATCTTAAATGTAACTTTCGGCTATACTGTAAATTTTTAGAGTTTATTAACGAATAAATTTTTAGGTTGTTTTTGTTTGAATATAACGCTAGAAATTAGGATTAAGTATAACGCTGGATCTTAATTTTATCTTCAGATTCAAACCTCAAAGGATTTAAAACCTTTGGGACTTAGAATACAATCCACTTATTTAAAAATCCGTATTTTTAAATTTTGATAATTCACAAAGACATAACTATGAAAAGATTATTGATTTTCGGTTTACTTATATTTTCAATTTCCGCCACTGCCCAGCGGAATTCATTTAAAAATATTACCGAAAAGGACGGTAAAATTGGTATTGGAACCGACACACCCGATGAACTTTTGACGGTTAAAGGTACAATTCACACCCAAGAAGTGAAAGTAGATTTAGATGGCGCAGTTGCACCCGACTATGTTTTTGAGAAATATTATAACGGTTTTTCCGAAACTTTGCCGGAATACAAATTGATTTCTTTGGAAGAACTCGAAACATTTTTGAAGATGAACCTTCATTTGCCACAAGTTCCATCCGCAGCACAAATGGAAGAAGATGGAATATCATTAAAAGAAATGAATTTACTACTGCTTCAGAAAATTGAAGAACTAACGCTTTATACACTTCAGCAACAAAAAGAAATTGATGCATTGAAAGAAAAATTTTTGAATAGTAAATAAGTAGCAGTATTCAGTTGCAGTTCGCAGTAATTCAACTTATTTTTGACAGATGTTTGAGAGAACTCTGAACTCATAACACGAGAAAACGAAACTGAAACTGAAATCGAAAACAATTGTATAATTCAACATCAATACAGTCTTCTTTAAGGTTGGCCAGTTGACCAGAATATGAAAGATTCATCTGGATAAAAAGTAATTATCATTCTAAAATCTAACTTCTAAAATCTAAAATTCCAATGTCCAATCACGTTCTATACCTAAATGATGCTTCCATTTTTCAAGGCGACAATCTCGTACTTTCAGACGTTTCGGTCTCGATAGAAAAAGGGGAATTTGTGTATTTAATTGGAAAAACTGGAACTGGAAAAAGTAGTTTTATGAAAACCCTCTATGGTGACCTACCGTTACAAAAAGGTCAGGGCCATATTGTAGGTTACGACTTGGCGACATTAAAAGAGCGGGACATTCCGTTTTTAAGACGCAAACTTGGCGTGGTATTTCAGGACTTTAAGTTATTGAACGATCGCACCGTTCATAGCAACCTCGACTTTGTATTAAAAGCAACGGGCTGGAAAGATAAAGTAGCGAAAGAAAACAGAATCAACGAAGTGCTTGCCAAAGTAGATATGAAAACCAAAGCGTTTAAATATCCGTACCAACTTTCGGGTGGAGAACAACAGCGTATTGCAATTGCCAGAGCCTTGCTAAACGACCCAGAGTTGATTCTCGCAGATGAACCTACCGGAAATTTAGACCCACAAACAAGCGTGGAAGTTATGGAGGTTTTGCGGGAAATCAATAAAAACGGAAACACCATCTTGATGGCAACACACGATTACGCCCTCCTTTTAAAATATCCTTCAAAAACATTGAAATGCGAGGATAGTCAGATTTTTGAAGTCGTTCAGAAAACAGTTTAGAGAAGCAGCGATTTTAGATTTACGATATACGATTTTTGATTGTAGATTAATCACGGCTCTATTTTAATTTTGCCCTGATATTACTGTTTACATTTTGAAATCGTCTTATTTATCGTTGGGACTTGTTGTGATTTAATTCCGATAACTCCCTTCCCTCGATAAAGGCTTAGGCCTGCCAAAGCGCAGCAGACAGGGATGAGATTTATAGAAGGTTTAAAAGGTCAAGTTCCCAAGTAGCCGTGATTCAAAATGTCGTGATTCGTGTTTCCCTTTAGTCGTGTTTCCAACGTTTTAATCTTCCAAAATACTAGGATCGCGAAGACGCAATTCACATTCCTTTTCAAGTAAAGGGTCAATTTTTAAGTGAATTTTACCTGTTTCATTTGGCTTTAGAACCGTGTTTTGTGAAATGGTAATTCCTTTCTTTGAAGTGAGTTCTAAAGTAGCGTTTTCTGTGAATTCTTGATTTTGAATTACAACATCCGAAATAGAAGTGAGTATAAATTCCCAACGACTAAATTTCTGATTTTCGATTCTAACTGCTTCTTTTTCAGCAAACATATCAAAAACCATTTTTACTGCTTTTCCAGTATTCAACATTCCAGCGCCATACAATCCTTTATAGGGTTTGTTAGGCTCTACATCATCAATATTAGTAGAGGTTAACTTTATAATACTTTCAACTTCCTCAGCCGGAAGACACGGATAAACTGAGTACATAAGTCCTATAGTCCCTGATATTAAAGGCGCAACACCCGAAGTTTGATTAAACTGGCTGACATCCACTTTGCCGTTAAGTGCCAATTCGCCATATCGAAAAATTCCTACCGATGGCCCAAGGATATCTATTTCGTCATTCAAATTCTTAATACTTTGATCGTAGAGATAAGGGGTTTGCGTTGTGTCATTATCTTTAAAACCCGCAGTTCGACTTACATAATACCGCACATTTTCGACGTAGTATTTATTGTTATCGCTAATCTTTATATTCTCCCGAAAGTCTTCATAACGGTGCGTAACAGACGACACAGCAATAACTTTGTCATACGAAGCGGGATAGTAATAAACCTTGCCTTTTCCTTTTGAAAAGCTTCTGTTATGGCCTATTGCAACTACAACAGTTCCATTTTCTAACATTTCATAAATTGCCTCTTGCGCAGTTTCATAGAAAGTCGTGGTGCCCCAACTACAATTAATAACTTTCACACCCATTCTTGAAAGTTCGACCAATTGTTCGAGCGAATGAAAATGTGAATAATTGGTGGTATAAATACTGCAATCATAACACACACCAGGGATTCCATAAGCATTATCGCCTTGGCCAGCCGCCGTTTCTGCAACAGAATACCCGTGACCTTTTGAAAGTGGTGAAGTACGAACAACTTTGGTTTTTCCTGCAAATTCGATGTCTAAAGTATCAATTCCGCCGTCTGAAATCCCGATAATTACATCACGCGAACCTGTGGTATAATACCAAGCTTTGGGCACGTCTAACACATCGAGATAATCCAAATTTACTTGTGCGCCTAGATTTTCGCCAATCGTGCTAGTAAGTCCGTAATCGTTGGGCTCAAATATTTTTTTATCGGCTTCGGCAATTATTTCACCAAACTCAAACAAATGTGATGCGTTTTTAAGCAAATCGTTCATCAAACTATCAGAATCAGAAATCACGAAAAATGTCTTTTTAAGATTTTGTTTCTTCGCGTGTTTCCAGGTTTTTTTAAAAGTCTTGACCTTATATTTATCCAAAACTGACTTTAATTTTGAATCAGTTCCTGTATAAACCAAATACTCACTTTTTTTCGCAAAGGAAGGAATATAAGCCGTATCGTGAGCGCGGAGATAGAACCAAGCATCTTCTTGGGCTTCCAAAGAAAGAGAAGCAAAAATTAGTAATAAAAACAAGAGTAGTTTGCGCACGAATAATACTTTTTCACAAGGTACTTATTTTTTCAAAAATGAAGAAAACTATAATTCGCAATCACATCGAATTCTACTTATATATTCCGCAACCCAAAAAAGATTGCTGTATTTTAGCAGATTGAATTTCGAGTGTCAAAAATGATTTCAATTCTTATTCCGACATATAATTATAAGGTTCTCTCTTTGGTTTCAGCGATTCACAAACAGCTGGAAATAACCAATATTGAATATGAAATCCGAGTTTATGATGACGGTTCGCCAAATCCTGAACCTGAAAATGACGGTATAAATAATTTTAAAAATTCGGTTTATAAGAAGCTGGAAAAGAACATTGGGCGCACAGCAATTCGAAATTTAATGGCTTCTGAAGCAAAATACGATTGGGTTTTGTTTTTGGATGCAGATGTACTTCCTAAGAATTCAAATTTTATTGAAAGCTACGTAAAAGCTATAAGCAACAATAATTGCGATGTAATTTTTGGAGGTATTAGTTATGAGGAAGTCAGACCAATTCGTGAAAAAATCCTACGTTGGAAATACGGTCGGGCACGAGAAGCAAAATCGGTTACGCTTAGACAAAAAGAGCCGTTTTTTATAATTTCGCAGAATTTATGCATTAAAAGAAGTGTTTTTTTACAGGCCAACACATTACTTGAAAATCATTATGGGCTGGATAACTTCTTCTCTAATCAATTAAAAAAGATGAATACTAAGGTCGTTCATATTGACAATCCTGTGATTCACTTTGGACTGGAGGAAAATGACAAATTCATTAAAAAAGCTTTAAAAGCAGTTGAATCCACAGTGATTTTAGAGAAAAAAGAGTTGATGGATGACGATATGCGCCCCATTCAAAAAAGCTATTTGAAATTAAAAAAGCTGCATTTATCAAGTGTTTTTAGCTTAATAATTTCTACGTTTAAAACAACGATGGAGCGGAATTTCAATTCTAAAAACCCAAATCTATTCTGGTTTGATTTGTACCGCTTAAACTATTATATCAAATTAAAAAAACAGCACAATGCCTAAGTTTTCGGTTATAATCCCTTTATACAATAAGGAAAAGGACATAGAAAAAACTATGGCAAGTCTTTTCGCACAGCGCTTTTCCGATTTCGAAGTGATTATTGTTAACGATGGTTCTACGGACCAAAGTGAAAGAGTTATTAAGTCACTTACCGATTCTCGGATAAAGCTGTTCAACAAAAAAAATGAAGGCGTTGCTCTTACACGAAATTTCGCCGTAAAACAAGCAACTTCCAAACACATTGCTTTTCTAGATGCTGATGATTATTGGCATCCGCACCATTTGGAAAACCTCAATAATCTTATTGAAAAGTTACCTGAAGCACAGTGGTATGCAACGGCCTACGAAAAAAAGCACAATCAAAAATTGATTACTTCCATGATTTCACCAATTCTAGAAAAGAAGGGATGGAGTGGAATTGTGGACGATTATTTCAAAAATAGCTTAATTGATGCGCTGGCTTGGACATCGGCGGTTTGTATGAAAAAGAGTTTTTTTCAGCAATTAAAGGGTTTTGACGCAACAATTACAAATGGAGCTGGAGAAGACACCGACCTTTGGATAAGGGCGGCCCTTGCTTCACCGATGGTTTTCTCTACTCAGATTTCAGCGCGACACAATTTAGATGGCAGCAACCGAATATCGCATACACCAACAAAAAACAGGGTGTTTTTCAATCCCGACAAGTACGAGGAAGTTGCTAGAGAAAATCTATATCTAAAAAAGTATCTCGACATTAATAGGTATTCATTTGCCATCCAGCATAAATTGGCCAAAGACCTAGATTCATTCCATGAATACGTGCGTAAAATTGATATAAACAACCTCAACTCAAAACAGCGTTTTCTGTTGAAGCAACCACGGAGCGTTTTGATGCTCTTTATTCGGATTAAGGTTATGTTTGAATCCTTTGGAACGCGATTAACGGCCTACAAATCGTAGATATTCATCATATTCCCGAATGTAATCGTGCTCATTATACTCTGCACTTACCAAGGAAAGACACACGGCTCCAGACGAAAAATTCTCCAATTCACGCCATACTCCGTTTGGAATTAAAAGGCCTCGATCGGGTCGGTTTAAGGTTATGGTTCTTCTTTGAGTTCCATTGTCCAGCACCACGTCGAAACTTCCGCTCAAGGCAATCAAAAATTGTTGCAATTGTTTGTGGGCGTGGCCTCCTCGGGTTGAAGAACTTGGAACATCATAAAGATAATACACCCGCTTTATCACAAAGGGCAACAAATCCTTTTCTACTACCGAAAGATTTCCGCGACCATCAGGGTCACTGATTTTTGGAATTTCTAACAGTTCAATTTTATCGAGCTCGGTACTTTTCATCTGACTGTACTATTTGTTTTTTAAAGGACATACGGAATATCCAAATAATCATTCTCTCGTTGCTTACAAATTAATCGAGGATATTTCATTTTTCAATAATTTATCCCAATCTTCTGCTATATTTTCTATGCTCAAATGGGCTATGCTTTCTACACTGTTATTTTTACATCTCTCGTACAATTCCTTATCCAAAACCATACGATTCATAGCTTCGGCTAAGGCTTCGACATTGAAGTTTTCAATCAAAAGTCCATTCTTTTCGTTTACAATAATTTCATTTGGACCACTTACACAATCTACGGAAACTACTGGAGTTCCAACAGCCAACGATTCTACTAAAGCACGCGGAAAACCTTCATATCTGCTAGTAAGAACGGTGAATAGCGCATTTTTGAGATACGGATTAACATCAGGTTTGAAAGATACAAATTCAACAGTATCTGAAAGTCGAAGCGTTTTTGCCTTTTGGATTAATTTATCACGATCCTCTCCGTTTCCCAAAATCTTTAGCCGAATGTTTTTCTGAGGCAACTCCGATTGACCATATCCTTCCAATAAAAGACTTATGTTTTTAACGCTATCTTTAAGCCTACCTACAAATATGATGTATTTCTCATCATTAATATTGTTTTCGATGGTTGAAATTTCCATTACCGGATTGTAAATAGCAATAGCTTTATCCGTTGAAAACCGTGAATTGATTTCCTTCGCAATATGTTTTGAAACCCCAACAATCTTATGGGATTTTTTAATCATCTGTTGAGAAATCCATTTTTCCTTTGGAAGATACTGGTCTAAATTAGCACTTCGGATAACGTAGATTATTCTAAAACCTTTGTATAAATAATTTAAATAATACCATTCTTTTCCAGCAGAAACTCGGGTTCGGTTATCAATTATATAATCAAAGTTTTCCTCTTTAAAATAAGCCCGAAGTTTTTTAAAGCGTTTCACCCTTTTCGCTAAAGAATCGTTTTCGTCTTTAATTTCGCCCAAATTGAAAAGCTTTCCAGCATACGGATAATCAATCAAATTATTCAAAATTACGATATGAACGTCATAGCCTTTCTTATCCAACATTTGAGAAAGAAGTGCAGTAGATCGTTCTGCACCACCCTTTCCCAAAGAAATTGCAACCAGGCACACTTTCATTCTATTTTCTGTAGGCATCGTAGATTTTATAGTATTTTTGGAAAACCACAGACAAAGATAAGTTATTTCCAAAATGAGCCACCGCAAACGTCACTTCAATCCTTCAAGTGTAGGAATAAATCTTCCATTTAATCATAAATAGGTATAGATGAAAATTCTCTTGGTAGGCGAATACAGTAGATTGCACAACTCTTTAAAAGAAGGGTTGCAGGCGCTTGGGCACGAAGTTATATTGGTTTCTACTGGCGACCATTTCAAAAAATTTCCTTCAGATATTCTTCTGAAACGACGATTCAATTCGGGAATAACGAAAAAATTCAAGGTTGGGATTTATAAGATATTCGGTATTGACATCACTTCGATAGTTTTAAAAAAGCAATTTTTCAGCCATAAAGAAAAATTCAAAAACTTCGATGTGGTGCAATTAATCAATGAAAGCCCATTTTCTATTGCAGCAAATGAAGAAAAGGAAATCATTTCTTTTTTAAGAAAGCACAACAAAAAGCTGTTTCTCCTTTCCTGTGGCGCGGACTACAGCAGTATAAAATTCGCTTTTGAGAAAAAGTTGCGATATTCCATTTTCAACCCTTTGTTTGATGGTAAGGTTTCTGAAAAGGACTTTGCTCCTGCCTTAAAGTATTTAAATCCTGATTTTAAAGCGTTACACAATTTTATTTTCAAAAAAATGGACGGCGTAATTGCATCCGATTTGGATTATCACATCCCGCTTAAAGGTCAAGAAAAATATCGCGGATTGATTCCAAACCCTATAAACACTTCACTTTTAGAACAACCTCCATTTTCTATCGATGAGAAAATCATCATCTTTCACGGCATTAACAGAGTGAATTATTTCAAAAAAGGAAATGATTATTTTGAAGCTGCACTCAGCAAAATAGAAAAAAAATATGCTTCAAAAGTTGAAATAATCACCGTTGAAAGTTTGCCTTATTCAGAATACATTTCGGCTTATAATTCTGCTCACATACTTTTAGACCAGGTCTTTTCTTACGACCAAGGATATAATGCTTTAGAGGCAATGGCGAAAGGAAAAGTAGTTTTTACCGGAGCCGAAACTGAGTTTTTGGAATGTTATAATTTAAAAGAAAACGAAGTCTGCATAAACGCCCTTCCAGATTTGGAATATTTATTCCAAAAACTTGAAGAACTTATTTTAAATCCGAAGCAGCTTATCGAAATCTCAAACAATGCTCGGAAATTTATTGAAAGGGAACATAACTATATTTCGGTTGCTGAGAAATATTTGGAGACTTGGAAATTGTAAGGATAAAAATCTAAACACGGGGTTGATGAAATACCTACAAGGTCTTGGAGACCTTGCAGGAAGTCTTGGAGACCTTGCAGGAAGTCTTGGAGACCTTGCAGGAAGTCTTGGAGACCTTGCAGGAAAGTCTTGGAGACCTTGCAGGAAAGTCTTTGTGACCTTGCAGGAGATAACACTACACGAATCTACTTCAATATTATTCATGTACCTGCCTGCCGGTAGGCAGGTTCGTGGTGAGAATTCTATTATCACAAGGAGAAAATTGAATTGTACGGATTATTACTTTATATTTGTACGTATAATACAAATAAACTATGGACACTAAGTTGACTTTAAAGCTCAATCAAAACGTTATTGAAAAAGCCAAGGAATATGCTTCCAATAGAAAAATGAGTTTATCACGACTTGTTGAGGCTTATTTACAATCCCTGACTTCCGAAAACGACACCTCTGATTTTGAGATTTCACCATTTGTAAAAAGCATTGCAACAGGAAATGAAATCCCAACCGATTTGGACTATAAAAAAGAGTATTCTGATTATTTAACTGAGAAATACAAATGAGTAAAAGGATATTTATAGATACCAATATAATGTTGGATTTGTTAGGCGAACGAAATCCTTTTTATTTACCAATTGCGAAAATTGCAACCTTAGCAGAAAAACAAAAATTAACAATGGTTGTTTCGCCTATTTCATTTGCAACCGTAAACTATTTTCTTGCAAAATTTGAGAGTCCGAAAATTGCCAGGGAAAAACTGCGAAAATTCAAAATCATTAGTGAAATATGTTCCTTAAACGAACAAACGATTGAAAAAGGACTTAATTCTTCAATAGCCGATTTTGAAGATGCTTTACAATATTTTAGTGCAACCGAATCGGACTGTGAAATTATAATAACAAGAAACGGCAAGGATTTTAAAAAATCATTATTACCTGTCATGACAGCTGACGAATTTTTAAAATCTTTGAATACAACTCAATAGACTCCAGGCTATTAAATAAGCCTGGAGTTCCAAAAACTCAGCATAGATTTTTGAAAAAGCAAGCCACAAATCTACTTCAATATTATTCGTGTACCTGCCTGCCGGCAGGCAGGTTCGTGGTGAGATCCCTATTAATGTGGAGGAAAGGTTAAGTCAATTCGGAAGCGAAAATTACACCTACAAAATATTCCTCCTCCGGCGGACAGGTGGAGAACATGCCGGAAAAAAGAATTAAAACGGCAGTTCAATAGATTCTGGATTTATGAAATCTTTAGTATAAGGATGCTCCAGATAACTCAGAGGAGGCCTTTGAAATTGTAGAATATCCTCCCTTTCAATTCCATAAACAGACCAGTAATTGGCTTTCAGCTGTGCAAACATATCATCACTCCAATCCCCAAAAAGAGGTCGGTTTGGAACGAGTTTGGTTGGCAGCGCTTCTATTGAAATTTCATTATCGTTTTCTTCAATTTTATATTCTGGCTTATACTGCAATAGGTAATCTGAATAATGGAAACGGGCATACAACTCCTCAAATTGAACTGGATGCAAGGTGTGACCTTTCATTTTTTCGAGAATGTCTTTTTCCTTTTCTGCTATAACCCCATTATCTCGAAAACACACGATTATTCCAAACCCATTGACTCCCATTGAGAACAGTAAATTGACGGTATCATCGCGATAACTAAAAATATCTGCAGAATATTTAAGTGGAAAAAGCACCATACTCCAAGGCTTTCTGCCAACAAATTTTACTGGAGCAATCAAAGATTGAAGCATTAAATGAAAATGACCGAAGCGTTCTTTTAAATAGGGTGAAATCGCGAAATCCTTTCCTTGTCTTAGCAAACGTTGCTTTTCATACACCATTTCGTAGTATAGCAATCCGTACACTATTCTCCCAGTCCATTGAAATATTTCTACCTCTTCAAGCGCTTCCATTCCTTCAAATCCATCCTTAAATGCACTCTGGACTTTCACATCTAATGCTTCATAGGCTTTTATAACCTCTGGAGAACAAGGTAACCTTAAGTCTGAATATTTGTAGGCCTTTGTTTTATCCATCATTTCAATTCGTTCATCGCCAAATTTAAAATGAGTTAGCAGCCATTCGGGAAATACAGAAATTGTATCATTTGTCAATGCTCCCGAGAGAAAGCAAAAATGCTCGTCAAAAATTAAGTCGTCAAAAGGGTTAAACAGTGATTGGGTCATAGAAATAACAGAAAATAAAATTCGATAAAAATTCTGGCAAAGATAATGATAAACTTGCGTCCTTACAGTTGAATTTCGTAGAGATAGGATTATAAGTACAATAAAAAGTTATTCAAAAAACTCTTTGTTTTAAAATCTATTCAGCAGTCTTTTGTTGCTTTTTAAAATAACGGAATACCAGAAATAATACCACAAAAAAGTAAACTACATAGCGCAAGAAATGTGCTATGACCACGCCTTCTACTCCATATATATCTGTAAGAAAATAGGCGAAAAAATAAAACAAGCCCAAAGATATTATCTCAGAAAATATAAAGTTTTTCACCATCTTTTTCGCCAAAAATTGATACCCTAAAACTAAAGAAGCCAAGCGAACAAAATCGCCCATCAGTTGCCATTTAAATAAGGGAGACATTCCGTGGAAATCGGGATAAATAATTAAGATTACGTATTCTCTCAGGAAGTAAATCAACAACATTCCTACGCCAAAAAGAGGCAATAACGTTTTATATATATTTAGAAGTTCAGCTTTGAAATCAGTTTTATTGTGAATGCCAGCGAACTTCGGAAGTACATATAAGGTAAAAATAGCACCTGAAAAAACCATATAATTTTTGGAAATATTGGTCATTGCTGTCCAAGTCCCAGCGTCGTTTATGTTAATACGGTTTTGAATCATCACCCGAATGTCGATTTCAACATAATTGAGCAGTACGGTTGAAAAGAAGGACATTAGCGAAAAGGCTAATAAGCTCTTTGCCATCGGAATTTTAAAAGTCAGCTTAGAGAATTGTATGTACTCACGAAGGACTTTTATAAAAATAAATAGTAACACAAAAAACTGAAGCGCTGGAGTGATCGCGATGGCGATAAGTGCCCCATCAAGATTGTGGGTAAGCAACAAAACAACCGTTAGTGCAGCACTCAATAGATAGCTAACGAAATCTATGCCCGCTAGCTTTTTATAGCGCGAAAGTCCATTTACAACAGCATTAAAGATTCGATACAGACTGATAAAGGGAACGATTACTGCCAGAAGCTTTATTAGATAAACATAATCAGGTGAGTCAAATATGGTTTCACTTAAATAGCCCGAGCCGAAGAATAAAATCAAGAAGACGGTTAGTGACCCAAAGGCGGTAAAGACAAAAGTTGTGGAAAACAATTTCTGAAGTTGCTCTTTATCGTCCTTGTGTTCTGCTACATATTTTACAACTCCGCTGAAAATGCCAATGGAAGCAAACGAGCTAAGCATTTCCAAAAGGTTACGGAGCGAACCGATTTTTGCAATCCCCGCCTCCCCGACAATTTCGGCCAACAATCGTTGAATAAAAAGTGAAATAACCAACCGAACGCCAATAACCCCTGCATTTAAAGAAGTCATTTTTAAAAGGAGATTGTTTTTTATGAAGGCTGGAATTTTCAAGTTTCGGGTTTATAGGTTGCGGGTTTCAAGTTCCAAGTTTCAGGTTTCAGTAATGAACATGTCTGAATATTAAAACTAGTATTGTCTTTGTTCTCTATTCTCTGTTCTTTATACTACTTTCTAACATCTAATATTTATTCAAAACCCCAATCACTCTTTCCACATCCACTTCAGATAAAACAGGACTCATCGGGATACTGATTACTTCATTGTGCAACTTTTCGGTATTCGGGAAACTCAAATTTGAAAATTCAGAAAGTGCTTTTTGATGGTGTGGCGGAATGGGATAATGTATTAAATGCCCTACACTGTTTCTGTCCAAATAATCTATAAATTCATTCCTATTTTCAACGCGAACAACAAAAAGATGGAACACGTGGTTTTCGCTTTCGTCATAAGTTGGAAGCGTTATTTTTTTATTCTTAATCTCTGAAACATATCTTTTGGCAATCTCCCGACGACGGTTATTATCCATATCCAACGCAGGCAATTTACAATTCAAAAATGCTGCTTGCAATTCGTCAAGTCTCGAATTGAAACCTACAAGCTCATTCACATATTTGATGGAAGTGCCGTAGTTTCTGAGTTTTGAAACCACTTCGGCCAAAGCATCGTCATTTGTCGTAATGGCTCCTCCATCTCCTAGGGCTCCAAGGTTCTTAGTTGGATAAAAGCTAAAACCTGCAGCATCTCCAAGATTTCCCGCTCGTTTTCTGTCGCTGTTTTCTGCGCCGTGAGCTTGGGCGGCATCTTCAATTACCAAGAGATTATTAGCCTTTGAAAACTCAAGAATTTCTTTCATTGGGGAAAGTTGTCCATACAGATGTACGGGCATTATAGCCTTGGTGTTTTTTGTAATTGAGTTTTTCAGGGAAGTCAGGTCGAAGTTATAGTTATCCAATTCAGATTCGACTAAAACTGGCTTTAAACCCGCTTGTTTTATTGCCAAAATGGTAGCGATATACGTATTTGACGCAACTAAAACCGCATCGTTTTCTTTTAATTTTCCCAGCGCCTTATATCCTTCCAAAATTAAACGAAGCGCATCCAAACCATTTCCGACACCGATGCAATGTTTTGCGCCGCAATATCTAGCGAAATTTGCTTCAAACAACTTCACTTGATTTCCAAGGACGTAATAACCAGATTCTAAAAACTGCTGAAAGCTCTCGTGAAATGAAGGTTCAAAACGTTCATTTATTGCTTTTAAATCTAAAAACGGAATCATATAAAAATATCGTTTAAAAGGTGATGGTTCTCGGTTTTAATTTCATAAAAATCGTGTGCAATTCCTCTTCCCCCGAAACTTTCCTTCCAATTCAAAAGGCCTTTGTTGACCTTCATTCCTTGAGCCTCGTTGGAAATCCCAAAATCAAAATACTTTTTATGAGAGAAATGCTGCAGTAAATGATTGAACAAAAAATCCAGACCGCCCGTTTTTCGTCCAAGTTCATTTGCTGAAATATACTGGGCGTGTGCTACTGCCGATGTTTCGAATATAGTGGTTCCTGCGACAATTTTTTCGTCTTTATAAACATTGAACTGTCGGATATTATCTGGGAAATACGATTTCAATAAATTTATTTCATCCAAGGAATGGACAGGCTTTTGATTGTGAACTTGTTTTAGATTTGGCTCTAAGACCTCTTTCCAAAAAGAATCAAAAGCAGACTCTTCCCGAACCTCTAATTCATTTTTTACCCCTTTTTTAATTCCTCGCAATCGGTTTGAGGATTCAATTTTCAACCGATTTTCATTAAAAACACAACTGCTTAAATCCCGTCGCCTGAGTTGCGCCTTTGTAAGAAAGAGCAAATAATCCATCTCGTCACTTGGCAATAGATTATACATTTTTGGAAGCAACTTCAAATTCAAAGTTTCTATTCCTTCAGCTTCAAGAAAGCTTAACAAGCTTCGGAAAATAATCAGAACTTCTTGAAATGTAGTTTTAGTATTCAATATTAATCCGCCATAACTTAAACCTTGATGGGAATGTAATATTCCTTCAACTAAGTTCGCAGGAAGTGTGGCAACGAGTTTTTTGTCATTATAAACAAGTAACGAATGGTCTTCAAATCGATTGGAATGATAGTCCATAAAATCCCGCTGAAACAGAAAAGTGGCGTTTTTCGCCATCTTCACAAAGTTGTCCCAGGCAATTTTATCTTCTGGTTGATATTTTCTTATTTCGTATGTATCCAATTTGATTGATTTCATTTTTAATCTTTCAACACATTTCCCGAATCGTCAATTGCTGCTCTAACAGATTTGAAAAAAGTACCATTCTGAAGGTTATAACTGGAATTGTCCTCCATATATTTCAAATATTCTGGATTTTCACTCAATACAGAAAACAACACGCGAAAAACATTGACATTACTTCGCAGCTCTTCATCGAATCCATCTATTAAATTCCCGTTCCATTTAATGGCCGCCAAGGTGGAATAAATCGTTTTTATCTGATTGGAATCTCTCGTGGAAAACATTTCGGGATAACTACCAAGTCCCACCCAACCACCGTGATCGGCAAGGATGATGATAATCGCCGAAGGATCGTTTTCCGAAATATGAACCGTTGTGTTTTTCAACCAATTGTTGACTTCCTTAATTTTTTCGATATAGGTATTTCGCTCTTCTTCTTTCGAGGCAGCAAAGTGAACGTGGTGAGGCAATAGCTTTTCAACAAAAAAGAACCGTAGCCCTTCTGTTTTTACTGTATCAATTGCAGCTTTTAAATCGTCAAAAACTACTGCCTCTAGGTTTTTACCATTGCTGAAATACGGAATTCTATTCGCATTAACATTGTAATAATCGTAGTGCTGTACTGGTAAACTCTGCTGAAAGTAATCGTCTTGAACAATGAAAAAGTTTGAATAACCATTTCGTTTTAAAATCTGAATGGCATTGTTGTTTCCAGCAATAAAATCACGGGCAAGTGGCATTTCAATAGATGGGAAAAGAGTCTTCCCAAAATGGTGTTGCCGCATTGACAACATTGAAGAGTTGGAGGTTAGGCTCGCAGGATAATTACTTCGGAAATTGTCGTAAACGGTAAACCCTTCACCCTTTAGCCAATCGTACATAGGATTGTCAAAATGATACAATTCGCTCTCCATCATATCCTGCGCGGCATACCCATCGGGTTGAATCATATAGATATTTGGAGTTTTCTTGAACTTCGCTTCGCCAATGGAATCGGGCAAATTGGCCCAATCTTGAGGTTGTTGCTGCTCAATTAATTTTATAGCGCAATTCACGGTCGGAATAATGCTCATTATAAGAATAAGGACTAGAAGCTTCTTATAATGTAAATGTAATTTCCAGGCCGCGATAATAGAAACAACAAACAAAGCCAGCAACATTTTCTTTTTAAAATCGAGATACATCGCCCAGGACATCAACGTGCCAACGGTCATAATAATTGTAACAAAAAGAATCTGCGATTTGTATCTGGAGATTTTTGTCGACATTTTAAAAACCAATGAAAGCACTGCAAAAATAGCGACGGGAATCCCTATCAAACTCATCAGAAAAAATCCGAGATGCTGCCACGAATTGACCGCCCAGAAGTTATTGGAACAATAAAAAACCAGCGGATAAAAACCACAGACAAATCCCGTAAGCAGCGGATTCAAGTTTCCTTTATAATATCCAGTAAAAAAGCTGCCCATAATTCTTAATATTATATTTTGGTTTTAAAACCACCAAGAACTTCGAGATTTATGATAAAAACACTAATTAAAATAAGTCTAAAGTCTATTGCGAAAAGCCAAGGCGGATGGCTGCGACAAATATAACATTAAAATTGTTGAACCGTGGGTAACACTGCTTCAAAGGACAGTATCGTTCAATTAAAAGAAAGCCTTCCTTGATTCCTCGGGAAGCCTTCCGAAGCACGACGGCAAGCCTTCTGTTAATCGGTTGAAGCCTTATCTATGCAAGGCGAGTAATTACAGGGGTTTTAGAGGGTGATTTTTAGGATAGTAAAAACCTTCTTTAGCGAAAAGTAAAATGCAAAAATTTGACTAAAGCCAGATTTATATGCGGATCGTTTAACCACGGGCTAAAGCGCCGTGGTTATTCCAATAACCCCATGCTTTAGCTCGGGGTAAGTAAGCAAAATAGCTATTGGCTTTAGCCAAATTCTTTTAAATCTCACAGCCTAAAAAAACACCGCATTCGCCAAAAACAGCTTCCCGTTCTGCCAAAAAGAGCGAAAAACCACATCGTCCACCATATAAACAACGCTGCCTTTTCCCTTTTCTGCTTGTGCAAAAACGATGGAATTTTTTAAAGAAGCCTTAGCAGCTTCCCCAGAAAATCCGGCAACACTTTCAGGTTCTCCTTTAATGTAACCAACATTGTATCCGTCTTCTAGAAACTTATACGAAGCGCTTCCAAGTTTCAGCGTATAATAAGTATCACCATAACCAAAAGCCAAAGGATGGGTATTGTCTACGGAAATTTTATAAATACTTCCTGTAATCATATCCTTGGTACGCTCCATTTCGCGTTGTGCGTAAGGAATTAGGTTTCCTTCGGAAATGGAATCTTTTTTCTTTTCATCTTCTTCAGAACCATTTTTCACCAAATCAAATCCTTCCTTTCCTTCAAAAAGACTAACAGCATTGCCCATTGCGATAAGCTTTCCGCCCTTATCAATCCAATTACTTAAGGTTTCAAAAACAGTTTCGTCAATAATCGAATTATAATATCCGTCAGGTAAAATCAGAACGTCGTAATCTGACCATTTAATTCTGCTTATGTCTTTCGTGTTAATCGAAGTGATTGGATACTTCAACTGCGTTTCAAAGAAATGCCACAAAGTTCCGTAATTCAAGGAAGATGTGCCCTCACCTTGCAACATCGCAACCTTTTTATTCTTTATTAAGTGAACGTATTGCGAACCGAAATCTGTTCCTTTATCGGCGAAACTCGTTGGGGACGCATATAATTGCCTACCCATTTTGTTCGCGATTTCTGTTACCTTTTTATCAAAAGCTGGATTCAGTTTGTTGTCGCTTCGGGTAATAATTAAGCTACCGCGACCAAACTCATTTCCTCCAAAGCTGAGCTCGTTTTCGGAAAAGCGTACTTTAATGTCATTCTTTAATAATTCTGAAAGAAATTCGGCATCCTTCAAACTACTCCACTTTGTTATATATCCCGCTGCGGAAGGAGTTGGCGCGTTAGAAACTTTTTTCTCCGAAGCACCATTATTCCCCGAAACCAACGTCGTGCTCGCAACTGCCTCAAGTCCGTAAGCATACGGAAGACTCCAAGCTGTAATGTCATAAGTCAAAGGCGTAGTAAGCTCGGTATGTGGCTCAAATAATACCTCAACCATCTTTCCTTTCGGTTGGTTCGTGCTTACAACCAAGGCGCCGTTGGCATCTATCGAGCCTTTTTTATTGTTCGTGTAATCAAACCCTTTTACTGTACCCCCACTTGAAAAACCGTATTTTATTTCGTGGCGGTCCAACATTTCGGTTAGGGTTTTAATGTTGTCTGCATTGCCTTTCAGCACAAAGCTCTTATACTTCAAATTATTGTTTCGGAAAAACTCTTTGAAATTAGAATTCAAAGCAGCTGCATTTTGAGATGCTACTTCAATGGTAGAAAGTCCTGACGTTGTGTGATGCGTCATCCGATCCATCAAGGTTAGTTCAAAATCTTCATCGTTTATAATCCCCAAGCCAGCTTTCCCGTGTCCAGCCTGTTCATACGTCATTCCAATCGCTCCCATAAACATCGGGTAGGTGTCGCCATAGCTAGGATATAACAAATCAAAGCTTTCGCGCGTAAAGAAAAGCCAGCCGTTTTCGTCAAAATGTTTGGCGTTATTCTTCCCAACTGTAAATTGAAATTCCCGTTGCCAAGGCGTCAACATTTCGTGATAAGGTTCGGCTCCTGGTGCAAAATAGTATGGATTATTGATAAACTGCTCGTGAAAATCTACGTGAAGATGAGGCATCCATTGGTTGTAGATTTTTAAGCGCTGTTGCGTTTCAACCTGACTCGCCCACATCCAATCGCGGTTTAAATCAAAAAGATAATGATTTGGTCGCCCGCCCGGCCACGGTTCGCTGTGCTCTGTTGCATCTTGCGAAGTGTTGAATGGCGATGCTTTTACTTGGTTATACCAATTTACATAGCGATCACGCCCATCAGGATTCACATTTGGATCCATAATGACAACTACATTTTCTAAATAATCGGGATGCTCGGTAAGGAGTTTATAAATAGTGTTCATCGCCGCCTCACTGCTCGAAGCTTCATTTCCGTGAACGTTGTAACTAAGCCAAGCAATGGTTTTTTCGGGAGAAGCATTTCCGTCCAAAATCCCGATATTCTTTAAATTATCGGTTCTAATTTTTTCAAGATTCGCGATGTTTTCTTCGGAAGAAATAACGGCGTATGTCAATCTTCTTCTTTCATTCGTCTTGCCATAATCGAAATACTTCACCTTTCCAGAATTGGTGGCTACGTGTTCAAAATAAGAAACCACATCGGCGTGACGGGTAAATTCAGTTCCTATTTCATAGCCCAAAAAGTCGGATGGTGATTTGAGTTGGGCAAAAACAAAGAGTGGAAAAATAAGAAATAAAATTGCGAAATAGCGCTTCATTATACGAGATTTTAAATAAAGGCTAAAACTAAGGAAAGATTTTTGAATAGTATTGGGTTTTCTTGCCACGAATGCACGAATGAATAATTATTTGTGCATTCGTGGCGACTACCAAGATTAACGTATCTTTAAAGCCTCGACCCATTGAAAACGGTTATTTTTGTTTCAATTTTCTAAAAAGCCTATGCCAACCCATTCTATTTCGTATAAATACACCGGATATTTCTCAAAACTTATTTGCGAATATCTTGAAGAAAACGATGCTTTAAAGCCGTTTTACAATCGGTTTCCGTCTTTGAAAAACTTCAAACTTCAAATTGAAGAGAAGCAAAAAAGTTTTTCTGATGATCAACGACATCTTTTAGCAAAGCGGATACTATTTCAATACGGCGATAATTCACTTTCACAATTAACTTTGAGCAATATCGATTTGTTGAGGGAGCGTTCCACTTTTACGATAACGACTGGACATCAGCTAAATCTTTTCACAGGACCGCTTTACTTTTTGTATAAAATATTTTCAGCAATCAATCTTGCCGAACAGCTCGAAAAGGAATACCCGCAGCATCATTTTGTGCCAGTTTACTGGATGGCCACAGAAGACCATGATTTTGAAGAAATAAATCATTTTAATCTCTTCGGGAAAAAAGTAGGGTGGAAAAGAGAGTCTTCTGGTGCTGTTGGAGAACTTTCTACAGAGGGTTTAACTGAAGTTAAAAACCAACTCAAAAAAGAATTCGGGGAGAGTGAGAATGGCAAAAAGCTTACTCAGTTGTTTTCTGACGCTTATACAAAACACAAAAATCTAGCGGATGCTACCCGATATTTGGCGAACACATTATTTCGCAGTCACGGACTCGTAATTGTAGATGGCAATGATGCAGAACTCAAAAAGTGTTTTATTCCGTATGCTGAGAAGGAATTGACGGAAAAACTGAGTTTTAATGAAATCACAAAGACAACAAAGCGATTAACAGCCTTAGGTTTTCCAGAGCAGGTTCATCCTCGGGAAATCAATTTGTTTTATTTAAAAGAAAACCTTCGCGAGCGAATTATTGAACGTAACGGCAAGTTTTATGTGAATGATACCGATATTTCCTTTTCTAAAGATGAAATTTTAAAAGAACTTGAAAATCATCCTGAACGTTTTTCGCCAAACGCCTTGCTTCGACCATTGTATGAAGAAGTTATTTTACCAAATCTATGTTACATTGGCGGCGGCGGTGAGTTGGCGTATTGGTTTCAGTTAAAGGATTATTTTGAAAAGGCAGAAGTGCCATTTCCTATTGTATTGCTTCGAAATTCTGCTTTGATTGTTCCCAAAGTACTATCAGAAAAACTTAAAAAACTCAAGTCAGAAGTTGATGAACTATTTCTTTCACAACACGAATTAATAACGAAACACACTTATAAAAAATCGAAAATCGAGATTGATTTTTCAAAACAGAAAAAGCATTTAAAAAACCAGTTTAAGGATTTATACAAGTTAGCCGAAAAAACCGACGTCACTTTTCTTGGGGCAGTCGGGGCGCAAGAAAAAAAGCAGTTGAACGGCTTAGACAATCTTGAAAAGCGATTATTAAAAGCGCAAAAACGAAATCTTTCTGATGAATTAGATCGTTTGCGAAATATTCAAGATGAATTATTCCCGAACCAAAGCTTGCAAGAGCGAGACCTTAACTTTTCAGAGTTTTATTTGGAGTATGGTGAAGGATTATTGGATGTATTAAAGGCAGATTTAGATCCGTTGGATATGCGGTTTAGTGTTTTTGAGATGTAGTTTAAACCAAACCTAACAGAGGTCTCAAAGACCTGTTAGGTTTACTCAGTAATGACCTTTTAAGGAATGAATTATAATACTATTTTCTATCACATTATAGATTATTCTGTGTTCTCTATTAATCCTTCTACTCCAAAATCCTGACAGATTGTGTTTAAGTTGTTCGGGTTTACCAAGCCCCGCAAAAGGGTGATCAATGGTGTCGTTTAAAAGTTGATAGATTTTATTAATGATGCTTTTGTTGCCTGATTTCTTATGAAATGCAATATCTTTTTTAGCTTGTTCTGTAAAAACTAGAACATACTCCATCGTTAAGTCTTTAAATAATCCTCTAAGTCCTCCTTAGCAACTGTAGTATATTTCCCTTCTTCATATTGTTGCTGACTCTTTTTAATCTTTTCAACAAATTCAGGATCGTAGGGGTTATCTTCATCTCCAGTTTCAAAAACTACATTTAGCGCTTTCAAATATTCTGTAATTTTCTTCATTTTACTGCTTTCCGCATGGACAATGATTGTCTTCATAATTGCTGCATTTTATTAGAATAAATATACAAAATTAAACCAAACCTAGATTTAGATCCGTTGGACTTGCGGTTTAGTGTTTTTGAGATGTAGTTTAAACCTGATAGAGGTCTCAAAGTATCTGTCAGGTTTAAACTTATTAATTCGTGTATTCGTAGTCAAAAACCCAAAAGTTAAAATTCTCTCTTTTGAATTCGTAATTCATAATTAAAAAAGTATTTTTGGCTATGCAAAACAACGTCCTCATTTTAGATTTTGGTTCGCAGTATACCCAGCTCATCGCCAGACGAGTACGGGAACTGAACATATATTGCGAAATCCACCCTTTTCATAATATTCCAGACAACCTCGACCCTTTTAAGGCGGTAATTCTCTCGGGCAGTCCGTTTTCCGTTCGGGCAGAAGATGCACCGCATCCAGATTTATCAAAAATAAAAGGTCATAAACCCCTTCTTGCTGTTTGTTATGGTGCGCAATATTTGGCACATTTCAATGGCGGAAGTGTAGAACCTTCCAACATTCGTGAATATGGAAGAGCTAAGCTTTCAATGATTAAATCTGGTGAGATTTTCTTTGATAACATTCCCGAAAACACAAACGTTTGGATGAGCCATAGCGATACTATTGCGCAACTTCCTAAAAATGCTGTCCGCCTTGCAAGCACTGTAGATGTATTAAATGCGTCCTATCGAATTGAAAACGAAGAAACCTACGCCATTCAATTTCACCCCGAAGTTTATCATACCACGCACGGTAAACAACTGTTGGAAAACTTTTTGGTGAAAATAGCTAAAGTAGAACAATCGTGGACTCCTGCAGCCTTTGTTGAAACAACTGTGCAGACCTTAAAAGATCAAATTGGTAATGATAAAGTTGTACTTGGCTTAAGCGGTGGAGTAGATTCTACAGTAGCAGCAACTTTATTACACAAAGCTATTGGCAAAAACCTGTACTGCATATTCGTGAACAACGGCTTGCTTAGAAAAAATGAATTCGACAGCGTGCTCCACCAATATAAAGATATGGGGTTAAACGTAAAAGGAGTCGATGCTTCCGAACGATTTTTAAAGGCGCTGGAAGGCGAATCTGATCCTGAACGAAAGCGAAAAGCTATTGGAAATGCATTTATCGAAGTTTTTGACGATGAAGCACACCAAGTAACTGGTGTAGATTGGCTTGGGCAAGGCACAATTTACCCTGATGTAATTGAAAGTGTATCTGTTAACGGTCCTTCGGTTACAATAAAAAGTCATCATAACGTAGGTGGATTGCCAGACTTTATGAAACTTAAAATAGTTGAACCACTGCGAATGCTTTTTAAAGATGAAGTGCGCCGTGTTGGAAAAGAAATGGGAATTGACCCAGAATTACTTGGTAGACACCCCTTTCCCGGTCCTGGATTGGCAATTCGTATTCTGGGTGATATAACTGCCGAAAAAGTTCGTATTTTGCAAGAAGTGGATGCCATCTTTATTGACGGCTTGCGAAAGTGGGATTTATACGACAAAGTATGGCAAGCAGGCGCAATACTACTTCCTGTGAATAGTGTTGGCGTTATGGGCGATGAGCGGACTTACGAAAAAGTAGTTGCCTTGCGAGCAGTGGAATCTACAGATGGAATGACCGCAGATTGGGTTAATCTGCCATACGAATTCCTTCAAGAAGTGAGCAATAATATAATAAACCGCGTGAAAGGCGTTAATAGAGTAGTCTATGACATAAGCTCTAAACCGCCCGCCACAATTGAATGGGAATAAAACACCTGAACTTATGTCTATGTTTCACAATCCAATAAAATCGACTCTTTATATTTTGAAGTGTTTCATCTACATTTCCGTAGTAGTTTTACTTACGGTTAGTTGTGGTTCTACAGCCCAGCAACAAACTTATACCAGCCATGCAGTACAACCGGGAGAAACCGCTTACAGCATAGCTAAAGATTATAATATTTCTGAAAGCACCTTATACAACCTGAACCCTGATGCAAAAAATGGAATTAAGGTCAATAGTATCCTTATTCTCCCTTCCAAAGATGGCGTGAGCAAAGGACCTGATGGTTCGAAACTTCGCACCCATAAAGTGCAAAGAAAAGAAACACTCTATGGTATTGCGCTGCTTTATAAAGTAAGTGTTGATGAAATTAAGAAACTCAACAAGGAGTTGTATGCCCGAGAATTAAAAACCGGTGAAGAGTTAATCATTCCTGCTGCACCAGGCGACAAAGGAATGATAAATCCAAACATAGGCGGGCCGATACCCGGAACTGTAGAATACACCGTAAAACCAAAGGAAACAAAGTATGGAATAGCCAGAAAGTTCGGTATTTCTGTTGCTGAATTGGAAGACTTAAACCCTGAGTTGAGCGATGAACTTAAAATAGGTACTGTACTTATTGTACCTGATGAATCTGTTGTTGATGATGCTGAAATTAACGTGGAGGACTACCAATTTTATGAAGTAAAGGCAAAAGAAGGCTTTTATCGATTAAAAGTGAAATTTGGACTTACAGAAGAAGAAATCATAGCCCTTAACCCGTATGCAAAAGACGGATTAAGAGAAGGCATGGTTCTAAAAATCCCGAAGGAAGACGGCTTTATTTCAACAGACGACATCTCGACTATCGATCTTGAAAAAAGGATTGACAACAAGAAAATGAAGACGATTGCCCTTATGCTTCCGTTCCGTTTGAATCAAAACGCAAATGATTCTACTCAAATCGCAGAAGACGTACTTAAAAAAGATCCAACTTTACGAATCGCCCTGGATTTTTACAGTGGAGCGCTTATGGCTGCCGAATTTGCAAAAGACCAAGGAATTCCAGTAACGCTAGATGTATATGATACTGAAAGAAGTGACAGCAAAGTAGCGTCTATCATTTCTAACAAAGATTTTAAAAATACAGATGCCGTAATCGGTCCGCTACTTCAAAAGAATGTAGAAAAAGCAGCTTCAATGTTGGAAAAAGAGAACATTCCTGTCTTTTCTCCATTAAGCAATCGGGATATGGCAATGAACGAAAACCTCTTTCAATCGCTTCCTACAAATTCAGTGTTGGAAAAATTGATGATTCAATATATTAAATCACACGCTTCAGGAAAAAATATAATCATCATTTCCGATTCTAAAAGGCAAAGACAAAAAGAAAAACTTCAAGCTGCTCTTCCAACCGCAAAAGCTTTTTCACCAAGAAACGATTATATTCAAGCTACAGACATTTCGGGTTTGATGTCTGAAGGAAAAGAAAATTGGGTAATACTCGAATCTGAAAGTCCAGTTTTGGTAAGTAGCGCAGTTAATGTATTGGCTGCGATGCCAGCAGGTCATAACATTCGTCTTTTCACGCTAAATAAAAATGAAGCATACGAATGGCATGAGGTATCAAGCACTCGACTTGTAAAACTAAATTTCACCTTTCCATCGGTAAACCGTTCTTATTCTGAAAACGCGCGCGAACCATTTGTAATTAGCTATAAAAACAAATATGGCGTAGCTCCCAATAGGTTTGCTATTCGTGGCTTTGATGTAACGTACGACGTGCTACTTCGATTGGCTTCAGAAAAAGATATTTACGATGCTGTTCTTCCTGAAAGCCTTACTTCTTATATCGAAAACAAGTTTCGCTATGAAAAAACAGAAGAAAAGGGGTATGCAAATCAAGCAGCCTATATTTTAAAATATAACAAGGAACTTAAGTTCGACATTGTAGAATGAGCACTTCAAAAGTAACATACCTCGGCAACCTTCGTACAGAAAACGAACACCTTAAATCGGGAAACAAATACATTACCGATGCGCCAACAGACAACCAAGGTAAAGGCGAGGCGTTCTCCCCTACCGACACTGTGGCTACGGGTTTGGCAAACTGTATGATTACAGTTATGGGCATTAAGGCAAACGACCTAAATGTAAATATGGATGGAACAACTGCTATGGTTACAAAAACAATGGCGGCAAATCCAAGGCGAATTTCAAAAATTGAAGTTGTTGTAACATTACCGGCAGGAATAGATGACCGATCTAAAAAAATTCTTGAAAACACTGGCAGAACCTGTCCTGTGTTACAAAGCCTACATCCAGATATTGAAAAGGTGATTGTTTTCAATTGGGGTTGAAAAAGAAAGTCGGCAGTTTTCAGTTTCAGTTCGCAGTCAATAATTTTATAATCTAGGAAGTATTTTTGATTACGATTTATTATGAAACTACTTTTTGCACTTATCATTTCCTTATTGCTCTTGCCTCAGGATACTTCAGAAAAAATTATCTGGCACGAAGATCACAGACTCACTTGGAGCGACTTTCGTGCAACCCCCAGGCACGATGTTGGTTTTGTTGCAAGCACAAATACTGGAATTAATTTTGGGTATTCCTTTACTATTAGCGAACGCGAAGTAACTGTTGAGTATTCTGTGGAAAGCTTTTTTAGCCCCGATAAATCTTGGTTTATTCCCGGACGTGTTTCGCAGCACATTTTAAACCACGAACAAGCACATTTTGATATTTCTGAACTTCACGCGCGTATTCTTCGGAAAAAGCTGGATGCTCGAAAATTCTCAAAAAACGTAAAGTCTGAAATCGAAGGCATTTATTTGCAAGTGGAAGCACAACGGAAAGCGATGCAAAAGAAATTTGACGTAGAAACAGATCATTCCCAAAATGTTGAAAAGGAGATACAATGGGAAAAACGAATCGCCAAACAACTTGCCCAATATGAACCTTGGAAGTAGCCCAGACCCCAATCACCTTATCGAACTTGCCAACTACAAAATGCCATTTGGGAAATATGAAGGATATTATCTAGCCAATATTCCTGAATATTATTTCGTTTGGTTTAAACAAAAAGGATTTCCTGAAGGTAAATTGGGAAGGATGATGGCTGAAATGTACGAACTAAAACTCAATGGTCTTGAAGGGTTAGTGAAGAAGTTGATTAAGAAATAACTAAGCAGGTTTTTTCTTCTGAACTAACAATATTATCACAAATAAAACAGGTATTCCTATCAGTAAAACTGGGAATAGCGGCATTAAATATTGTTCATAACTGATTGTGTTGCCAAGGCCTTTTAAAATTGCGGTAACTGTAAGCACGAAACATAGTAGCGCAATTATCAACCCGATAATCCGCAACATTTTTGTCGCCATCTTGTAATTATATTCGGCATTTTCTTCTGTAATTTCTGAAGGATAGTTAAAAACCCAAGGGTATTGGTTCAGTTTGTAAATAGCGATTACAATTATCCCACAGATTATCGGACTCGTCCATAACAACCCTTTGGCTCCAAATCCGTTTTCATCTTTTGAAGGCCAATTAAAATCTATCAGAACACGTTCTGGCAGCTGGCTGTAGTAAAATCCAAGTACAACAGCAGAAACCACAATTAGCAGAAAGGATAAAATTTCAATCGTCTTATCGAGTATACATTTTTCGATTTTTAGTTTGGGTCTTGTCATTTGTAACTATTTTCTAAATAGTTTGCAGCATAATTTCATAAACTAAAATAGTAAATAATATCCGAATTGAATATCCACGAGTTTCTATTTCTATAAATAGTTTTATCGTGTTCGTCATAAAAAAACCTCGCAGAAAAACTCACGAGGTTGTATAATTTTAAAATAGTTCAGAAAACCAAAAACTAAGTTTAGCCCATTTTCTTGATGTTTTGAATTACGCCACCGTCCACCAAAATATCGGTAGCTGTAACGAATCGGGCGGCATCACTAACCAAAAACTTCACAACGTCTGCAACTTCTTCTGGCGTGCCATTTCTTCCTAATGGAGTTGCTTTTTTGATGGCTGCAATGCGTTCTGGATGTTCTTCGGCGGCCTTTAGTCCCATTTTCGTTTCAATTACACCTGGAGAGACTGTTACGATCCGTGCTCCTTTTGCGCCATATCTGTTTGCGTTTTTATAGGAAAGCAGCTGAACGCCGCGTTTGCAGTAATTATACATCATATCTGAACTGCCTTCAACAAATTTGTTTACCGTTTCAAAAGATCCGGACTGTTGCGGATTTTCCAGAGCAACGTCGTATGCTTTGTTCGGAGGCACGGTATATGCCATCATCGAGGAGCATAAAACCGCAACCGATCCAGCCGACATCAATTCATAAAAAGCATCTGCTAAAATATCGGTTCCAACAAGGTCTATGTCGAATACAACTTTTGGATCGCCAACAGTACCACTAACTCCGGCCATGTGGATCAATGCTTTTAGTTGTCCGCGATCTGCGACGTAGTTTTTCAGCTTCGCTACATCCTCTTTATCGGTGATATCACAAGCAATTCCGGTGGCTTTATAGCCGTCTTTTTTAAGTGTTTCGATAGTTTCATCTACCATTTCTTGCGAATAGTCTGTAATAACCAATTCGGCATCTTTAAAAACTCGGGCACAAGCCATTCCGATACCGCCAGCACCTCCTGTAACTACAATTAATTGTTTTGTTGCACTCATAAAAATATAATTTCAATTTTATAATTTAGGTAAAAGTAATTGCCTTGAAGCAAATCAACTTCTTCCAAATATACGATTTATATCCCCGAAACCATCGTAAAACCAGCCCACAAAACAATGGAAAACACCGTTTTGAGCTGTTTACTGACATTGGTCATATAAAAACTATGGAGTTTTTAATTTGAAGAATAGATCACTCGCAAAAGACATCAATTTTAAACGCGACTATCTCCTTTGATATACCGATAGTTAATAATTACAACGGATGCTATTATTAGCAAAACACCCATCCATTGTATTGTATTTACTTGTTCATCGAGCAAAATACGGGCAGATAACACTGAGACGGGAATTTCAATAGCCGCCAAAATACTGCCCAGTCCAATTCCGATAATCGGGAAGCCTTTGTTGAACAAAATAGGCGGAATAACGGCTCCGAATAACCCTAAAAACAACCCATATAAAAATAAATTAGGATTGTCTATATTCACGTGTTCAATAATAGCGACGTTCCAGAACAACATTACAACAAGCAGTGCGCCGATAACCAAATAGATACTTCGGGTTAGAATGGGTAACTGACTCTCTACTCTATTTGTGGCGGTGAGGGTAACGGTAAACGACATACTCGCAAGCAACCCGAACGTCAAACCGGTATAACTTAGGGCGTGGAAATTACCTATTACATCTACTGCCAACACGGTTCCTATAAGCACTACAATGCTTCCGACGATTTTTAGGCGGTCCGGTTTGGTTTTATCTAGAAATAGTTCGAGTACACCACCCATCCAAATTGCTTGCATTAATAAAATTATAGCAATTGAAACAGGCACATATTGTATGGCGAGGTAATAAAAGCAGCTGGTAAGCCCCATTGAAGTCCCGAAAAGAACGAGTTTTATTTTCGCTTTTCTCGAGGCTTTTATACTGTCGCTTTTTGGTTTGTTGAAAAACACAAGAACCGCCAACGCCACAAAACCCACAAAATATTGCAAAAAGGTTAGTCAGCTAGCGTGCAACCCTTCTAGATTTCCAAGTTTTACAACGGTTGCCAATAAACCATAACTCGCAGCACCCACTACTACTGAGGCAATTCCTTTTAATTTATTCATTGAATTTTGTTACTGTGTGAAGTTTTAGGAAGCTTTTTCTAATTTTGGAAAGTATTTTCCCGCCTTTTAAATCGTTTTCAAATATAACACACCTCACGACTAGGAAGCAAAGGAATTGGCAGTGTTTAATGGACTTGGGTTATATTTATTTTTGATTATTATACTGTTCATGAATTTTCACGCAAAGGTACGCAAAGGAAAAACGCAAAGAGCGCAGAGGTTAATTGTTTACAAAACAGTTCTTTATGGGGAATTTTAATGCTAATAGTAAATTAAAAAATCACTCCCGATATTCATCCCGCACCTCATCGCTATTGGCGTAACACACTGGTGAGGCGCTTTGCGGCAGGGTATTTTTAGCTTCAATCCACTTACTCATATATTTAGTGGCTTGCAAACTTTGATGCTGAAGCACTTGCCCTATAAAGTTGTGTTGTCTGTGAGTTTCAAGGTTTTGAGATAGGCTTAAAATTTGTCTTTTAAAATCTTCGGAAAAAAGATGCTTTTGGAAGCGGCTCTCAATAATTTTAAAACCGTTTTGCTGTGCTTCGTGCCACGTTTTTTCTTCGGAATACAATCGCACTGCCATTGTGATAAAATCGTCTGTTGAAGCAGTAATCATCCCGCCAAAAGGTAGGTTACCACACAATCCTTCGGCACCAACTTCGGTAGTTATTGAAGGCAATCCAAAACGCATGGCGTCGACGAGTTTTCCTTTTAATCCCGCACCAAAGCGAATGTACGCCAATTGAAGTCGATATTGTTTCAAGGTGGTTTCCAAATCTTCCGTCCAGCCTTTTACTAGAAATCCTTCCTTCTTGTTGTGAAGTTGTGAAATCTGTTGGGGCGCATAGGCACCGTAAATATGAACCTCGGCTGCAGGAAGTTGTTTTTTAATTTCTGGCCATAATTTTTTTAACTGAAGCACCGCATCTACATTAGGTGCGTGTAAAAGATTCCCGATGGCGACAAAGTTCTGACGCATTTCAAATGTTGGAAGCTCCTCCGTAGTGCTTTCAACTAAAAAAGGAAGATAGTACAGGCTATCAGAAGAAATCTTGAAAGTGGTTTGCAGCAACTCCATTTCAAATTCTGAAATAATCAGCGAAAGATCGCATCGGAGGATACTGGCAATTTCGCGTTTTGCATTGTCCGAAAAAAGGTTCGCTTCAGAAATTGGCTTGTCCCTTTTCACTACTTCTTCCCTAGCCTTTCTAAGAAAATGAAGGTCTTCAGTGTCGAGGATTTTTAAAACTTTCGGACAAGTTTCAGAAACGCGCCAACCGAATTGCTCTTCACTTATATAACGGTCAAAGAGTACGATTTCAGGGTTCAGTTCATTTATAAATTCATCAAAAGAAGCGTCATTCAGCAGTATATTTTTGACTGAAATGTTATAAAACTCTAGGTTGACCGTTCGTTCTGAAACTGTCGCGGTGCTTGCAAAAGTGATTTGGTAATCTTCTTCCAGAAACAATTGGAGCAACTGCATCATTCTGCTCCCAGCACCTGTTGTATCAGGTTCGGGAAAGGTGTGGCCTATTATTAGAGCTTGTTTCACGTTTATGGTTTAAGGTTTCTCAGTAAAACACGCCAACTCTCTACCTCACATGCGCGGTTTATGAAAGATAGAATAATGCGTTTTAGTATCAATCTCGTTTCGAGTTAAAACCCATAGATTTTGCACATCATTCGTGTGTCGTATATCCTAACAGATTCTACAAAACACAAAACGCACGTTGCACGAAACAGCAAAATATAAGCTGCGGTAATTTGAAATAAAAAGATTTTTGAAAGAAATCCCTGAATATTTACCATACAGATTATTTTATTCAAAGGTAAGGAATAGGGTACAAAAGCAAAATGCTAAAAATCATTTTGCATATTAAAGGTTGTAGAAAAAATAAATCGGGTTAGCGCACCTTAATTAAGCGAGTCAACTTATCAGATTTTAATCTTGATATTCGTGTTAAAATAATTAAAATTACTTAAAAAGTTGAATTATCTTACTATTTACCACAAAAAATCTCCCTGATGAAAAATGTCCTTCGCAGAGACGTTTTCTTCATTAATCAGCGGATGGTGGCTACACCTTCAAAATCTTCATTTTGAAAAAATTGTTTATTCATGAAATCGCGCTTTTTTACGTTAAAAACCAGTTGTGTCCGACTAAGATGATATACCCATGGGCTTAAGGACATGAGACATAACACTTTCTTCTTAACTGTCTGATAATTAAGATATATTGGTTAAGTCGAATTCTTAATTGTCAGATTTAAGTATTGAACTCAATACCAAGCTATCACTTGATGAGATGTCTTAAGCACCTGTCAGTTTTAACTAAACGTATTTACGGAAAATTTTAATCGGACACTAATGATTAAAAACTTTACTTATTTCTTTAATTCGTTATATAAACTTGTATTGTTATATAGCTTAAATAAAACCAAAGCTATGGCCGTAGATGATGATTAATGCTCAAAGAGTTGTCCGCAAGCGGTATTAATCATTGTAAGTCCTGAATAGCTATAATTTGGATTTTCATCTTGACCGGGCAGCAACCTACCATAAACTCCACAGGCAGCTGCATCTTTAAACGTTGTAGCGATTATTGAAAGTGATGCGTTATACCATAGATCTACAGCACCTTTATTTTCCAAAGGTTCTTCACCAGTATCGCTTATAGTGGCGAATTGAATATTGTTTGGATTCTCGCTATTTATAAAAATCCCTCTCCAAGAACCTGGGCCAGATTCTTTTCCTCGAATTGTTATGGGCGATTCTTGAGTTCCTATTATACTTAAACTTCCATCAATAACTTTAAATCGACTTCCCGAGGTCATTTCAATCACAACCCCTGGTTCTAAGGTTAGTTTGCCATCTGTAGCAATGTTTATATCTCCCATAGATCGATATGGCACATTGATGTGTTCCCACTTAACAGGATCGACAATAGCACCTGATTCGGGAATCAATAAAACCTTATCTAGGTTGTTACCTGTATAATCATTTGTGGCAGAAACCTCATGCGCATTTAGATAATTGATTATAAGTGGCTGTACATTTTGTGAAAACCTGTTATTCTTAATATTTATGAAGGTATTATTATAACGTGCTTCGAAAGCTGTTTCTTCACTATGGCTAATAATAGAATTTTTCATTGTAAGTGCGCTACCACTATATACAACTACACTTGCATGACCGTGTCCGTTATAAGTTTGTCCGCCACCATAGCTTATTTCAACATATTCCATAATATTTCCAAAATTGGTATTCAAAAACAAAATACCTTCCCACCACCCAGGACTAGATTCTGTTCCAGTCATCACAATTGGTTTATCAGCCGTACCAATGGCACTAAAAGAAGACCCCTCCATAAAACGAAGTCGAGCATCTTTCCCATAATGAATTACCACGCCAGGTTCTATGGTTAATTTTCCTTTAACAGCCGCATGGCAATTAATAATGTAATCTACTGGTGCATCTGGATTGTCAGTGAGTATTAGGTCTTCTAAAAAAAGGTCACAGTCTAACAAAGTAGCTGCCACGTTTTCTGTAGTAGGTTCATTTGGATTGTCATCACTAGAACAGGAAGCCATGACTAATAATACTGCACAAAGCGTCAATGTCCATATTCTTTTAAATTCATTCTTCATAGGCTTAATTTTAATAGTTTTAAATGTTTACAGTTATTTTAAGGGTAAATCTACTCATAACTATGAGCGGTCACAACCCTGAATGAGTATACAGCAGATATGAATTAGAATTCAAATTTAAAACTGTTAAATATCATTAAATGCTGAATAGGTAGAAAGGTGTAAGTTTTTGCAATTCGGGCTTACCCTGAAAAACACAACTGTATTTACCCTTCACAATATTTTGTTTATATGCACTTGAAGAGGAGCAGCGGAGTGCTTTGCCACACCACTATAATAGGCAAGTTAAATTTTAACGAAACCGTTTACAGCAGAAAAGCACGCAACTAGCATAATATCATAAAAGCTATTATTATTTAAAGTATAAAAAATAATTTCGAAATTGTCACAATCCATTTCGTTACGAATTTAAAAATCAATGAATCGAAAGTATGAACCTTACTATAATAATACAAACGTCAGACTTTGTTTTGATTTTTTACATAACAATTCTGAGTTTGCTATAATGTACGATTTTAAACAAAATGTATAGGAAAACACTGCAGTCGCACACAGAAAACACATAAAAATTATTTTAAAGAAACGCATTAGTTAAAACCCATAAAGTTCACACATCAACCCAAGATTAAAAAACGCTGAGATAGCACCAAATAATAGGATGCTGCTAATGAACAAGGTAGCTAGAACAACAATTTTATTTACTGAATGATAATTGATATAATTTAAAAACACCTGAAATAGAAGTGCAATTCCTTGAGCTACGAGCATTCGTTGGGCGCACACGATTATAGGCTCTTTATAATAATACAAGTAAGTAGCTATTATAAGCACTAGATACGCGGTGGTAATTCCAAAAAGAACTGTTTTAGGAAATTTGAATCGTTGCGAATTTCTCATAACTGCTGTTTTTTTCAAAGATAATCAATCCCTCGTGTTCAAATAATATTATAATTAAAAAACTGCGATACATCAATTTTTAAATTTTACTTTAAAAATGAGCCTACCGTTCACTTGAAGTACTTGTTTATCCAAGCTGTTAAATATAGATTTAATTGCTTTTCTAGTGTTACGTTAAAGTTGAAATTACGCATAAGGCTATCGTGAATGTTGTGACAGCTTTAGGCAAAAAATCATTGCATAGCCTTAGCTACGGAATTATTTTTAACGATAAGATGCCACAAAAGACACCTTGAAGCATGCGATATTTTTGACTTAACTCAGCACTAGTTAGGAGTTGCTATTTGTTTTACTGCTCCAGAACGGCATAAGGATATCCTAATTTCATTTATGTATAAAAAAATAAAAGTTGCCTAAAATATTGGTGCAAAAAATGATTTTATTTTAATTTTGCACACTGATCTTTGACGTTTTCTAATATGCTACAAATACGATAAAAGTAAAGTTGCATGGCATACAATTGCTTTCAATACATTAAATAATTTAAATAAGTAAACCTCCCTTTTTTTATTAAAACTAATTTAACATGGTTACATTATGAAAAAAATTACATTTTTATCACTTCTATTTCTGCTAACCGCACTTCCGTCTTTAATAGGACAGAATAGGCTATCCAATGCGGGTGTATCAAGAACATCTGAGTCTTTTAGTATACACGAAACTAGACAAAATTTATCAGGTCCTGAAATTGTTTTAACTCAAAGTGCGGGTGCGGTGTCCAATCAAGGGATTGGTTGTAATAATGGCATCACTTCTGGCGACAATTTTTACGCTAGGGTTTATAATTTGGGCAATGAAAGTTTTACAAATTATGTTCGTCTTTTGGGCATAGAATTTAATCTTGCACAATTGGCAGAAAATAGCCAGTTGGAACTAAAAGTTTTTGAATTCCCGATATTTCCCGCGAATTTTGATTTGAGAAATTTACCTACACCGTTGGCAACAAAAACTATAAGCGTAACACCAGCATTGGTGGGTTCAACGGTACGAGGAACTTTTGATACTCCAGCTATTGTTTCACCAAATACAATTGTAGTGGCAACGATACAAGAGATAGGGGAAAACAATCCTCTTTTATTTATAGGGGCTTCACAAACAGAAACACAGGTAAGCTATATTGCATCCGAAGCATGCGGGATTTATATACCTATACCGCCAAATAGTATTGACGAAAATTCAAAATTTGTTATTGACCTTGTGGTGGATGAAGCCACTGTGGGTGCTTGCTCTGGAACTCCTAATTCGGGCATCGCTACAGTATATCCTACAGTAGGAAATACTGGGTCGCAGTATGTTGTTTCTAGCTCTAGTGACGTAACTATGGAAAATGGCGTGGTATATCAATGGCAATCCAGTACTGATGGAGGCGAATGGATTGACGAAGGGCCTGCCTCAAATTATTATAGTGCTCACACAGCTACGGCGCCGTCCACAACTAACTCCATAGTTCAATGGAGGTTAAAAACTACTTGCACCAATTCAGGCGAAATAACTTTTTCTGATATTGCTGCCTTTACCACTATGTTTACGTATTGTGCTTCTATGGCTGATGATGTAAATTATGAATACATTACTAACGTAACTTTTGCCGATATAAATAATACCACAACTGAGCAAAGCGGATATAATGACTTTACATCTCAGGTTGCTAACGTTGCTATTGGCTCTACAAACCAAATTTCAGTAACTATAAACTCTGACGGTCAAGATTATATTTACGCATTCATTGACTGGAATCAAAACGGTGAACTTAATGATGCCGGAGAAGTTTATACATTGGCAACGGATACTTATCTTGATGGGCCTCATACCTTAAATGTTACAGTTCCCGAAGGAACACCCCTAGGAGAAACACGTATGCGTGTTAAAGTACAATATCAAGGAACAATACCTACACCTTGTGACACATTTGGTTACGGAGAGGTTGAAGACTATACTGTAAACGTAACGCCCCCCAAATATATTTACGATGGTGAAAGTTGGTTGCCAAGCAATCCAAACGGCATCACCACTGAATTTTTTGATATTCAGGTAATAGGAGGTGCAGCTTCGTTGAATCTACCTACTACTGTAAATAATCTTGAGGTTAATGCCGGTGCAACTTTGGAAATTCATAGCATTTTAAATATTACTGGAGATATTTTTGTTGAAGAAGAAGCGGATCTAATATTTATTAGCACCCCAACTTCAAACGGAGAACTTGGTCCCGTACCTTCCAGCTCTCGCATATTAGGAGGTGTAACGGTTCAGCAATATATGCAAAATAAACGTTCTTATAGAATGGTTAGCAGCCCAGTTACTACACCACAATCTATTCAGGCCAATTGGCAAGAAGGAGCAACCAGCAGTACAGAGAATCCTGCACCAGGTTTTGGAACACATATTACTGGAAGCACCACAGGAGAAAACGGTTTTGATGCAACATCAACTGGAAACCCATCTTTATTTATTGTAAACGTTGAAAACCAGCAATTTGAATCTATAGCCAATACAAATTTAACTCCTTTAACACCAGCAGATGCGTATTTACTTTTTGTGCGAGGCGATAGAAGTATCGATTTAACAGACAATAACGCATCTAGCGCAACTACTCTCCGCGCTAAAGGAATTTTATCTAAAGGAAATCGTTCGTTATCTTTTAATACAACAAATTCGGGAGATTTTGTAATGTTTGGAAATCCATATCAAAGCACTATTGATATAAATGAGGTTTTTGCGAATGATGGTACTATGAACGTCAATACAGGGCAGTATTATATTTACGATCCTTCATTAGCAGATTATGGAGCTTATGTAACGGTAAATTTGCCATCGGGAACCAATACAGCAGAATCCGTTGCCAATCAGTATTTACAACCAGGACAAGGAGCACAATTTGCAACTGCGGCTAATGGATCATCGCAAATAGTTTTTAACGAAAGCAATAAAGCTCCAGGTAACTTTACAGCGACCAGCCGACCGCTATCTGGTTTTGATATGATTACTGTACAGCTATACAAAACAGAAAATTTCAACAACGGTGGACCTACCCACGATAGTTTCGGAATAATTTTTAGCGACGATTTTGATAATGATATCACTGACGCCGATGCTGTAAAACCTATGAACTTTTACGAAAATCTTGGAATAAACCATAACGGAACCTACCTAAGCATTGAAAAAAGAAAAATGCCTCAATCAAATGAAGTGTACGAATTGTACAGTGCTGTCTTTACAAACTCCAACTATACATTGAAAATAAAAATTGACGGACTTCAAGATACCGTCTTATATCTTGTGGACAATGCGACAGGAAATAGAATACAACTAGAATCTGGAGAAAGTAGCTATAACTTTTCCGTAAATCCAGAAAATCCTTTGAGTATTGCAACAGATCGTTTTTCTATTGAAGTAGCTGAGCGTCTTACTATTAACGAAGATAGTTTGCTTTCAGACATTCGCCTGTACCCTAACCCGGTTTCTGGAAGCAATTTTTATATTAGTGCTCCAAAATTAAACGGAAAACGGTTTTCAATTAATATTAGCGACTTAACCGGAAGAAGCATTTATAGCCAAGATATAGACTTTGATAAAACAACAATCAGCGTGCCTCTAAATAAAACAATGGCAGCAGGCGTTTATTTAGTTACCATAACAAATGGCAAAGAGTCTAAAACATATCGTTTAATGAAGAATTAATTGTTCACATACAAATGTTCGGCTAACGAACATTTCATAAAACTCAGCACGATTTTTTTAAATCCTGCTGAGTTTTTTCGTTTCTTAATAGTATTACCTAGAGTTAAGTTGAAAAAATGGTAGGACAAATAATCAAACTATAATCAAAAACTGACTTTCTACTGGTAGATGCTTATAACTTTTTCATAATATAAACTCGCTGGAAATGAAAACTAGTGTGTGTTTTATTCTTAAGTAGTAAAACGATTTAATATCCCTAAAACAGCAATTAAGAAAGAGGAATGAGAAGACTTATTTTCACCCCGAGCCTTGTTCTTCTTTACTAGAAGATGTAAAAATGTTAGCTATCATTTCTTACATAATCATTTTTAAACTGATAGTAGCGTTTCGATTAAATACTCAAAACCTGAGCTCGATATAATACACAAAAGTCAATTAAACTCATTTTATCGTAGCTTATTCGGGTTAAAGTCTGCAAGAAGTATGCTTTCTGAAGTGAAAAACTAATTTTTAGTTATATTTTTACATCCTAATAGAACAACAAGTTTTTGAAACCCCTTTTTTCATCCTTAGACACCTATATCGGCATCTCCTTTTTCACAACTTTTCCAGTTGTCTCGCCCTTGAGTTTAGAGGATTTTAAAACACCTGTTTTTATCCCACGCGCGCTCGAAAAATGAAACTAATATTCACAATCCTTTGTGTTTTCTTAGTCCAAGCCAGGACAATCGCCCAATATGAACAAATGCTTCATAAACCTTATAACGAGAAGGTTGAAAATATTGCCCGACTTTACCAGAATATGATTTCACTTTATGTGGAAGATTCTGTTAAAGCGAACGATTACACCTATAAAATGAAAACTTGGGCTTGGGAGAACAAAGACAAGGAATTAGTTTTAGAAGCTGAATTACTAAAAGCGTATTTAATCTGGCATGTATACGGTTTTGAACATCCTGAAGTAATTAAAGAACTTATTACAGTAGCCGAAAAAGGGAAAAAACAACACATTCCACACATAGAAGAACGTGCGGTAAAAACCATTGCCGCGCATTATTGGAATCTTAAGAATTATGAAAAAGCCTTTGTTTGGCTTTTACGCACGGCAAAAATTCTTGAGAAAATGGATCCCAATAAATTTCCAAATATGGCGGGTCATTTAAACTTTATCGGACTTTGTTACTATCATTTTGGAGATTATGCAACTGCAGTTACTCATTTTAAAAAAGCCAGTGAACTTCAAAAAACAAGTTTTAATTCGTTAGCCGTTACGGAAGCTCAAAACACATTGGGCCTATGTTATCAAAAGTTAGGGAATTTTAAATTATCCAATAAGTCGTTCTTACAGATTATTAACGATACCACTTCTTACGCAAACCCTATTTGGAAAGGGATTGCTGCTGGAAACTTAGGCTATAATTATTATTTAAATGGCGATTATGAAAAGGCCATTCCTCTACTCGAAGCAGACATTGATGGGGCATTAAAAATAAATGACTTTGGTCTCGCATCGGGTTCTACAATTCCGTTAGCTGATATTTATTTAAAGCAAAATCTATTAAAAAAAGCGAAAGAAAAAATTGACGAATCCCAAAAATACATAAAACAGTCTGGGCAAACTGAACGATATCAAAAGCTTTACCCAGTTATGAGTAAATGATACGCTGCCAATAATGAACCTAAAAAGAGTATGGCTTACTTAGATTTGGCAATGGCATCGGCCAAGAAGCACGATGAAGAGTTTAATAGCTTACAATTACTTCGCGCCAATCAAACTGTTGAAGCCAAAGAAAAGCAAATGGAAATTGAAAAACTCAATACAGAGAGTCAATTAAAACTTGCCCAACGTAATTTCATCATTCTGTTAATCGCAATCTTATTATTAGTAAGTATTTTCGCTTATTGGTTTAGAAATAAAATTCTTTTAAAGAAACAACAAATCAAGCAGTTAGAGTTAGAGAGAACACAAAAAGCACTAACAAATGCGAAGCACAAGTTAGATAACCTAACATTTAAGATACGCGAAGACCATAACTTAATTACTCAATTAAAAGAGAATAAAGCAAACGAAACAAATAGGAACTTACTCTCAAAACTTAAATCGAAAAGCATATTAACCCAAGACGATTGGAACCAATATCAAAACTTATTTAAACAGGTTTATCCAGATTTCTTTCCTTCCCTTCAGGCTAAATTTCCTGAATTAAGTCAAGCTGAAATTCGCTATTTATGTTTAGAAAAACTTCAGTTAAACAATAATGAAATGGCGTTGGTGCTTGGCGTTTCTTCAAATACTGTACGGGTAACTAAATATCGTATCCGTAAAAAACTCAATTTAGAAGGTTCTGAAAACAACGAATCCCTTATTGATGAGTTAGAAGGAAGATAAACGCTAATAATACCCAAAAGAGGTGAATATTAATAAGAATTCACCCTGATTCCCAAGGAGCAACTACAGCATCTAAAATCATTCCACAGCATCTATGGATATAACTTTAGATTAGTTCACTTTATCAAAACATCTTATAACAACCAAAATAATATACTTCCGCTGTATTATAAATAATCGTTGCTGAATTCTAAGCCAACTGCACCAAATACTAATTAACCGTTGTTACCTCCTCTAGACCTCTATACTTTTGGCGAAATAATTATGAAAATTCGCATTTCGAATCACAAATTAGCCCCTCAGTTATCATTTCTAAAAAAATGTATAATTTAAAAACAACACACATGAAAACTTTTCAAACTTATTTTAAAAATTTATTTCTTTTATTACTGATTGGCGCAGTATACTCAAGTTGTAGTAGCGAAGATGAATCAGTTCCAGACGAACCAGTAATTGAACCTTTAGTTTTAGACTGTTCTATAATTACCGAAGCAATGGTCCTGGAAGACCGTGGCGCTGGAATAGATTATATATGGCCTTGTGCTGTAAAAGTAAGAGCTCCTCTAACCATTGAGCCTGGGGTTACAATTGCTTTTGAGCAAGGTGGCGGATTAATTATAGACGATTACGACACCAGAACAGGAGCCTTAATAGCAGTAGGTACTGCAGACAAACCTATAACATTTACAGGAACTACGAGTAGTCCAGGTGCTTGGAATCGAATCTATATGGATTCGGGTGATTTAAACAATAAAATGCACCACTGTATTATTGAATTTGCCGGAGGAACTGATGGTAGTAAACCTGCATTATCTGCCATAAATGGGAGTAAAGTGGAGGTTAAGAACACTATCATTCGAAATAACAAAGGCGACGGCGCTTATATAACGGGCTCAGCAAATATTGAGGGATGGGAATCTAACTCTATAATTGATAACCAAGGATATCCAATGCAGATTGCTGCTCGAAAAATTAAATTTTTAGACGGCGCACAGAGCAACTATGCCAATAACGGCACAAATCAAATTTATGTGAATACTGGTTCCATATACAATCGTGGCTTTATTGAAGATGAAGTAGGTGGCCCAATACACACTTGGCTAAATCCAGGAATACCATATTTTATTGAGGAGAACATATATGTTGTTCGTGATAGAGGAAATGAAAAACCAGGACACTTAAAAATAATGGAAGGCTGCCAAATTATTTTTGGTGAAGAATATGGAATACAAACAGAATCTGACAATACCATTCTAGAAATTATAGGTACTCCAGATCAACCTGTTAAGTTTTCAGGACAGTACGGTGCTGGAAGTTGGAAAGGAATTAATATAACAGCCAGTAACAGCATGTTAAATAAAATTGAAAACACCATTATTGCCGATGCTGGACAATCTCATTGGGACTGGTTTAACCACTCTGGTGGACTTTCACTAGGAAGTCAGACAACTGAAACTATTACATTAAAAGCAACTAATTTGCATATAACCAATAGCGCAGGTTGTGGTATTGTAGAACGCAAAATCCATCCTGATTCTAGAATTACTTACACCAACGTAACTTTTAGCGACAATGTTGGAACTGATATTTGTGATGATGATGACTAAAAGCATAATTTTGATTATTAAATAGCAGTGCTAGATGCAATTACCCTATTTTAAGAGCGATTCCTAACCCGAATCGCTCTTGTTTTTTATATGCTTATCATTAGTGCTCGAGGAAAGAAACAAGACCCGCCCGTACCGCCCACCTTAAGTCTTTATTGGCTGGCTTAACTAAGACAATCTATATTTAGATAAGATAACAGTGTATGCCTATCTAAAAATTATCAGTTCATAATTTACTTTTAAAAGAAGTGAAGAATTAAAAATCAAAACCTAAACCGAAAGTAAATCGTGTTCCTTCTGTTGAATGAAAGGCGTTGAAATTAGCGTTAAGCCCTCCTGAACCATTTACCCATAAGCCGCCTCCGTATGAATTATGCCATCTGTCGCTATTATCATTTTTGAGCCAAACTCTTCCTGCGTCAGCTCCACCAAAAATTCCTATCTGCATAGGTCGAAGTCCTAGTTTAAATTCAGGAAAACTATAGCGCAAATCGGCATTTCCTACTAAAAACGACTTTCCTGTAAATCGCTGCTCTCTATACCCACGTAAACCGTTATCGCCACCGAGGTTTGCAGCTTGATAAAATTGGTAGCGTTCTCCAATATTTACTTCATACCGCAAGTTTGTTTTAAGCACCAACTTTTCACTTTTCACAAGTGAATTATAAAACCCTATGCGCGTTTTTATAAAGCCAAAAAGGTTTTCCATTTCTTCAAAATTATCAGTCGCTCCTACGTTTAAATCAAAGAGCATCCCGATGGTTGGATTGCGAATATCATCATAGCTTCGGTACTTGTAAATACCTTCAATAGTTCCAAAATAATTGGTTTCGTCTTTGCCTAACATTTCAACTTCTTCGATGAAGCGCGTAGGTGAATTTGTTACTTTAAAAGCATCAAAAGTAGTTTGCAACTTAAAGAAGCTACCAAAACTACTATTCCGAAGAACCCCTACGTTTCCTGAAATCTGCTGTACTTCTACTCTATTAAACTCATAGCCTTCTGAGTCTTGAAGGTTTTGGGTTTCGTTTCCGTATCCGAAAAAATTCACCGTGTAATTAGGGCTTGTAAACCGAGTTCCAAAACTTAGGTTTAAATTGTCTTTAATGTTTGCGAATTCCCCTTCATACGAAATATCAAAACTATTTATTTCAGTATAGTACGCTGCATTAACCGTATGTTTTTGAGAAAACGGGTTTCGCTGAAAGTTATCTACTCTGTATTCAAACTGCATTGCCGCACGAAATCCGTCATCAGGATTGTAACCAATTGCCGAAAGTAGGTTTTGCGAACGTTCAATCTGTTTTCGGTAATCATAGGTGTTTAGGTTGTAGACATTTGTAAATCGAAGGTTGCCACCGTTTCGAGCGACAATCGTATCTTCAGCTTCTTCAAAGTCGTACACTTTAACTCGTTTGCCCGCCGCTAAATCGTAACTATCTTTACCCATGCCTCCGATTAATCTGATAAAAATCAAATCATTTTCATCTCCATTAACTACAAATTTGTCGTTTCCTTTAAGACCATAGATCCATAATTCTTTTGTGTCTTTTGAAGAATAAGTTCGATCTATAAGTGTATCAAATTTTTTACCATTACTAACAGTAAAACCACGAACGTTCGTTTTTCCATCAGGAAGGCGAGTGATTTGAAATATATCGTCGTGGTCTGTACCAACTACGGTTTGTTGATTTGCAAGATAGGAGTAATATTTATCGGCAATATCTTCCAAATTTCCCCTCCGCGCTTTAAGTTTCTGTTTTATATCGTTCAAAGCTTCATCTTGAACTTCAGAAGGAATACCATTAAAAGCTTCATCTATTCGTTCATCGGTTAAACTATTTTGAATTTCCTTCGCCAAAAATTTCCACTGTTCGCGACCTGAATTTCGAATGAGCGCCCTGTCTAGAATTATCCCTTCTTTATTAAACCATTGCAAATCGTTTAAATCTTCTCCATAAACGTGAAATTGTTTGGTACCACTAAATAACGACTGGGTGATATCGAGTATATTTCCTTCAAAACTTGAAAAAGCATCATCTCTATTGGTTGGAATTGGCACAAAAACATTTTTCTTATCTTGGTTATAATATTTTGCCCACTGCCAATGGTCGGGTTCACGATCCCAATCGCCAATTAACATATCAAAAAGGCGAGATTTTATATAGTTTTCTTCATCGACAAAAACATCATTGGTTTTACGCATTTTTATAAGGATGTCATCTGTTGTTTCAACGTCGTCCGGATATTCAAAGCGTTCTTCACCTTCACTTTTTTCTGAAGGAGCCACGGAAATTAGATACAGGCCATCTCCAAATTTTTCGTTGTAATTACCTAGATTCTTTTGCTTGGGAACATAGAATAATTTTGGTGTAGTATAAAAAATTCCAACCGTTTTCGCCAAATCTGGAATCGCCATTTCGGCATACGGATGCGAAGCTGTATAAAAATCTATACCCTGCCCTTTCATTGTTGAAGTTTCAATTTCGCCTTCTTTGGAGGGTTTACTATTGTCTTCAAAAACAATTTCAGTTGATTGTTTTAACGCATTTTTTGCCATTGCCCGCATTCGGTATTTATTGCCTTTAGCATCGGTAAGTAATAGGGCGTTGTAGTTATTCCCACTAGCTTCTCGCGTTACTGTTAGGCCTCCGTAAAGTGTGTCTAGCGATGCTACTGGAGCGGTAACAGGCTGTGAATATGCGTTTTTATATTTAGCACCCCAAACCGTTTTAAAAAACAACGCTTCCCGAATACTGTCCTGTTGGTAAATGGAAATGGTTTTTTCTGGTGGATGGATTTTAGCATAGACTGACGTATCAACAACTTCTGGAGCGGGAATTATTTCTTTTTGAAAAATAAGTTCAGGTTGTAAATCTTCCGCAACTACAAAATAGCGGACCCAAGAAGAGCCATCTTCAAAAACATCCAACACCACAAAACCCTGAGCCCCCGTACTAAAGTATCCAGCTTCACCTATAGCGGCATACGATTCTTTAGAACCCGAACCTGAAACTATTTGGCGGAATCCGTCTTGCTCTATGTATTGCAAGTTGTGGTCGTGACCCGATGCAAAAACCAATCGTTTGTTGTTCTTTGCCATTTCCTGCAGTCGAATCATAAAATTGTTATAGAGCTCGTTATATCTGTCTTGCACAGAAACACCGCCCTGCGACCTTATTTGCACTACCAAAGAAGCCAAAACTGGCATCGGGATTTTTTTCTGAAACGGATACAAATGTTTTTCGAACGCAAAATACCCCCCGTGGTTTCCGTTAGTGAACATAGGGTGGTGCATTGCGAAAACAACGGTTTTATTTTGGTTTTTATCGAATTCTAATTGAAGCGTTAGTAGAAATTTTTCCCGCGTTTTAATATCACAATTTTTATTGATTGTGGGGTTTTTATTCCAGTCTTCGAGCATCCATTGGGTGTCTATAATTATTAACTGTATGTCGTCGGTTACAGCAATACTTTCAATTGCGCATCCGTTACTGGGTTTAAATGCGTCTTGATTGGGAAACAAAGATTTTACGTAATTTTCTTGACGGGCAACGCCTACTACTCCGTTGTTATACCATTCGTGATTACCTGGAATGAAAATGGTTTTACCGTCGTAGTCTTTCACTGCGTTGTATTGGGCATCCATCCTACTCTCCGATTGGGCTCTACGCGGATGGCCTTCGGGATCCATTCCTGACGGGTAGATGTTATCGCCAAGAAAAATAGTATAGTTGCCAGCGACTTTTTCGTCTTTAAGGTAATTCTGAAACGCAATTAACCCCTTGCTCATTCCGCCCATTGGTGAATAACCCGCATCGCCTACTAAATAGAATGTTTTCGCGACTTTTTTGTGCGATGGATAGGTTGGATTTTCCCAATTATCCTTGAATTGTGGCTCAAAAGTGGCACAAGAAGCGATTACTGAAAATGCTATTAAAGAAGGAAATAGTCTTTTAAAAATTAACAATCTAATACGAATTTTAATTATTTGTTGAAGGTTTTATCTATTAGTCCTTTTCAATTACAATTCCTTTCACATTGAAACCTTCATTCCAAAAGTGAAACGAAGTCCTTCATCACCTGCAAAAAGGTTGAAATTTGCACTTAACAAATCGGCTGTATTCACCCAAAAACCTCCTCCGTATGAGTTGTGCCAAACATCTGAAGTATCATTCGGTATCCACACTCGCCCTACATCATACCCTCCAAAAACGCCAATTTGAATAGGTGTTAAGGTGGTTCTAAATGAATTGAAACTGTAGCGAACATCTGCGCTACCCACAGCTGCCGTTCTACCTGCAAAACGTTCTTTTCTGTATGCTCGCAATCCTGTATCGCTACCTAACCGTGCTGCTTGAAAAAACTCGAAATTGTTCCCGATATTGAATTGACCGCGAACATCAGTTTTCAACACTAACTTTCTATTTCGGATAAGGGCGTTGTGAAAAACCAATTGTGGTTTTACATAACCAAAAACTGCATCGCCATCTTTGGTGTTTTGAGTTGCTCCAGCTACTAAATTAAAATCCATTCCGCGTGTTGGGTTTACTTTGTTATCGTAGCTTTCATATTGATACGCTCCTTCTGCGGTAACATAATAATGAGTTTTGTCGAGTTCGATAGGAGCTGGAATTAAGTCTGTAATGAGTCTTCCTGAAGTTCCTTCTACTTTAACGCCTTCAAACTTGGTTTTAAACTGAAAAACGCTTCCGTATGGGGAGTCTTTTTTAATTCCGATAGAACCTCCGTAACCGCCAATTCGTACGCGGTTGTAATCTTTCCCTATATCGAATTCATAATCGGGATTAATTGTTTCATTTCCGAAACCAAAAAAGTTTTCTGCAAAATTGGGGTTTTTGAAGTGTCCTCCAACCAAGAAGTTCCATTGTCCAAAAATATTAGCAAACTCTCCTTCGTACGTAACACCCAAGCTTTCAGTTGCGAAGAAATAACCAACCCCAAACCTATGTTGTTGCGAAAATGGATTACGTTGAAAACCGTTAAATGTAAGCACGTCTGTAATACCAATTTTGAAACCATCATCTGGATTATAACCTATAGCAGGAAGCAGTAGATTTATAGTTTTCTTTTCTTTTTTATAATCATACGTGTTGAAATCATAATTATCGGTAAAACGAAATGCGGCACCGCCTTTTTCCTCTACCGTATTTTTCTTGCTCTTATGATCATAAATTTTCACACGTTTTCCGTTCGCAATTTTGTAAACATCGTTATTCTGGCCTCCAATAATTTTAATTGCAATTGGGCTATCTCCTTTTCCTTTAACTTCAAAAACATCATCGTCGTCCAGACCATAAATCCAGATTTCACAGGTTTCCTTAGAACTGAAAGTGCGATCTAACATTAAATCTGCTTTTTCTCCCTTTTTTATGCGATACGTTTTTATGTTTGTCTTACCATTCGGAAGTCGTGTAATTTCAAAATAATCATCTTTATTTGTGCCAGTGATTGTCTGTAATTTTGCGAAATAATCGTAGTATTCTTCTGCAATTCTTACAATGTTGTCGCGTCTTCCTTTCAGTTTTGATTTAATATCTGCAGCTGTTTCGTCTTGCACTTCTTTTGGAAGATCTTTAAAAGCTTCTTCAATTACTTCATCGGTAACATTGTTTTTAATAAACTCAGCCTGTTGCAACCAAGCTTCTCGTCCATAACTTTGCAGTAAAGCACGGTCTAATTTAATTCCGGCCGAATTAAACCACTCGGTATGTTTTAAATCTTCTCCATACACTTGAAACTGTCGCGCCGTATTGAAAAGTGCCCGAACAACGTCTAACAATCCTCCGTCAAAATTGGAATACACTTGGTCGCGATCTCTAGGAATGGGTAAAAAAGTGACAGTTCCATCTTCGTTATCGTGTTGGGTGAAGCGCCATTGATCGTTGTGCCTATCCCAGTCTCCAATTAGCATGTCAAAAATGCGGGCGCGGATGTGAGCTTCTTCATTTAAAGCGTATTTTTCATCGCGTTGTAGTTTTTCCAAAAGGTCATCGGTGCTTTCTACATTGTCCGGGTAATCAAACAAAGGACCGTCAAAGGTTTTATCAGGACGCTCTACAATCATATAAAGTGCGTCGCCATAACTCTCGTTAAACTGACCAAGCGCCTCTTGTTTAGGCACGTAAAATAATATTGGTTTGGTATGTAAAACATTTGCAGCAGTTGCAAGTTTTGGGATGGTAAACGCACCATAAGGGTGGGCTGCAGTGTAAAAATCGAGTATTAAATCTTCAGGAAGTGTATTTTTAAAGTCGTTTTCAATTACTTTATCCTTTATAATTACATTTTGAAGGAATTGCACCGCGCTTTTTTTCATTCCACGCATGTTATAGGTCCGACCGTCTTTATCTTCCAACCTCAACGATCTGGTTTGGTGTCCTCCTCCTGCTCTCACTACGTGTAAACCACCATAAAGTGTATCTAAAAGCACTACTTTTGCGGTTACTTCGGTCCCGTACACATCTCGGTAGTGTTTTCCCCAAATAGTTTTATAAAAGCCTGTTTTTTCGACTAAGCTGTCATCGTAAATTTTCGCCTTTACTGTTTTAGGAAAGTTGTGATGAAGCACACTAAAGTCCAAACCTTTTCCTTGCGGGAAGATTTCTTTTTTAAAGAGTAGTTCGGAAGAACCATCATCTTTTGCTTTAAAAAACTGAACCTGAGCACCGCTATTTTTGCTTATATCGAGTTTAGCAAAGCCCTCTCCACCATAGGCAAACTGGCCGTATTGCCCTAACGAAGCTGCTGTGGCGCCCGATCCAGAACCAGAAACTATTTGTTTTACAGAGCCATTTTCTATATACTGTAATGATTTGTCGAGTGCAGAAACAAAAATTAGCCGATCAATATCTTTTGTAAGGACTTCCATCCTATCCATTAAGTAATTGTACTGTTCGTTATATCGATCTTGTTTGGAAATAGCGCCCAGGGTTTTAACCGATTTTATCGAAGTACTGAAAACATCTTTGTGAATTGCCGGATATTTTCCGCCGTGTTCTCCGTAAGTAATAAAGGGATGATACATTGCAAAAATGATGGTTTTAGTCGCGTTTTTTTTGAGTTCGCTTTCAATCTCATCAAAAAATTTTTCGCGTGTTTTTATCTCGCACTTTTTATTCATTTCTGGGTGTTTGTCCCAGTCTTGAAGGAACCATTGGGTATCAATTGTAAGCAGATAAATATCATCGGTAATATCAATTCCATCTAAGGGGCATCCGTTGTTGGGTTGCAGAATATCTTCATCATTAAACCGCGCTTTCAAAAAATCTTCTTCGAGTTCTAGTCCATCTACACTTCCTTTCCATTCGAGGTTTCCTGGAATTACGATAGCCTTCCCTTTAAAATCCTTTAGTGCATCCAATTGAAGTTGCATTGAATTTTCTGCTTGTTTTGTCAATTTTTCATTTTCAGGAAGCATTCCTTTTGGATAAAAACTGTTTCCTAAAAAAAGTACGTAACTGTCTTTAGTGTTATTCGCAGCTATATACTTACCAAGGGATTGCATTGCTTTCGACGCTTTATCATTGCCAGTGCCTGCATTTCCAATCAAGTAAAATGACTTTTCTACATCTCCTAATGGAGCTGCTGCTTGTTGATTTGCAGAGGAGTCGTATTGCGGAGCGTAAGTTGCACAGCCAGAAAGGAACACAGCGGCTACAAAAGTTATAAAGATGTTAATTTTATTCATATACAGTTCTTCGTTTCTATTTTTTGTTACTTTGGAGTGCCTAATTCAATAGTATGGAGAATCTAATTAAAGCCACTGATGATTTTGTTTTAAAGCTCTTTATCGAGAAGCTTCCAAATACTTTTGTGTATCACAATTATACACATTCTAAGCGTGTTTATAAAAGTATAAATGAAATCATTGAACATTCACAAATTGATGTTAAAGATGCAACTATACTGCGTTTAACGGCTTTACTCCACGATACTGGTTACATTGTATCAAGAGAAAATCATGAAGTAGAAAGCACAAAAATAGCTCGTAAATTCTTGGAATCGCAAAATGTAGAGGAGCCCATGATTGCAGCAGTAGAAAAGTGCATTTTGGCTACCGAATTTAAATATAAGAATCCGAAAACAGAGCTTGAAAAGATAATCCGAGATGCCGATTGTTCTCACTTTGGCAAGGATTATTTTGAAGAGACGAGCGAATTTTTAAGGTTAGAATTAATGCTTCAGGATCAAGCGAAATATTCTCCTCAAGAATGGCGTAAAGAAAACATTAGAATTTTGGTAGAAGAACACCAATTCTATACTGATTATGCTCTTAAAAACTGGCAACCAACTAAAGAAGAAAATCTTTCAAACCTTTTATCAAAACAAAGAAAGAACAAAGAAAAACTACGACGGGATGAAGACAAGGCAAAATTAAAAGCTAAGTATAAAAATGAAAGTCCCGATCGAGGTATTCAAACCTTTTATCGTGTTGCATTACGGAACCATATTAAATTGAGTGATATTGCAGATACAAAAGCTAACATTATGCTTTCCGTAAATGCCATTATAATCTCATTGGTACTATCAAATCTTATATCTAAGCTAGACAACAACAATTATTTAATTATCCCGACTGCTATTTTTATTCTTTTCAGTGCTACAACAATGATATTGGCAGTAATTGCTACGCGACCAAACATTACGCGCGGAGAGTTTACAAAAGAAGACATCGCCAATCAAGAGGTAAACCTAACCTTCTTTGGCAATTTCCATAAAATGAAATTAAAGGAGTTTGAATGGGCTATTGAAGAACTTTTAAAAGACCGCGATTATGTATACAAATCCCTAACAAAAGACCTTTATTTCCTCGGACAAGTTTTAGACAGGAAATACCGAATCTTACGAATTACTTATACCATTTTCGTGGCAGGAACAATCATTTCGTTAGCTGCATTCGCCGCATTCTTTTATATGGAAATGTAGCGCAAAATAGGAAGATAACATCAAAACCCAACACGTACTTCGCACATTGGAATGTACAGTTACAATCAAGGTTTTGGGCAACAACATTAAATTAAACCTCACTTTCTAATTCTTGGTTTGTTAATCGTCTTGTTTTAGATTTCTCAAATATAACCTGATTATTAGGAGTAGTCGTTATATCTATTGGCAGGATAGCTTCGTTTGCTTCCTCACTAACGATAATTTCATCATCAGTTAGTTCCGTTTTTGGATTCTCCTGTTTTAATACGACAACCATTGTGTTTTGATTCGATACAACATAAGCATCCACAGGTTTATTAGACGGCTCATCGCCATCCTGCTTTACAGTTCCTGTTTTTAGTGAAGTTGTTTTAACAAACTTCTCGGTTTTATGGGCATCGACAACACTTTTAGTATTTTGAGAATATGAAACACCTACAACTGCTACGATACTTATAATTGAGAAAATAAATTTCATAATAATAATTTTAATAAAAAGCTATAAAGCTAAAAGGAATAACAGTTCCTGAGGTTATAGTAGCTCCTGTTAAATTGTAAAGGGTAAAGCGAAACTGGCCAGTAGCCGTAGTTGTATTCATTATTATTAAACCTTCAAAGGCTACGTTGAATGGTCCGGTAATACTCATACTAATAGAACTATTGTTACGACAGCTAGTGTCGGTTACTGTAAATGTTTGTCTTGTACTAGGTGAAAAGTCAGAAGCAAGTGTTAAATTAACAAAATATTTAGCAATGGTAGTTGTAGCTGTTTTATTTGCAAAATTAAAGGGAGTCCAAGTTGGTGAAGCACCAGCACCGGCAGATAAAAGCGCATGGTCAACGGTACCAGCATTATTTGCAGGCATAAATGCACCATTCAGCCGCATGTTTCCAGTAACTTCCAATTTTTCCGAAGCATTTGCAGCTGTTCCAATCCCGACGTCACCATTTGTGTCAATTCGCACTCTTTCAGTTCCATTTGTTGCGAAAACTAGATTTTGCGCATCGGTAGTTCCAATAAAATTTTCACCAGAAGCAGTTCCTGGGGTAGTTCCAGTATTTCCTCCTAATTTCCAATCCTTATTACCGTCAATACTCGTCCAGACTGTTCCGTTCCAAAAAAAGAAACCAGGTCCCGTTGTGGTATTCGTATTATAAACCAATAAACTAGTAGCGGGAGAAGTGACTGGTGCTGCTGTATTTAAATTAGTAATATCTACACGAGGAATTAAAATACCAGCATCGTTAGCAGCATCGCGAATATCGAGCAGTGATGAAGCATCCGGATTAGTGTTACCAATACCTACTTGCGCAAAAAGGTTAGCAGAAGCTAAACAACACGAAAAAATTAGAATTAAATACCAAAATTTAAAGGGGTTTGTAGTAATCATAAATAAACATTAAAAGGGTTAGCCCCTCAATATTAATAATTTATTATAAAAAAAACAAACACAATCTAGATAATATACCACATAAAACAAAAGATTTGACACATAATTATGAGTTCATTCAATAAAAAATTGTAAAAATCGCAAATTTACTAATAAGCCTCCTAACATCATTCTACGCAGCAAACCAGGTAAGTGATTATCGCTAATTTAATTAGAACTTTTGTGACTTGTAATGCGATTAATCTTTATTACTCACTAATTTCCGAAATCAAATCTTCATACGTATAATACTCTTTAGATTGTTTATTCTTTTTAGAGTACAAAACACTTACACGAAGCGCTTTTAAACCTGTTACTCCTTGTAAGTCTTCAAGTTCTAAAACTTCTAAATCGTCATCTAGCAATAATTGCGACTGAAGGAACTTAACATACGTTTTGTATTCCTCTTCATCTTCCTTCTGGGAATAAATAATTGCAATTTTCCCAGGTTTAGTAATGCGTTCGTCGGTTCCTTTAATATTTGCCTTATCCACTCGTTTTTTCACTACTTCATAACGCGCATTGTACGTTCCATCTACATCAAAGCGCTTTTCATCCATTCGGAATCGAAGCGATAATGAACCGTGAAATGCCAAAATCATAGAAGCCACATCCATCGCTACAGGAAGTTGATCTTTCAAACGGAAATAAGTGTTCTCCATTTCGCAGATTACCTGTAATTGCCACAGTTTTAAATTTTTTAAATAAATAGCATTAAAGGCTTTTTCTTTAGTAATGGAAGCACCTATGTATAAATTATGCTCAACTCCATCGGTTTTAAAGCGCTCAAAGTAGTGGGGGAACATCTTTTGCGCTTCTCGTTGTTCTCTATCCAATACTGCAGTAAGCACTTTGTTTACTTGCATTACGGAGTCGTCATAATCTTTTCTGTGTTTATACACCAAGCCCGTGCCTACATCTATTAGCTCATTGTATTCTTCGACCAACTTTTTATGTTGCTCATTTGTTTGGCTTAAATGTTTGAAGAAAGGGATAATTTCAGAAGACAGGAAGCTTACAATTTTACGTTCGGTATCTACTTGAAGGTTAACACAAATTTCCTCCATAAAACCGGCTATAGCAAAATCCATCTGCTCAAAAATTGGCATAGGTTCTATTGCATTTAACTTTTTAATTACTTGCGAAACGTATTCTAATTGCTCGGCAAGATCCATTTTTGTCGCCTCGTTTCTTGCTTCAGAAGACCCCTTAATATCAACTTGTCCATATAGTGGATGCACATCGCGAAACACAACTTCTCTAAAAAATGTTGGATTACCTTCTGTTATAGATTCAAAATAACGCTTAGCTTCCTTTCTAAACTTCCAGTGAACACTTTTATGAATTGAAGTACATTCAGACTGAACAATTAACTCTAGTTCGTTTTCGAGATTTTCCTTCGCCCTAACAACCGAATTGACTAGGAACGGCATGATTTCTTTTAACCTATTTGCATTTATGGTATTGAGTTCGTTTTTGTTAGAAGACACTAACTCTAAAACTCCGAGTATTTTATCGCCTGAAACAATAGAAGCAAAAATGGCGCTTTTAATGCCTTGTTCAAGTAGTTTTTTATAAAGTAAATTATCTGGGTATAGTTTACGGTATCGTTCGGTATCTGTTATAACATATAATTCTTTTTGCTTAAACAACGTATAATATGATGCACTACACAAAGCGTCTTTGCTTCCTAATGATTTTTTATCACAGAGTAAAAAACTTTTTATTTCTTTAAACAATACTCTTTCAAACGATTCGGATTCATCATTGTAATCAGCGAAACCTATCTCGAGGTTGTTTAATTCGAAAATAGTTCTAAAAATTCGAGCAAAATCAGTGTTTTCGAATCCTCTAGTCATTTCCAACCGGAGTAAATCGGTTTTAAAATCTGAAATAGAAATATCAGCCGTAACATCAATAAGGTGAGCTATGATAAACCCTTTAAAGGTATAGGACTGCGGTGGAAATTTCTCTTTCCACACAGCAATATCATCAAAACTCTCTAGAAGTTCATTGAAATCGGCATCTGTAAGTTCTGGAGCCGAAGGTGATTTCGCGATCTCTATATAATCTGTATTGTAAACCACCCGATAATTACGAATCATATCCTTTTTGTCGGGAATGTTGTAATGAAAATCGCGTTGAAAACTCAAATCTCTTCCGTAATAGTGAGACGAAATGAGCGCACATCCCATGAGGTAAGACTCCTCTTCATCAAAACTTACCAGATCAGGATAAAAATCCTTGCCAGCGGCGTGCGTTAAATTTTTGTAACACTCGGTACTTTTAAATGCTACATCGTGTAACGGAACTGTTGCAAATTTAATTTCCTTGTCCACAAACACTGCGGGAAACAAAGGTTGCAGAACCTTGTCTATTTGTTCATTGTATTTCTGAAGTTCTTCAAAAGTATCTATTCCTGAAGTTAATTCTGGATACTCATCGGCTAACAAAAGTATCTCAGCCGCCCATTTATGGTTTGCACTGGTTTCAAGCTGTTTACGACATACATCGAAAACCTTCCCAAAACCAATTTTTATTTTCATCGGGAAATCCCGCTCGTTGTTATTCAGTTTATCCATAACTTAAAACTCTAAATGTACAAGTTCTGTTTCCAATATATGTTAAGAATTATCCAAATATTGGAAGCTCTCTACCTATCTTCGAATATTCCAGTATTTTTGCCGAAAATAAATAAAGCATATTATGAGACAGTTTTTAGTATTGTTCCTTACAGTAATTTTCACACTTTTTTCCTGTCAAGAGGAGAAAAACACGTACACTCTAGAAGGTGATGCGGTTGGCTTTGCCGAGGGCACCGAAATTTTTGTTAACACCTTTAAAAATAAGCAAACCAAAGTAATTGACACCCTTGTTGTTAAAGACGGTAAGTTTTCAGGCACCTACCCAAACGACAATACTATTAAATTAAATTTCCTTAGAACAAATGAAGCAAACGGCACGGTACTTTATTTCCCTGAAAAAGAAAACATGAAAGCTGTTCTTTATAAGGATAGCATGCAAGCCAGCGTAGTTACCGGTGGAAAACAAAATAAAACTTACACTGAATTCAACGCTAAAATGAATGAATTCAATAAGAGAAAAGAGGCGAGTATTGCAGCGTTTAGAAAGGCACAACAAGAAAATGATGCCGTAGCAGCTGCTAAAGTTCAAAGTGAAAACTTAAACTTAATGGGGGAAGAAACTGAATACAAAAAGGAGTTTCTTTCTAAAACCGAAAAATCCCTGTTTACTATAATGCTTATTGCCGAGATGGTTAGTAGAGGCGAAATTTCTGTTAAAGACGCGCAAAAATATATGTCGGATTTAAGTCCTGAATTAGAAGCTACAGATATGGCCAAAGAACTAAAAGAGAAACTTGAAGCAATGGGCAATGCGGAAATAGGAGTAAAAGCCCCTGAGTTTAGCGCCCCTAGTCCTGATGGAAAAAACATAGCGCTATCAGAAACATTAGGAAAATATACAATTATCGATTTTTGGGCTTCTTGGTGCAGACCATGCCGTGTAGAAAACCCAAATGTGGTAAAAGTGTATAAAAAATATCACGACAAAGGATTAAATATTATTAGTGTTTCCTTAGATAGAGCAGAACAAAGAGATAAGTGGTTACAAGCAATTGTAGATGATGAAATGGACTGGTACCACGTTTCAAACCTTCAGTTTTGGGATGATCCAATTGCTAAAAAATATAACGTTCGTTCTATTCCAGCTACTTTTCTTTTAGATGAAAATGGCATTATTATAGACAAAAACCTTCGTGGTGCTGCTCTTGAAGCTAAGATTGGCAGTTTACTGGGAGATTAAACGGTAGGTGTTATACTAACCTAAAAAAACTGGAAAAGAAAGCGTTTTTAAAACACTTCTTTTCCAGTTTTTATTTTGATGAAAAAAAATGCTATTATTCTAGTCTAATAAAAAGCTTATATTAACTGTAGTTCTAATTTCCATTTCGCCTGGAGCTATCGTTTGTCCTTCGCCAGATGAAGAATCCATCGCCATTGCCCTATACAATGGTTGCGGCCCATTTGAGTCTCTAAATTCACTAATAGACAATGCCTTTCCTACCGTTTGATTCAATACTGAAGCGTACTCTTCGGCTTTCATTTTTGCGTTGGCAACGGCTTTTTTTCTTGCTTGACTTTCCAACGCCTCTCTATTGGAAGATGAAAAAACAACTCCATCTATTCGATTAATGCCAGTGTCTAATAAACCATCGATTACTTGTTCGTATTTACTTAAATCGCGTAATTTAATAGAAAGCGATTGGTTTGCTGCAAAAGTGTATGTTTTGCTGTTGTAGTCGTAGTTTTTAGTAAGATTCATATACTCGGTTCGCACATCTTTATCTGCAATTTTTACCTGTTTTAAAAACCGTAAAACTTCACTTACAATTGCGTCATTCTGTTTCTTTAAGGCTTTTGTGTTTTCACCGGTGTTCTCCACACGAATATTAATGGTAACCTCATCGGGTATAACATTCACAACACCTACTCCTGAAACATCAACTGACGGAATTGGTCTATTTTGAGCCATCATAGTTGTAGTTGTTATTGCTAAAATTAAAAGGGTTTGTATGGTTTTCATATATCGTAATAGTTTTTTGATGTTTAAAATTTAGTGCTTAAAATCATAACTTTCCAAGCTTATGCATTACAAATAAAATTATAAGTGGCACTGCGAGTAAAAGGACAATCCATAAACTAGTTTGAAAAAGGTATGGAGCAAATAGCAGTGTTAAAGCATATCCTCCAACTGCACCGCCAATATGAGCATCGTGGCCTATATTGCCTACCCTGTTTTTCATTCCGTATATGGAATACAACAAATATGCCATTCCAAAAAGCCACGCTGGAATTGGGATGGGAATAAAGAATAGATACAACCCCATATCTGGATAAAACAAAATAGCCGAATAAAGAGTTCCCATTACCGCACCACTGGCTCCAATTGCGCTATAATGCGGTTCATCTTTATGAAAATAATACGCCAAAAGGTTTCCCGCCAATAAGCTCACTACATAAATAATCACGAAATAAGGAACTCCAACTTGATTGATCACTACATCGGCAAAAAAGTAAAGCGTAAGCATGTTGAATAACAAATGCGAGAAGTCGGCATGCAAAAATGCAGAGCTGAACATTCGTATCTGTTCCCCGCGACGTATCCCCCCAACATTAAATTTATACCGCTCAAAAAAGGAAAAATCATTAAACCCTTTCATCGAAATAATTACGTTAGCGGCAATAATGATGATTACCGCGATATGTGGAATTTGCATATAAATAGAAGTTTATTATCTAAGGCGCGAAGTTAAATATAACAAACTATAAATAATGGAACTTGTGTAATTGGTTTGGAATTTTGTGAGGTGGTTAAAAACAAGTTTCTTATTTCATTATAAACCTATAAGTTTAGATCTTCCTGAAATTCACTTGATAGTTACTTCAAATTTCTAGTTAAAGTCAGAATATATTCCGCATTAAAGATTGTCAAATTCTCATTTAATGCATCACAATCTTTTTGATTTGCCCTTCTTAAATTCAATTTATCACAAACGCGATCCAACAATTCCATATCCTGCAATTCCTCCACTCCATAAACTACGTGAATATCATCTTCAGGATAAAGTGAAATATCGTCCATTCGGATAAATTCTTTTATTGTGTCGTATACAACTTCAGCGTGATGTTTATCAAACCCTTTTAGCACTAGTTGGTTTACATATTTTATTTTGGAAAGTTTCGGTCTACTTTCATTTAATTCCCTCAGTTTTTTCTTGGCTTGTTTACTTTGGTAATAATTGTAAATGACTATTAGAAAAACTACCGCTACAATTATGATTACTATTTTGTTCATACATCAAAAAAAATTAAACTTGAACCCTAGGTCATGTCTCAAATATAACCCATTTTATCCATCTATTTCGGGTTGTTTAAGAGAAACAATTTGATTTTTGAACCAAACACAACAACTTAATTTGAATCTAATAGTACTTTTGTTCGTATCAAGGTCGTAGCTGCTTCGTCGCTCGTTTGTTTGTTGATTGAAAAATATCTAGATTATCGAACAAACAACGAACTTGAAGCGAATATGCAGCGATTACGTTAATAATTATATAAACGGAATTCAACAACATATTCAATCGCATTTTAAATGAAGAATTATGCTGAAAATTGGAAAATAAGAGAATTATACTCCTTTTTCTTCATTTAACATCTTGAACTTTCTTTTCTCATTTCAAAAGATAAATTTGAGTAGTTTTGCCGAATCAATTTTTATGCAAAAACTGCTTTATATATTAGTTTATCCCATTCTGTGGTTACTTTCTAAGTTGCCAATGCAGATTTTATATGTAAAATCTACTGTGCTTTTTTTTCTGATTTATCACGTTATTGGATATCGTAAAAAAGTAGTGAAAGACAACCTCGCCTTGGTGTTTCCTGAAAAGACTCAGGAAGAACGAAATCTAATATCGAAATTGTTTTTTAAACACTTATGCGACATTATTGTTGAAACCATCAAAGCTTTTACTATTTCAGAAAAAGAAATCCGCGAGCGCTTTGTATTTACTAACACCGAAATTCTTGACGATTATTACGCCAATGACCGAAGCATCTTGCTAATGACTGGGCATTATGGCAACTGGGAATGGAGTGGTATTTTAAATAAATTAATGCCTCATCAAGGGCATGCAGTTTACAAAACACTTGTAAACAAACAATTAAACGCTCTGGTAAAGAAAACAAGGGAGCATTTTGGGGCAACACTTATAACTAATAAAAAAATAGTGAGTGTATTATACAGAAAGTGGAGAAAAGGCGAGAAAACCCTGACATACATTCTTTCGGATCAAACCCCAAAAATGGGTGCTTTTAAATATCACGACACTTTTTTAGGAATTGACGTACCAATGTTTACGGGAACCGAAGAGTTGGCTAAAAAACTTGATTTTGCAGTGCTCTATCTTAAAGTTGAAAAAGCAAAACGCGGATACTATACCGCTACTTTTGTTCCTTTAGCCGACAACCCAAAAGAATATCCCGATTTTCAGATAACCCGAATGTTTTTTGATGCACTCGAAAATCAAATCCACGAAAAACCAGAATATTATTTATGGTCGCATAAGCGTTGGAAACACCGAGACAAAGTGTAATTGAATAAATTGTTTTAATAACGCCTATTGCGCGGTGGAGGTTTTCAGGTAGAAAATAAAATGCCTAAGTATTTTTAAAAACACTTAGGCATTAAATAACTATAAAAATCTCTCTTTGCTTTCAAAAAGCATCAAAAACGTGACAATTAAATTCCCGCAATTTCTTTTATTTCACCTATAATTCTATCGGCTAATGAATCTGCTTCTTCTTGCGATTTTGCTTCGGTGTAAATTCGGATAATTGGTTCTGTGTTCGACTTTCTAAGGTGAACCCAATTTTCAGGAAAGTCTATTTTTACACCATCAATTGTATTAATATCTTCTGTAGCGTATTTCGCTTCCATTGCTTTCAAAATAGCATCAACATCGAGCTGTGGCGTTAATTCAATTTTCTTTTTGCTCATAAAATAAGCAGTATATTTCTTCCGAAGTTCACTCACAGCAATTTTTTCTTCAGCTAGAAAGCTTAAAAATAAAGCAACACCTACCAAGCTATCTCTTCCGTAGTGCAATTCTGGGTAGATAATTCCGCCATTTCCTTCACCTCCAATCACGGCTTTGGTTTCTTTCATTTTCTCAACAACGTTCACCTCACCTACTGCACTAGCGGTATACGTACCCCCGTGTTTTTCAGTAACGTCGCGCAATGCACGGGATGAAGACATGTTTGAAACTGTATTTCCTGGTGTTTTCTGTAACACATAATCGGCAACGGCAACAAGTGTATATTCTTCGCCAAACATTTCGCCATTTTCATCAACAAAAGCCAAACGATCTACATCTGGATCTACTACAATTCCGAAGTCCGCATTCTCATCGACCACCATGTTCATCAAATCGCCTAAATGTTCTTTTAAAGGCTCCGGATTGTGTGGAAATTGGCCGTTTGGCGTACAGTACAATTTTACAGGTTCTACGCCTAAAGCTTCCAACAACAACGGAATTGCAATTCCTCCAGTTGAATTTACAGCATCTACAACCACTTTAAACTTAGCTTTTTTAATTACGTCGGCATTCACCAAAGGCAAGTCCAATATTTCGTCGATGTGGATATCTATGTAAGCGTCGTTTCTGTGAATTTCTCCCAAATCATCAACTTCGGCAAACTCAATATCTGCTCCTTCGGCAATATCTAGGATTTTTTGTCCTTCGGCTGCATTCAAAAATTCACCTTTACTATTTAATAGTTTTAATGCATTCCATTGTTTTGGGTTATGGCTAGCAGTTAGGATAATTCCGCCATCCGCGTGTTCCATTGCCACTGCTACTTCTACGGTTGGAGTTGTGGAAAGTCCAAGGTCGATTACGGTTATACCCATCCCAACGAGGGTGTTCATTACCAATTGTTGCACCATTTCGCCCGAAATACGTGCATCACGGCCTACAACTACTCGGTAGCTCTCTTTGTTTCGTTGTTGTTTTACCCAACTTCCGTAGGCTGCTGCGTATTTTACAGCATCGATTGGAGTTAAGTTTTCACCTTGTATCCCGCCAATTGTGCCTCGGATACCGGATATTGATTTTATTAATGTCATTTTCTAAATCTGTTTTTTAATTTTAAAAAGTAAAGCTCAAAATATGTGTATGATAAATGAGCAATCAAAAGTGTTCCTGCGAATATAAGAAGGTGCATTAAAATTATTGTTGAAATATCAGTAAGGTTTCTAAATATTTCCAATTTTAAGAACAAAAAGACAACTGCATTTAAAACAATTGCGTGAAACATATAAATTCCATACGAAATACTTCCTAAGTAATCCAAAAGCCTACTATTCAGTATTACACCTCGGTTATTGAAAGCTAAGGAATGTATAAAAAACCCAAACAAAAAGCACGTGAACAAACCTCGGAGCCACAAGGGTTCAAAGATAAACCAATCGGTTATAAAGTATAGTAAAGTGGTAATACAAACTATTGCAGGGAAAATTGTGGTTCGTTTAACGAATTCCAGCTTTTTCTCCTCTTCAAGAATTGCAATAACCCCTCCCGAAAAAAGATAGAAAAACACAAAATTAAACTTCCGTAGTACTGGAAAAGCATCCGTCCAAAATATGATAAAATAAGTGATTAGTAGGAGTCCTAAAACCTTTAAAACCCATTTTACATTCACGAAAAACAACAAAGGAGCAATCAGGAGATAGAACTGTTCCTCTATTCCAATAGACCACAGAATCTCGATTATTCCTCCTGGCTCATAGACCTTTGCGAATACATTGGGAAGAAAAAACAAATTATAAAACAAGGCTTCTTTCCAAGTATAATTTATTTCGAATGGAATATTCAAGAATGGTAGGATAACATTATAAAACAGCAATCCAAATCCCAAAACGAGATAATAGAGCGGGAAAATTCGCAGAATCCTCCGAATATAAAAGTCTTTAATTGAGAAAGCGCCCCTAATTTTTGCTCGGTAAATAAGTCGAATAATAAGAAACCCACTCAACGCAAAAAACACATACACCGCTTCTACGCCACGATGGTAAATAGGAAGCCCATCAAAATACGGAAGCCCTTGGTTGCGTGAAAGTTGAGGTAGGTGAAAAAGTAAGACTATAGAAGCCAGAAAAAACCGTAATGGATCTAAATTCGGTAACCTCTTCAAATTTCAGTTTTAGGAGTTCAAAAATACATATATTTATTGAATGAATTTTTTAGCCCATATCTACCTTTCTGGCGATGACAAAGATGTAATAATTGGTAATTTTATTGCCGATGGCATCAAAGGAAAACGTTACCTTAAATATCCCGCGGGTATTGCCAAAGGCATTATTTTACACCGTGGTATCGACACTTTTACTGATTCTCACCCAACCGTTCAGAAAAGCACCGCAAAGCTTCACAAAAACTATGGGCATTATAGCGGAGTGATTGTCGATATACTTTACGATCATTTTTTAGCAAAAAATTGGAGTAAATATCACGCTAAACCGTTAGATAAATTTGTTGACGATTTTTATGAATTACTCCGAAAAAACTTCACAACCCTTCCACCGCGAATTCAGCGTATGATGCCGTATATGATTGCCGACAATTGGTTGCTGAGCTATGCCACCATTGAAGGTATCGGTAAAATATTAATCCAAATGAATGTTCGTATAAAAGGTGTGGTCAAGATGGACCAAGCTGTGACAGAGCTCATTGAATATTACGATGAATTTGAATCTGAATTCACTTCTTTTTTTGAGGAATTAAGAGAATTCTCTAAACAGAAATTAAATCAACTATGAAACTCATCCCCCTACTAATTGCGTTTGTTCTGTTTGTATCGTGTAATGAAAACCGCGTACAGACAGCTTCAACTCCAACTCCTGAAATTACCGAAAAAGAAATAATCGCACCAATTGCCGACAGTGCCATGGTCGTTTCTGCACGTGCCGAAGCTTCAAGAATTGGGACTGAAATCCTGAAAATGGGCGGGAATGCTTTTGATGCGATGATTGCCACAGAAATGGCACTAGCGGTTAGTTTTCCGTATGCTGGAAATCTTGGCGGCGGCGGATTTATGGTGTACCGAACTCAATTTGGGGAAATTGGAGCTTTAGACTATCGTGAAAAAGCACCACTAGCAGCCACTGAAAAAATGTTCTTAGATGAAAATGGAAATTATCTTTCCGAAAAAAGCAAATCTGGTGCATTGGCGGTTGGTGTTCCGGGAACTATAGCTGGAATATTTGCCGTTCACGAAAAGTTTGGAAGTCTCCCTATGGAAATAATTTTAAAACCAGTAATCGAACTTGCAAAAAACGGATATATTATAACTGAACAACAAGCACAACGATTTGAAAAATTCAGACCTCAATTTATAGAAGTAAATAAAGGAAATTCCATTTATACCGAAACCTATAAAGCTGGCGACACACTGAAAAATATAGCTTTAGCAAAAACACTTGAACTCATAGTACAAAACGGACGATTTGAGTTTTACGGTGGTGAAACAGGCGAAAAACTGGTTGAGTTTATAAAACTGAAAGGAGGAATTTTTACGTTGGAAGACTTGGAAGCTTATGAAGCCAAATGGCGTGAGCCAATTGTATTCAATTATAAAGACCTGAAGGTTATTTCTATGCCACCTCCATCTAGTGGTGGAATTTGCCTTGCACAGATTTTGAAAATGGTTGAACCCTATCCGCTTTCAGAATATGGCCATAACAGCGAGAAATATATTCAAGTACTTGCAGAAGCGGAACGTCGTGCTTATGCGGACAGAAGTTTTTATTTAGGCGACCCTGACTTTGTTTCGATTCCAATCGATTCATTATTGTCAGGTGCATATCTATCAGAAAGAATGAGCAGTTTTTCATTTGATGCCGCCACCTCGTCTTCAACTGTAAAACCTGGTGTTATCAATGGTTATGAAAGTCCACAGACCACACATTACTCAATTGTGGACGCCTTCGGAAATGCGGTTTCTGCTACAACAACGCTCAATTCAGAATACGGATCAAAATTGTATGTCAACGATCTTGGCTTCTTTTTAAATAATGAAATGGACGATTTTAGTGCTAAACCTGGAGTACCCAATGTATATGGTTTGGTTGGTGGGAAAGCAAACGCCATTGCCCCACAAAAACGAATGTTAAGCTCTATGACGCCAACCATAGTTGAAAAGGATGGCAAATTATGGATGGTAGTAGGAACTCCTGGAGGTTCTACGATTATAACTTCGGTAGCGCAAACTATTTTAAACGTGTATGAATTCGAAATGAATATGCAGCAAGCTGTTGATGTTGCTCGATTTCATCATCAGTGGCTTCCAGATGTTCTTCGCTATGAGTCTGAAAGATTCCCAAGAGAATTAATTACTTCTTTAGAAAAAAAAGGATATCCCGAAAACACAGAATCGGATCCGATAATTGGAAAAGTGGATGCCATTCGCATCCTTCCAAACGGCACGTTGGAAGGTGGGGCAGATTCACGTGGTGACGATACGGCTGTGGGATATTGATTCAAGAAAAAATCAGAGACACTTACTTTATATTTTGACTAACATTTAAACAGCACTAAATCCGAGTAATGCAAGAATAGCCTATGATTATTGGGCTTAGCTCAAATTGTAATAAGAAAGAAGGTTTGGCTAAAGCCAACTGCCACACTTGCCTGCTTCCCCGAGCTAAAGCACGGGGTTATTGAAATAGGCTACATAGAATAACCACGGTGCCCCACCTGACGGAACGGGTAGGTTCAGCCCGTGGATAATCAAACGATGCACGATTCTGGCTTTAGCCCCCCATAGCTCTTGAAAACCCAATGAATTCTTATGATTTTAGGCTATTGTTGGTTTTTTGTTAATTAAATCTAATAACCCCGTAGCTTTAGCTCGTGGAATCGTGAAAAGCACCAAAGATAAATGGGCTTTAACTTAAGATCTTCTGCCTAATGCTTTGTTAACACCAAGTAAGACGGGACGTTGTTGTCATCTGAAATAGCCTTACGCCTTTTGTCCTTTCGTCCTAAGTTTAATAACGTCATTAGTACAACTTAAGGACTTTTAAATAATCCTTCAATTACTAGTCGGAATAAGATAAAGTGTCCAAACCTCAACCATTACTGAAAACGGTTTAAAAGGCTGTACACAGGTAATTTCTAGGCGAAAGGGAGCTAAATATTAACAATCCATAAACTACTTGGGCTGCTTAATTTCGGTTCAATTAAGTACCTTTGCAAACTATGTCAAAAAACGAGGATTTTATTGAGGTATTGGGTGCGCGTGTTCATAATTTAAAGAATATAGATGTCCGCATTCCCAGAGACAAAATGGTAGTAATAACAGGCCTTTCGGGCAGTGGGAAATCCTCTTTGGCATTCGACACTATTTATGCCGAAGGACAGCGACGCTATATCGAAACTTTTTCGGCCTATGCGCGCCAATTCCTAGGCAGCTTAGAGCGTCCCGATGTGGATAAAATTGAAGGACTTTCGCCTGTAATCGCCATCGAACAAAAAACAACAAGTAAAAGTCCACGTTCAACCGTTGGAACTATTACTGAAATTTACGATTTTCTACGTCTTTTATTTGCCCGAGCAAGTGATGCTTACAGCTATAACACAGGCCAAAAAATGGTTAGTTATAGCGACGAACAGATTAAAAATTTAATCCTAGAAAACTTCGCCGATAAAAAAGTAAGCATCTTGGCGCCAGTAGTCCGTTCCCGAAAAGGGCATTATCGCGAACTTTTTGAGCAAATTGCCAAACAAGGTTTTGTAAAGGTACGGGTAGATGGTGTTGTGCGCGAGATTGTTAGCGGTATGAAAGTGGACCGTTACAAAAATCACGATATTGAAATCGTAATCGACAGACTTAAGATTCCTTCCAACTCGGCCAACGATGATTCGAAAGAAAATTTAGACAAACGCCTTTCTGAATCCATCAACACCGCAATGTACCACGGAGACGATGTATTGCAAGTTTTAGACAACGACAGCGGTGAAGCTCGTTATTTTAGTCGATCGTTGATGTGTCCAAGCTCCGGGATTTCCTATCCCAATCCAGAGCCAAACAACTTTTCTTTTAATTCGCCTAAAGGCATGTGCCCACGATGTAAGGGTTTAGGGAAATTATACGAAGTCAATCTTCAAAAATTGGTTCCAGACCCAAAACTTTCAATCAAAAAAGGTGCATTAGCTCCCCACGGACCACAAAAAAATAATTGGATTTTTAAACAATTAGAACTTATTGCCGAGCGGTATGGTTTTAAATTAACCGATACTTTTGAGAGTATTCCAAAAGAAGCTAAAGAAGTGATTTTTTTCGGAGGAAATGAACAAGTCAATATCTCTTCCAAAACCTTAGGAATCACAAGAAATTATAAAATAGATTTTGAAGGCGTTGCCACGTTTATACAAAACACTTTTGAGGCAAATGAATCGAAATCTTTACAACGGTGGGCCAAGGAGTATATGGATAAGATTGCTTGCCCAGAATGTGGCGGCACTCGCTTGAGAAAAGAATCACTTTACTTTAAAGTCAATGATAAAAACATTGCCGAGTTAGCCAATATGGATGTGGTGGAATTGGCAGCTTGGTTTAAGAATCTTGAGAAAAACATCTCCGAAACCCAAGTAAAAATAGCTTCTGAAATTATAAAAGAAGTTAAAACGAGACTTCAATTTTTAGTAGATGTTGGTCTTACCTATTTAGCCTTAGACCGAGGTTCTAAATCCTTATCGGGAGGTGAAGCGCAACGAATCCGTCTGGCAACTCAGATAGGTTCACAATTGGTTGGCGTACTTTATATTCTAGACGAACCTAGTATTGGGCTGCATCAACGTGACAACGAACGCTTGATTCATTCCCTTCAAAGTTTAAGAGACATAGGAAACTCCGTACTAGTAGTGGAACACGATAAGGATATGATTGAAAGTGCGGATTACGTAATAGATATTGGTCCAGCAGCAGGAAGGCACGGGGGCGAAATAGTTTCGGAAGGCAGCCCAGCGGAAATTAAAAACCACGATACGTTAACTTCAGATTATTTGAACGGAAGGAAGCAAATTGAAATTCCCGAAAAGCATAGAGAAGGAAATGGCAAAGTGTTAACCATTAAAGGCGCAACTGGAAACAATTTAAAAAACATCTCAGTCGATTTCCCATTAGGGAAAATGATAGGCGTTACGGGAGTGTCGGGCAGTGGAAAATCTACGCTCATCAATGAAACCTTGTATCCTATTTTAAATGCACATTTCTTCAACGGAGTAAAAAAACCAATGCCTTTTAAAAAGATTGAAGGTCTTGAACATATTGATAAAGTTATAAGCATCGATCAATCGCCTATTGGTCGTACCCCACGTAGTAATCCAGCCACTTATACGGGTGTTTTTTCTGAAATCAGGAATCTGTTTGCAAAAACACCAGAAGCATTGATTCGTGGGTATAAACCAGGACGTTTTAGTTTTAATGTCTCGGGCGGAAGATGTGAAACCTGCAAAGGAGCTGGCCTTAGAGTTATAGAAATGAACTTTTTACCCGATGTTTACGTTGAATGCGAAACCTGTCAAGGAAAACGCTTTAACCGTGAAACCTTGGAAATAAGATTTAAAGGAAAATCTATTCACGATGTGCTTAAAATGACCATCAACGAAGCATCCGATTTCTTTGAAAACATTCCGAAAATATATCGAAAAATCAAAACGATAAAAGAGGTTGGTCTTGGATACATCACGCTTGGACAGCAGTCTACAACCCTTTCGGGAGGAGAAGCGCAACGAGTAAAGCTAGCTAGCGAATTGTCAAAAAGAGACACAGGAAAAACATTTTACATTTTAGATGAACCAACAACTGGACTTCATTTTGAAGATATTCGAGTGTTATTAATAGTACTAAACAAATTGGCAGATAAAGGCAATACTGTACTAATTATTGAACACAATATGGACGTAATTAAAACAATGGATCATATTATAGACATTGGCCCCGAAGGAGGACGAAAAGGCGGAAAAGTTATGGCCGTTGGTACCCCGCAGGAAATTGCAACACATAAAAAGAGCCACACCGCCCGATTCCTTAAAAAAGAATTACTTTAGTAGCTTTGGCAATGTTTGGATAAGTTACTTTTTCAGTTATCAGTTATGAAAAATAAATTTTTGAAAACTATACACTGAACATTTCTAAAAAACATTAAAAAACATAGGCTTGTTTCAAAAACCAAGTTCAAGCTATATAAAACAGACAGATATAAAATGAGAGACGAAAGAATACCAAAAAATTGGAATGCAGTAAAAAACAACGATTCTTGGGCCATATTTAAAATTATGGGAGAATTTGTTAATGGCTATGAAAAAATGAGCCGCATTGGCCCTTGTGTATCCATTTTTGGTTCGGCACGTACTAAGCCAGACCACAAGTATTACAAATTGGCCGAAAGTATCGCTAAAAGAATTACCGAAAACGGTTACGGAGTTATTACTGGCGGAGGTCCTGGAATTATGGAGGCAGGTAACAAAGGTGCGCACCTTGCTGGCGGAACTTCAGTAGGATTAAACATTACACTTCCGTTTGAGCAACACGACAATCCGTACATCGATAGCGACAAAAGCATTGATTTCGATTACTTTTTTGTTCGAAAGGTTATGTTTGTAAAATACTCACAAGGATTTGTAGTAATGCCCGGAGGATTTGGAACTTTAGATGAATTGTTCGAAGCCTTAACGCTTATACAAACGCATAAAATCGAAAAATTTCCAATTATTTTAGTTGGCACTGAATTTTGGAAAGGGCTTTTTGAATGGATTAAAGAAACGCTCGTAAATGCCAAAAATATAAACACCGAAGACTTAGACTTGGTACACTTAGTAGACACCGAAGATGAAGTACTTACAATTCTCAACGATTTCTATAATGAATACAATCTAAGCCCTAATTTTTAATTTCAATTCCATGAAAATTTTTAAAAGATCAATTCAACTGTTATTCATTCTCTTTACGTTTGGACTCAACGCCCAAGAAACTATAAAGACAATGTTTTACAATGTCCTTGATTTTCCTGCCGCTTATCCAAATAACAGAGCAGAAATTCTTCGGGACATTCTGGATGAATATGAACCAGATATTTTCATGGTATGCGAACTTCAAAACGAATACGGAGCGAATCTAATTCTCGATATTTCTTTAAATAGCGATGGCGAAAACTATAGAATGGCTCCGTTTGAACCTACGCAATCTGGAGACCCTGATCATTTACAAATGATTTATTACAGGAAGGGAATGTTCACTTTGGTAACTTCAGATGTAATCCCCACTCCTGTTCGCGATATAAATTATTATCAATTAAAACTCAGTACTGAAGATCAAGATTCAGACCCTGTTTTATTCGATATTTTTGTAACCCACTTAAAATCTAGCCAAGGAACGGCAAACAAACAACTAAGGTTAGAAATGGTGCAGCAATTAACCAATAGGTTGGAAACGGTAGATCCTAATTCGCACGTAATTTTTGCAGGCGATTTTAACTTTTATACACATTCTGAACCAGCTTATCAAGAGCTCCTCGACCCTACCAATAACATTGTATTTGTAGATCCAATAGACCGCCCAGGCTCTTGGAATAACAAACCCGAATTTCAAGATATTCACACGCAAAGCACACGTACAAGTTCGGGACCATTTGGCGCAGGAGCAGGTGGCGGATTAGATGATAGATTTGATTTTATCTTGGTTTCTGAAAATATGATGACCGACCCAAAACTTAGATATATTCCTGAAACCTATAAAGCCTATGGCAATAATGGCAATTGCTTTGATAATAGCATAAACAGTCCAGATTGTAGCGGTGATTTCAGTGCAGAACTACGTGAAAACCTTTACAATATGAGCGACCATTTACCTGTTGTAATGGATATTGAAACCAATAAAAACATTGTTTTAAGCAGCCAAGACTTTGCAACAGAAGTACCTATTAGCCTAGAGGCCACTTTAGTAAATGAAAAACTAAATATTCGCTTGGGTTCAAATGTTTTTGGAAATGTTTCGTTTGAAGTGTACAACACCATAGGTCAAAAACTTTTGGAATATCGTTCAGAAAACAACCAATACATTTCTGTAGATATTAGTCTATTGGCAAATGGCATTTATTATCTAAAATCAAATATTCCAAACGCACCTACATTCAAATTCGTTAAGTCTTCTTGATAGTTAGATATTTTTTTTTCATCATCCTTTTTTTTGCGGCATTTCAAGGAAAGGCACAGCATACTATTTCTATTGATGCAACCCTAGACCCGACAAAAAAGAGCATTTCCATTAAGCAAGAAATAACCTATCAAAACACTTCGCAAGACACCTTAAACGAAATATATCTATTTGATTGGGCCAATAGTTTTTCGGATAAAACAACACCGTTGGCAAAACGTTTTGCTGAAAACTATGTTAGTGCCTTCCATTTTGAAAAAGAAGAAGATCGCGGAAGAACGCATATTGAAAGAGTTTATAACAAAACTGCTACTCCACTACAATGGCAACGAGGGAAACAAGTTGATATTCTTACCATTATATTAGACTCACCGCTATTACCAAACCAAAATTACACCTTCGGCATAGAGTATACTGTAAAAGTTCCTGACGACCGTTTTACGCGTTTTGGAGTAAACAAATTTGACGATTACAAACTGCGCTATTGGTATATTTCACCAGCGGTTTATGATGGCCAATGGCAAGTGTACAGCAATAAAAACACAGATGATTTATATGTAACACCTTCCGAGTTTTCAATTACATTTCATTACCCAAATATCTATTCCCTAAATTCAGAATTAGATTTGGTTTCAGAAACCATTTCGACTGGAGAAAAAAACATTAAAACCACAAAACTCCATGGCAAAAACCGAATAAGTGCAGATCTTTATATTGAAAAAGATGCAAGGTTTGACATTGTAGAAACGGATAAGTTGAAAGTAGTTTCAAATTTACATAACAGCCGTATAAACACTCCATTAAGGGCTTTGATATCTGATCGTATAGTGCATTTTTTAGACTCAAAACTCGGCCCTTATCCGTTTGATAAAATACTAATCAGTGAAGCAGATTATAAAAATAACCCAGTATATGGACTAAACCAGTTGCCCAGTTTTATTAGTCCTTTCCCTAATGGTTTTGAACACGATATGGAACAATTAAAAACCATATCGCGTCAGTATATAAACAATACTTTAATTTTAAATCCGCGTAAAGATTACTGGCTTCAAGATGCGCTTCAGGTATATTTAATGATGGAATATGTAGACACCTACTACCCAAAGATGAAGATAATCGGAGCTTTAAGTGATTGGTGGATTATTAACTGGGCGCATATTTCGGACATAGAGTTCAATGATCAATATCCGCTTCTTTATTTAAATATGGCGCGCAACAATATTCATCAAGCGCTTACTGTTCAAAAAGATTCATTATTAAAATTTAATAAAAACATAGCCAATGGTTATTATGGAGGAACGGGCTTGAATTATCTAAATGATTATTTAGGAAATGACGTTTTAGGCACGAGCCTCAAACAGTTTTATTCTGAAAATAAATTAAAGCCAATTAAAACTTCAGATTTTGAAACAATTCTTTCGAAAAACACTACCCTTACCGTTAATTGGTTTTTTGAAGATTATGTTGATAAAAGAAGCACGATTGATTTCAAAATTAATAAAGTAGAAAAATTTGGGGATTCTTTGAAAGTATCCATAAGAAACAAAAGAAAAACACAGCTCCCTGTTTCAGTTTATGGGCTTAACAAAGATGAAGTAGTATTTAAAACTTGGACAACACCTGTAGATAGTATTACTACAATTACAGTTCCTTCAGAAAACGTTCGAAAATTGGCACTCAATTATGAAGGCGAAATACCCGAATACAACCGACGGAATAATTACAAAAACCTAAAAGGTATTCTGAATAAACCTATTCAGTTTCGACTTCTCCAAGACATGGAAGACCCCAATTACAACCAAGTCTTCTTTATGCCTATTTTTCAATATAATTTATATGATGGTATTTCGGCAGGCGTACGACTTAACAATAAAACACTATTAGCCAAACCGCTGAGATACAGCTTGGCGCCCCAATATGCTTCACGTTCTAAAACAATTGTGGGAAGTGCTTCCATAAGTTACGTGCAAGATATGGACGAAGGAAACCTGTATGCCATGCGCTATGGGTTTGCCGGCAGTTACCATTCTTACGACCGTGATCTTTTCTACAAACGGTTTTCTCCGTATATGTCGTTTGCTTTCCGAAATCCAGATCTTAGGGATAATAAAAGACAATATATAAACTTGCGCAGCGTAAATGTGCATCGAGATGAAAGCCTCAACGATCCAATTCAAGAGCCTAATTATAATGTTTTTAATATTCAGTATAAATACTCAGATTCAAACCTGATAAACTATTTCAAAGGACTGATAGATTACCAAATTTCATCAAAATTCAGCAAACTATCGGCAGATTTGGAATACCGTAAACTTTTTTTAAACAACCGCCAGCTTAACATACGGTTGTACGCTGGTGCTTTTCTGTTTAACGATACTCGGGAAAGTGAAGATTTTTTCAGTTTTGCCCTAGACCGCACCAATGATTATATGTTTGATTATAATTATTACGGACGTAGTGAAAATGCAGGTTTGTTTAGCCAGCAATTGGTTATTGCCGAAGGAGGTTTTAAGTCGCAATTGCAACCCGCTTTTGCCAATAGTTGGATAACCACCCTTAACGCCAATACAAATATCTGGAAATGGATTTATGCCTATGGAGATGTTGGTTTAGTCCACAACAGCCATAAAGGAACTAAAGCTGTTTTTGATAGCGGAATACGGGTAAGTTTAGTTGCTGATTATTTTGAGCTTTATTTTCCTGTTTATTCCAACTTAGGTTTTGAACCAAACCTACCAAACTACGACCAAAAAGTACGGTTTATAATAACCCTAAGCCCGAGAACATTGATGGGCTTGTTTACTCGAAAATGGTACTAAAAAAATCTGTTACACTGAGCGCAGCTGAAGTGCCAACTAACAATAAAAAAACTATTTCAATGGAACTATTAAACAACTGGCGACTCATTTTACTGCTATGTCTAACCTTGGGTCTTGCACCCTTCTTTCCAGAACCACACATTTGGGGAAAAATTAAATGGATTGCCGGAGGAGCTGTCGGAATGAAAGCTGCAGATTGGTTTGATGTACTTTTTCATGGAATTCCGTTTTTATTATTACTACGCCTTTTAATTGTAAAGTTGAAAAAGTCAAAATAAAAATTGTTTTAAAGTGAATTCAACCTTAGGGTTAAATGAACACAGGGTTTTTAAATGAGACCAACTTAATTGCCTCCGCAAAGCGCAAACAACGTCTTACTTGTTTTTAACTCCATCCTTTAAAATATTCTTTAGCTAACTGGGCAGACTATGTAGCGACAAGCTGTTTGCCAAGGCTCCAATCCAACTGGGTCATACTCGCATTTACAACCCTACTCAAGCTTTCAACAAGAGGCGTTATTTCCGTTTAATTCCTTTTGTGTTTCCCAAGTGACGCTAAATAAGATTCGATGAGTTTTGACAGACTTATGTTATTTGATTTCGCATATTCTTTTGCGCTTTCAATAACTGATTTATTGAAACTTAATGTCAGTTTTTTATCCATAACAATTGTTTTACGTGCCAATTAAATGATTTATTACGTAATTTCAATACTATCTGGGCTTTTTGCTTGTGTCTGACGTATAGTATAAGCGCAGTAGCAGGATTTACGCATTTATTTTTCAGGCTATAACTGAATTTTGATTTAAAACCACTTTTGGATATAGCAATTAGCCGCTATTGCGTTTATACCGCTTGGTGGCAGTACTTACTTCCTCACAAACCAATTTTCAATGTTTAATTTGTTTAGATGTTTGAAGTCTTTGATATTGTCGGTAACCAATATTAAATCATTTACAATTGCAGTAACACCAATTATTAAGTCAAATTCGTCATTCATTGGTGTTCCATTTTTTCTTAATCTTACTTTTTCTTCGGCGTATCTTTCCACAATTCCATAAATAGGTATTACTGATAATCCTTTTACAAAGTTGTCAACAGCTTTATGGGATTTCGTTGGGTTATCGCTATTTTCCGCACCATATTTCAATTCGAACACAGTTAGCTCTGAAATAAAGCAATTGTCAATTCCCTTTTCTCTGATTGTTTTGTCTAATTTCAATTTTCCACGAAGAAAAAAGACACACATATTCGTGTCCAATAAATACTGCATATTGCTACAATTTCAATTCTTCTCCCTTAAATTTCCGACTTTCTTTAATTTCTTTAATGATTTCTTCAGCTGGTTTTTCAGAGCCGAAAGCTCCAAAAGACTTATAAAATTCCGCATCCCTGCTTTTTCTTCCTTTTTTAAGGGATTTTGCAAGCTTTTCAAGCAGCTCAATTTTACTGATAGAATTTAACCCTTCAAAAAGATTTGAATAAGTCTCCACAATATATTTTTCTACAACTGTCATTTTTGTCCGTTTTATTCAAATTTAATGAATTTTCTTTATGTATAAATCATTTTCTTGTATTGCCACCAACGATTGGATATGGGAAGTATCGCTTTTCGCGATATTTACTATATCTGGTGTTATCGGCAGTGTTTCTACTCCCAATTCTCAAATATAATCGATTATTCACAGAGAAACACGTAGTTTTAAAAATGACCCAAAAATACTGAAGGACTATCTTTTTGATTTGCTGAATCGGGCTATTTCTTTTAGGCATTGACTACATGAAGTCGCCCGAAGCTGAACAGATCAGTTCTTTTTACTACTTAGAAGCATTTTAAAATAAAAGTTGCGGCATTAAAAAAATGATCAAATACTTGACTTTCTAATATTTTTTCAATACCTTGACACAAAGTCTTT
>NZ_FNNS01000007.1:98972-175800 GCF_900106795.1 Aequorivita viscosa | reverse complement strand
AAATGCATTTATAGAACGTTTCAACGGCTCATATAGGCGTGGGGTGCTAAACAAATATATTTTTGAAGACCTACACCAAGTGCGTGAACAAACTCAAATTTGGATGGATGATTATAACCATAAAAGACCACACGATAGCTTAGGGAAAATATCACCAGTAAAATATGCTGAAAACAAACGTGTCGCTGCCGCTAGGCTCATTTTAAAATAAAATGGCTTTAAAGAAACAATATGAAGAGAAAGCCATTCTATTTTAAAACGTAAAAAATTATATATTTGGAAAAACTAACAGTTCTAAATAGGGGAAGCTTACACAGGTTGTTTTCTTTAATTAATCTCTAATTGCACTTGAATTCAGACTGTGTTTTCAAGGTATAGAAAGTTTAAATGATTTTCATAAGCCTTCTTTTCTTTTATATATTTTTGAACAATCCTGTCCTAAACGTTTTTCGAAGGATTTAAATTTAACGCTTTTACTGGTTTCCCGACCGTTTTTCCTCATTTTTTAAAATAAGACTCCCTGCACCACTTTTTCCTTTGGCGGCCGATGTTCGTCGAACGGTTTGTCAAGCCATTTTTGGAGGTCTACTTTCACAAAGAGATTCAATCTGATAAAGGCCACCAAATTGGACAAGTACCATTTGTATTTTGCCATTGCCTTGAGCGCTTTCAACACCAGGATGGTTATCAACGCTGTCCATATTTGTATCATCACCGCATTTTGGTTGGTGCCTATGAACGATTTTATGTGCAGGAGTTGTTTGATGTCCCTGTAAAGTTCGCTTATCGTGTTTGCTGTCCAAGACATTTGGTTGGTAACAAGCTCAATTTTTTGCTGGTTTTTATCGTCCCACACTACGACCCTTCTCATCTTTTTCGGATATTTCTTTTTGGATTCAATGCCCGTGAACTGGATAATCTCGTCCAACAGAACGTGTTAGTGCCGATCCTCGGGAAGATCGTTTGCCTTTACCGTGTGAAATTGGATGTTCTCCTTGTGTCTAATCACGAAAAACACCTCGTTGCTGTCCCAGACATTCAGCAAGGAAAAATCATTGTAAAAACGGTCGGCAACAATAACGCTTCTTTTGACCAGGGGAATCTCGTAGGCTCTTTTGTTGTCGTCGGTCTTCCCATCGGAGATGTTCACGTAAGCTCGCAGGTTCCCGTCATAGTCGAGCAAGGTGTGCATTTTCACCGCCCCTTTTGCGGTCTTGTACTTGGCCCAGTCGAACAAGCTCAAGCGAAGGCTTATGGTGGTGGAGTCCAACAGGAATATCTTGGACTTTATCCGGAATTTCACCCGCTTAGTGGCAGCCTGCTGTCCAAGACTTTTCAACAGCGAAAAGTAATAATCCTTAAAAATCTCTCAGTTGCGGACTTTGTTCTGGTAGCTGATGGTAGATTTTGACGGGGCTCTTTCAACGCCTAGATGGTTCAGGTTGCCCGTGACAGAGCGCAGACCGTTGCTTATGTCGCGTACAGACTGGCTCTTGGCGAACTGGCAAAAAAGCATTGAGACCAAATGGGTCCAACTGTTATAGCCTTTTTGGTGTTTGTCGGTTTGCTTTTCTTTGACCAGTTTATTGAAAAGGGGACGATCGAGCTTAGCAATGATTTGCGAGAACAATGTTATATTTGTCATAGGAGAAAGGTTTGTTTTGTGTTTGCACCACAAAGGTAACTTTGCGGAACAAAACTCCTTTCTCTTTTTTAATCGTTTAGGACGCTATTGATTTTTGAATATCTGATTACACGAAACATAATTAGTAAAGATTAAACATGCTTTTTTTTCATTCGCTTTGTTTAATATTAAATTCTATTATCATTATTATTTTTTTTAACTTTGTGGTCTCCCCACTCACCCTCTGCATTGTGAAATTATGATTATTTAAGGAAAAAAATTAGATATAATTGTACAAAATAGTAGGTCCTAATTGACTCTAAATCGATAATGATTAGTGTAAGAGTCAATTGAAGAAAAACAAGGTTAATGAAAGAAAAAATATATCTGTCATCACCCCATATGGGAGGAACAGAGCAACAATACATTGTAGAGGCATTTAAAACCAATTGGATTGCTCCTTTAGGATCTAATGTATCCGAATTTGAGAATTCTATTGAATCGTATCTTAGAAAATCGAGTCACGTGGCGGCGTTGAGTTCTGGTACTTCAGCTATTCACTTGTCATTAATTTTACTCGGGATAGGCAGGGGTGATGAAGTAATTTGTCAGAGTATGACCTTCTCTGCTTCTGCAAATCCAATTGCATATCTTGGTGCTACGCCAATATTTGTAGATAGTGAAGCTGAAACTTGGAATATATGTCCTCATCATCTTGAAGAAGCAATTAAGGATAGAATAGAAAAAGGAAAAAAGCCAAAAGCAATTATCGCTGTTCACTTATATGGGATGCCTTATAGAGTGGAGGAAATTGAAGCAATTTCTAAAAAGTATGATATTCCGATTGTTGAAGATAGTGCTGAAGCTTTAGGAAGTAGCTATAAGGGTCAGAAGTGTGGTACGTTCGGTGATTTATCCATTTTGTCATTTAACGGAAATAAAATTATAACCACTTCTGGCGGTGGAGCCCTTGTGTCTCGAAATTTGGAATATAAATCCAAGGCTATTTTCTTGGCTACTCAAGCACGTGACGATGCTCCTCATTATCAACATAGTCATATAGGATATAATTATCGCTTAAGTAATATTTGCGCAGGTATAGGTAGAGGGCAAATGGAGGTTTTAGATGAACACGTTTCCTTACGGCGAAAAATGAATGTTTTTTATAGTGAATTGTTTAAAAACGATTCGAATATTACAGTATTCAAAGAACCTTCAACAGAATTCTTTAGTAATCATTGGCTAAGTTGTATTAGTTTCAAGAATTCCGATAAAAATTTTAATCCTGATGGCTTAAGAGAGGCTCTTATGGAGGAAAATATAGAATCAAGACCCTTGTGGAAGCCTATGCATTTACAACCTATTTTTAAGGATGCGCCATATTACGGAGATAAAACAAGTGAAACGCTTTTTAATAATGGACTTTGTCTTCCTTCAGGTAGTAATTTGGATAATCAGGCGCGAGAACGCATAAAAAAGACTATTTTAGCTTATACTAATTCTTGATTTATGCAAAGAGTTGATGTTTTACCAAGATTCTTAGTTAGGAAATATGGGCTATTTAGAGGTTTTTTGCTAGATCAGCGCTTTCTCCCGCGTTGGGCCGTTCTATCTATTGATTTATGTATCTGCTTCTTCTCATACTTCATCACAGAGTTAATTTTAAAGGACACAGCTCTTCAGGCAAATGATTTACTTACATTTTCGCAAAGGGCAATTATAATAGTTTCAATTCACCTTTTCTGTTTTGTGATATTTCGTTCCTATTCTGGAATTATCAGACACAGTACCTTTACCGATGTCTATCGATTAGCTTTAGCAACCGCCTCGGTGTTTTTAATTTCCACAATTGGGGGGTTTGCCTACCGAACATTTTTAGGCGAAAAAGTGGTTTCCAGCACAAGCTTGTTGCTGTACGCTTTTTTATCATTAACTTTTCTTATTGCTTTTAGGATTGTTGTAAAAGAGTCTTATAGGTTCATGAGAAAGACTGCTGCAAATAACTCAAAGAAACGAATATTAGTTTTTGGGGTTGATGATAAAAGCGTAGGATTAGCACAATCGCTTATGGGTGATTCAAGCTCTCCGTACAGACCAGTGGGCTTTTTGAGTATGAGTAATAAAAAGCTTAGTTTCAAAATAATGGATCTTCCAGTGGTTAATTGCTGTGACGAAATAGAGCAAGATCTTAAAAGAATTAAGGAACTGCTAGATATTGACGGAATTTTGTTAGTTGGGGATAACTTGTCTGTTAGCGAGAAAAATCGAATTGTCGAAAAATCCTTTGCATCCCAGTTAGAAGTTTATAATACAACTTTGCCAGAAAAATGGGAAAAACTATCAGACATTGGTGTTAAGATTACGCCTATCCAAATTGAAGATCTTTTGGAGCGCAACGTTATTGAGACGGATGTAAAGTTGATTTCAGAAGATTTGTGTGGTAAAACAGTATTGGTAACAGGAGGAGCAGGTAGTATAGGAAGTGAATTGGTACGACAAATAGCCGAATTAAAACCTCGAAGATTAATAGCCTTAGATAACGCTGAAAGTCCTTTGCATGAGATTGATTTATACTTGCAAAAAAATTTCCCCGGGTTAAATTGTCAGGTCTATTTAGCCGATGTTACCAATAGGGATCGCATGGAAGGGATATTTTCAAAATATAAATTTGATGTTGTTTATCACGCAGCGGCCTACAAACACGTTCCAATGATCGAAAAGCATCCACGTGAGGGTGTGCGTGCTAATATAATAGGTACTCGTATTTTGGCAGAACTTGCGGTTCAATACAAGAGTGAGCGTTTTGTCATGATTTCTACAGATAAAGCTGTAAATCCGAGTAATGTTATGGGAGCTTCTAAACGCGCTGCCGAAATGTATGTTCAGGCGCTTCAACATCAACCAGGAGTTACTACCAAGTTTATGACAACTAGGTTTGGAAATGTGTTAGGAAGTAACGGTTCGGTGATTCCATTTTTTAAAGAACAAATTAAAAGAGGAGGTCCAGTAACGGTTACTCATAAGGATATAACGCGTTACTTTATGACTATACGTGAAGCCTGCCAATTGGTGCTCCAAGCTGGAACAATGGGTAGGGGAGGCGAAATATTTGTGTTCGATATGGGGAAGCCTGTTCGGATTTTAGATATGGCAGAACGGATGATTAAGCTATCTGGGTTGCAACCTTACGTGGATATTTCTATTGAAATAGTAGGACTTCGAGAGGGTGAAAAACTATACGAAGAACTCTTAATCGATGGAGAAACAACACTACCTACTTTTCACCCCAAAATCATGGTTGGTAAAGTTGTGGATCATGATTATAATGAAATATGCGCTATTCTGGATGAGTTAGAGTTAATGACTAATAGTGTTGGACGTAAGAAGTTTATTATACAAAAACTTAAATGCCTTATTCCTGAATATGTTAGTCAAAATTCTGTATTCTCAGAATTAGATGAACAGCACTGAATTATTTTAATCACGCCTTAGCTTTTTAGAATACCGAAACATAAGTCTATACTCCTATTCTTATCAAATGGTTTACTAATTTACTTGCAGTATATTCTTAATATTGCTTTAACACATTAACTATTTCTAAAGTAGAATGGCATCCTAGTCTAGACTAGATATAGTTTCGGAAAGCCCGCTTTAATTGCTGCAAACAGAAAACTATTCTTTGAAACAGTACGAGAAAAACAGTTTTATTTATATATTTGTTTAATATTTAATTAATTAGTTAAAAATAGTATATTATGGGTTCGAATTTACGCAAGCGCCTGCATTTAGGCGGTTTATTAGTATTGTTGTTATTGACTGCTTCCGCAGGTTGGGGGCAGGGTCATGAAACGTTTACAAATGTGCCTACGGCATCTCCGGGTTCCTACAACGTAAGAACATGGATAGGTGACAATGGTGAAGAATGGAATGCTACTGATGCAAGAACAGATCAAAATATTGTTGGTAAGGCCATTACTGTTCGAAATGGAGAGTTGTCAACCACTATTCTTGGTGGAGTCGGCAGTTTAACACTATCTACACAAAGAAAATTTAGTGGAGGAACTGGTGTTGTAACAATATCAATTAATGGTAATCAGGTTGGGACAGTTCCTTACGATGATACCGTTCAAACGACTACGATTTCTGGTATTGAAGTTTCAGGAAGTGTTGCCCTTTTAGTAGAAACTCCTGGAAATGGTGATAGAGTTGCAATTGACGATGTAATATGGACAGCCTTTGGTAGTGGTGGAAATACGGCACCCTTCATCACAAATGTTGCTCATACACCTACTAGCGTAACCTCTACCGATGCGCCAATAGTAAACGCAGATATTATTGACAGTGATGGAATAGCTTCGGCAGAGCTTCATTGGGGAACTGTTAGTGGAAGTTTATCGAACACGGTTGCTATGACCTTGGACGCCGGTGATACTTATATGGCCACTATTCCAGCTCAAGCTGATGGCACAACAATTTATTATGAAATTGAAGCTATAGACGCGAATGCAACACCTGAAACTACAACAAGTCCTGAGCAATCTTATACAGTAGAAGATCCGCTTCCTTTCGGTATTCCATATTTTAACGCATTTACAAATCAAGATGATTTTAATGAAGCGGTAGGTTATGGTTTCGAATTCACTAACGCTAGCCAAAATGGTAGTTATGTACTTATAACCTCAGGAAGTATTGTTACACCAGCTATTGATTTTTCTGCCTATACTGGTTTAACTGTGTCTTTCGATTTAGGAACTTATGGAGGTAATGGAGCTCAGATGGATGTATTGGTTTCTAACGATAACGGAGCTAACTATACTTTATTAGGAACATTTACACCAACCTCTTCAACTCCATCAGGATTTGAACAAGTTATAGACTTAACATCGCTAAATGGAACCAACGGTCGCGTGAAGTTTGAACAAACAGCAGGTACTCAAAATTCGCTTCGTTTTAAAAGCCTAAATATAGAAGAATCTCAAGGTGGGAATCAAGGTCCAGTTATTACAAATATTAATCATAGCCCTGCCGTTGTATCTTCATCAGATGCTGTAATGGTTAGTGCGGATATTGACGATGTAGATGGAATTGCTTCTGCAGAACTTCATTGGGGAACAACAAGTGGAAGCTTGGGTAATACTATAGCAATGAACCTTGACAATGGAAGCACATACGTTTTAAGTAGTGCGATTCCTGCACAAGTAGATGGTACAACTGTGTATTATGAGATTGAAGCCGCCGACAGCAATGCTGAACCAATTACCACAATTAGTCCAGAGCAATCGTACACCGTAGCAGATCCTGTTGCATTCGGAATTCCTTATATCAATGCACTTCGAAATCAAGTAGATTTGGACGAGGCGATTGGTTATGGGTTTATGTTTGATAATACTTCTTTAGTAACTAGTGCTGGTGGATATATTAAAATTGAAGTTGGCGGAAGTATTGTTTCTCCAGCTATCGATTTTTCAATGTATGAAAGATTGTTAGTTAACTTTGATATGACAACATTTGGCGGAAACAATGGTCAAGAGCTTAGTGTTTCCGTATCTAATGACAATGGAGTTTCTTACTCATTGTTAGAATCATATATCGTTCCTGGAGGTTATGTAACTTTTGAGAAGTTTATCGATTTATCAACTCTTAGTGGAACCAATGGCCGTATAAAATTTGAAATGACGGGAGGTACAGCGGCAATTCGTTTTAGAGATCTTGGTATTCAGGAATTCTTAGGCTACTTTTATAATAATGGAAGTTGGTCTCCTGCTGATCCTAGTGGAGTTTCTACTGAGTTAGATGATTTTTATGTCAATGAGGGAACTGCTACTTTAACTGCTAGTACCTCAGCTCGTAATATCACAATCAATACAGGAGCAACTTTAAAAGTTGAAAATGTACTAACAATTGCCGGAAACATTAATAATAATGGTGATTTCATCTTTGTGAGTAATGAAACAGTTAACGGTGAATTGGCTAGTGTTCCTAGTACTTCAAATATTTTAGGAGAAATTACAGTACAACGTTATATGAGTCAAAACAGAGCCTATCGAATGGTAAGTAGCCCAGTAACAACTACTTCTACAATCCACGATAACTGGCAAGAAGGAGCAACTAGTAATGTAGACAATCCAAGACCAGGATTTGGAACTCATATTACAGGATCTACAATCGATCAACAGAATGGTTTTGATGGTACAGGTACTGGTAACCCATCTATGTTTACTGTAAATGTGGCTACTCAGGCTTTCGAACCAATTGATAATACAGACGTAAATACCTTGTCGGCTGGTAAAGGTTATCTCTTATTTGTTAGAGGTGATAGAAGTATTGACTTGACAAATGATTTTTCAGCAAACGAAACAGTATTAGAAGCAAAAGGTTCTTTGTTTACGGGCACAAATACACAAACTATTTCTGGAGCAAACGCTGCAGGTGACTTTGTGATGTTCGGAAACCCATACCAAAGTGCCGTAAACATTAACTCCGTTTTTGCTAACTCTACTAATATCAATCCAGGATTTTATTACGTATATGATCCTACGCTTGCCGATCACGGTGCTTATGTTACAGTTTCGCTACCAGCTGGAGGTAATAACACTTTTGAATCTGTAGCAAATCAATATTTACAGCCAGGGCAGGGCGCTCAAGTAGCCACTGCAGCGGCGGGTGATGCTGTTATTGTTTTTAATGAAGATGATAAAGCTCCAGGTAATTTTACAGCAACCAATAGGGGTGGTAATCGATCTATGTCTGATGACATGTTGATTACGCAGCTATACACAGCTGATAATTACAACAATGGCGGGCCTGTTCACGATAGTTTTGGAATTATGTTTGCCGAAGGTAATAACAATGAATTAACCAATGAAGATGCTGTAAAACCAATGAACTTTTACGAGAACCTTGGTATTGATAATAATGGTACACTGCTAAGTATCGAGAGTCGAGAAATGCCACAAGCTGGTGAAATTTATACTATGTTCTCAGATGGTTATCAAAGTACTAATTATGTTTTAAAGTTAATGGTTGATGGTCTTGAGGATTCAGTGTTTTTCTTAGAAGATCAATTTACTGGAGCTAGTATTTTGTTAGAAACAGGTACAACGGCATATAGCTTCTCAGTTGATGAAAACGATCCATTGAGTCTGGCTACAGATCGTTTTTCTATCCGTGTAGAGGATAATGTTGTGGGTGTAAATGACAATAGCTTACTTTCTGATGTGAGTCTATATCCAAATCCAATCACAGATAATACATTCTTCATTAATGCACCTAAGTTAAATGGAAAAGAACTTACTTTAAGTTTGAGTGACTTAAGCGGTAGAATTATTCTTGAAGAACCAGTAGAATTCGTTTCAAATACGGTTGCTATTTCATTCAATAATAACTTAGCTTCTGGTGTTTATATCGTAACATTAAACGTAGGTGGAGAGTCACAGGCGTTTAGGATAATTAAGCAATAGAAGAAGTTGTGAATAAAATAAAGTAGATAATTAAAATAAAGAGATATGAAAAATAATAAAATTTTTACTACAAAAATAAAAGTATTCTTTACTGGCCTTCTATTGTTGGGCAGTTTAACAGCAAGTGCTCAAATAGGGCTACCTGGTGGAGATCCAAATATTCCTGATGCTCCTATAGATGGCTTTCTTACTGTAGGGTTAATTGCTGGCGCTTGCCTTGGCTTGCGTAAGCAGTTTAAAGGATTGAAGGAGTAATATTCTGATAATCTTGAACACGTAGTTTATACGTAATACTTACTAAAGAGAGCTCCCAAACAGAGCTCTCTTTTTGTTTTAAAACAAGTTAAACAATGAATAAAATAGCTTTAACAAGTTCAAATTCGCTAACTTATTTAATTATTCATTTTAAAATGAGTACTTGTAAAGTGTTGATTATTTGTTAAACTTAAGTAATAGGAATAAAATATATCTAAATAGTCTGTGGTAGGTTTTATTTTTTTGTGCTTAGTATTAATAGGATAAGTTATCGTGATGATTTATGAGGTGTTTTATTCTTTGATTTTAACAGAATTATACGGTGTTCAGAACTTTATAAAATTGCGGAATCTAGATATGTGTTGGTTTTAAGGCAATTGTTTAATTTAATATGTGTTAATCCTTAAAAAAGTATCACTTTTGTTGTAGAAATTAAAACTAATCTATTATTCCCGTTATCTTTGCTTTGTTAAAATCTTGATTTTCTCAAAGAAGACAAATACAATACTGCAAGTATTATTCACTTAACCATTTAGTTTGCAATACTTAATAACTATTTCGTAGGGCGTTTTTATACTCGCAAGGCTAAAACCATCATTATGCTCACATTCAAATACTATCAAACTATGAATACTCTCAAACTTGTAGTAGTAAGGTTTTTTGCTATAACCTTTATGCTTTTCAGTTTTATAGCAACGGCTCAAACAGCGAGCCAATTAAAGGAGATTACGGCCTCGTACAACAAATCGTATTTAGAAAATTTAGCTTCCAAAGCTTTAAGTCTTTCTAAAGCAGAAAAGAATAATGCAATACAATATGCGGTATCTAGAAACATTCCTATTTCTTACACAACCGAAAATGGTGGTATTGCTGAATTGCAAAGAGTCTTGCCTGACGGAAGTTTATTGTATTATGCAACAACTAATGCCGATGCTGCAATATCGACACGCGTTAATTATCTTAATATTGGAGGTGCCACAGGTTTTAATTTAGATGGTCAAAATATGACTTCTTATGTATGGGATGGGGGACATCCTAGAGTTACACATCAAGAATATGATGGGCCTGGTGGAAACGACCGTGTTGCCATAATGGATATTCCAGACGAAGGTTTAAGTTTGCATTATCATGCCGCTCATGTTGTTGGAACAATTACGGCTTCGGGTGTTGTTGCTCAAGCTAAAGGAATGGCTCCGCAATCAATGGTGCAAGCGTATAAGTGGAATAATGACTTAGCCGAAGCTACTGTTGCTGCTGCAAACGGAATGTTAGTGTCTAATCACTCCTATGGCTATATTGCTAATCAGGTTCCCGATCAATGGTTTGGTGCATATCAAATAGATGCAAATGAATGGGATGATTTAATGTTCAATGCGCCTTATTATTTAAAGGTGAAATCAGCAGGAAACGATGGTGCAGATAACACCTCTAACGGCTCTCCTTTAGCACCTAATTATGATAAGTTGAGTGGTGCAGGAACTGCTAAAAACAGTTTGGTTATTGCGAATGCTGGAGATGCTGTAATAGATAATGACGGTATTCTTGTTTCTGTGAATATTTCATCTACTAGTAGTCAAGGGCCGACTGATGATTTTCGTATTAAACCAGATCTAGCAGGGAATGGCGTTGGACTATACTCTACTTTTGAGAATGCAGATGACGCTTATAGCTCAATTAGTGGTACTTCAATGGCGGCACCTAACGTTTCTGGTGCTTTATTGCTTTTGCAGCAACATTACAACAATCAGAACGGAAACTTTATGCGTGCTGCAACTCTAAAAGGGTTGGCGTTGCATACTGCAGATGACGCTGGCCCTGTAGGCCCTGATGCAGTTTGGGGTTGGGGGCTAATGAATGCTAAAAAAGCTGCCGAAACAATTTCCTTAAATGGATCTGGACCTATAGTGGATGAACTTACAATAGCTCAAGGTCAAACTATAACCTATACTGTTAATGCAGATGGAATAAATGATCTAATAGCGTCAATATCTTGGACGGATAGACCTGGTTTGATAAACAACGCTTTGAATTCACCTATAGCAGCATTAATTAACGATTTAGATATACGTGTTTCAAAAGATGGCGATACTTTTTACCCTTGGAGACTTACTTCTGTAACTTCAAACAGTAATGGTGGAGACAATACAAAAGACCCATTCGAGCGTGTAGATGTTGAAAATGCTTCCGGTACATATACCATTACAATTACACACAAAGGAACATTAGTTGGAGGCAGTCAAGATTTTAGTTTAATTGTTACTGGCGTAGAAGTAAACTGTACTACCGCTTCGGTTCCACAAAATATTAATGTAAATGACGTAACAGCCTCTTCTGCCTCAGCGTCATGGGCTTTAGTTCCGGGTGCGGAATATGATTTACGCTACAGAAAACAGGGGTCTTACGGCTGGATAGAAGTTTCTGATATAACTGTTTCCAATTACAACGTTATAGACCTTGTTGCCGAAACTAATTATGAATTGCAAGTTCGAAGCAAATGTCCAGGAGGAGCTATTTCAGATTATTCAGAAACAGTTAGTTTTGCTACTACGGCGATTACTTATTGTGAATCAGGCTCTACAAATTCAAGTGGCCTACTATACCTCAGTAATGTAACTTTAAATACACTTAATAATACTTCAGGTGCAGGGAATTACACTGATTTTACGGCTTTGAATACTCAATTAATGCCAGGGCAGACATATACAATTTCTCTTACTTCTTCATCTCCTCCTCCATATACAAATGTCAATTCATATTTTTCAGTGTATATAGATTATAATCAAAATGGAAGTTTTGATGATGCCGGAGAGCAAGTTTCCGTGGTCTTTGGGTACTCTGATAATGTGGTTACGAGTAATTTTACTGTTCCAAACAATGTTAGTTTATCATCAACCATTATGCGTGTTTCTTTGTCAAATCACGGGACGCCAGGCGCGTGTGAAACTGATTTTAGTTATGGAGAGGTAGAAGATTATACTATTGCCTTTCCCGCCCCACTTCCTGATTTTATTTATGAAAATGGAGTGTGGACACCAAGTCATCCTGCAGGAGTTAGCACGAGCTCAGATAATATTCACATAATAAACGGTACAACAGTATTTTCATCAGATGTTGTAGTCAACAACTTAGAAATTGATGCTGGAGCTGCATTGAATGTTGAAAGTGTATTATCCGTAAATGGTGATATCATCAACAATGGTGACCTTGTGTTTGTTAGTACGGCCACCGGCAACGGAGAGCTTGCCCCACTATCTGGAACTTCAGTGATTTTAGGTAATGCAACAGTTCAACGGTATATGAAAAACAAGCGTTCTTACAGAATGGTGAGTAGTGCAGTAACAACAGCTACTTCTATTCATGATAACTGGCAAGAAGGAGCTACAAGCAATACTGACAATCCAAATCCTGGTTTCGGAACGCATATTACAGGAAGCACGACAGACCAAATAAATGGTTTTGATGGAACTATTACAGGAAACCCTTCTATGTTTACTGTGAATGTTGCAACACAAATGTTTGAGGCCGTTACAAACACTGATGTAAATACATTAGTGGCAGGTGAACCGTACTTATTGTTTGTACGTGGAGATAGAAGTATTGATTTGACTGATGATCTTGCCGCTGGTGAAACCGTACTTCGTGCTACTGGTTCATTAGCTACAGGTACTCAAACTCAAAACTATGCCACTTCAAATGCAGGGGATGTTTTAATGTTCGGTAATCCATACCAAAGTGCGGTAGACTTAAATGCAGTTTTCGCTGCTTCTACCAACTTGAATACTGGTCATTATTATGTATATGATTCAGAGCTTGGAGCTCACGGATCGTATGTTACCGTAATGCTTCCTGGAGGAACTAACACTTCTGGTTCTGTTGCCAACCAATTCTTACAGCCTGGTCAGGGTGCGCAAGCAGCTGCCTTAGCTGCGGGTGCAACTTCGGTTGTATTTGATGAAGCAAACAAAGCACCAGGGAATTTCACTTCAACAAGCCGTCCAGTGTCAGCTAATGATATGTTGACAGTACAGTTATACACTACTGAAAACTTCAGCAATGGAGGACCCGTACACGATAGCTTCGGAATTATATTTGCTGAAGGAAATGACAACGGATTAACACCTGCTGATGCAGTGAAGCCAATGAACTTCTACGAGAACTTAGGTGTTAACAATAATGGAACCTACTTAAGTATCGAGCAAAGAGAGTTGCCACAAGCTGCTGAGGTGTATTCACTGTACACAACGGGTTATACAAAATCTGATTATACTTTGAAGTTTATTGTTGACGGTTTGGAAGCTAACTTCCTTTACTTAGATGATCACTTCACAGGTACAAGTATGTTGTTAGAAGCTGGAGAAAATTCTTACAGCTATCACGTTGACACTAACGATGCATTGAGCATTGCAACCGACCGTTTCTCAATTAGAACAGAGCAACGCTTAGGAGTTGATGACAACAGCCTACTTGCTGGAATACGATTATTCCCGAACCCATTGAAAGGAGATACATTCTACATCAATGCACCAAAATTAAACGGGGAGCAATTATCTGTTAGCATTAGCGACTTGACAGGAAGAAACATCTATGAGCAAACCTTAGACTGCCGGGCAAATACTGTAACAGTACTTATGCGCGAGAATATTTCTTCTGGTATGTACTTAGTTACTTTGACAAATGGTGGTGAAGCTCAAACTTATAGATTAATAAAAGATTAATAAAATTTGATTTTAGAAAAAGTCCATAATAGAAAATTATTTTTCTTTTATGGACTTCTCGGTTTATACGGTTTGCCTTCAATCTATTTATATTAAAGTGTTTTATTCAGGTTTAAGTATTGAGTGTTTGATAATTAGTTTACACCTCATGAAAAAAACTACATGTTGCTATCAATAAGATGCGTAATATATTTCTAGATTTTAGAGGAATAGGCATTTTCTTTTAATTAACTGTAGCTCTGTATGATTGGATTTTTTGCTTATCGTAAAATGGTAGAAACAAAAAGAAAGGTTTATATTTGCGACAAATTTTTTTTATGAGATTTAAATGTTATCACGCATTTCTATTTGTATTGCTCTTAGCTATGCTTTCTTCTTGTGTTTCGAGAAAAAAGATAGTTTATTTTCAAGATATTGAAAAACTGTCTCAAAATTCGGATGTTGTTAAACCTTCAATTGCATTTAAGCCAAATGATTTGCTTAGTATAACTGTATCGGCATCTGATCTTGAATCTGTCCGGCCTTTTAATGTAATCATAGAATCACGACCAGTAGTCGGAGGATCAAGCGTATTTGCAAATAATACCCAACAACCAGGTTATTTAGTCGATAGTGCTGGAGATATACATTTTCCAGTTTTAGGAACTATTCACGTCGAAGGTTTAACTCCAAAAGAGCTTAATGAATACCTTATAAGTGAATTAAGCACTTATATTAAAGATCCAATAGTAAATATTCGAATTCTTAATTTTACCGTTAGTGTTCTAGGAGAAGTGACTCGTCCAGGGACTTATACCGTATCAGGCGAAAAGATCTCGGTTCTAGAAGCTTTGGGATTAGCTAATGATCTTACTATTTACGGTAAGAGGGACAACGTTTTAGTTATAAGGGAAGAAAATGGAAAAAAAAGCTATACTTATCTTGATTTAAGAAATTCAGATATTCTCGACTCTGAATATTATTATTTACAACAAAATGATGTTGTTTATGTGGAGCCAAACCAAGCTCAACGACAAAGTTCTAGCTTTAATAGAAACTCGACTGTTTATATTAGTATTGCGTCACTGATGCTATCGGTATTAGTGTTATTATTCAGATAAATTGTTAATAGAAGACTCACGAAAAATGCACACTGATAATCAAAACATTACGCTTAGAGAACAATTAGAACAGTATTTAAAATATTGGCCGTGGTTCGTATTGTGCGTCATGCTTACGTTCGGAATATCATTTCTGTATCTTAGATACGCTATGCCCGTTTATCAAACAGTCGCTACAATTTTAATAAAGGATGAGAAAAATAGCGCTCTATCCGAATTAGCTGCGTTTCAGGATCTCGGATTGACAGGAAGTATGAATCAATCTGGTTTCGAAAATGAAATGTTAATATTGAAATCTAAGAGTCTTACTGAACGTGTGGTAAGGGAATTGAACCTAGATGTTAGATATTTTGTTGAAGGAAATATTCGAAACATGGAATTGTTTGGAGATGTACCATTCAAAGTAACAGTTTTGACAGATTCTGATTCGCGTCAATTTCCATCTTCACCATTTTTTATTTCAGTTATTTCCGATCAAAAGTTTAAACTTTGGGATGAAGAAGAAGGAGGGGAGGTTGAGTATAATTTTGGTGAAACCGTAACACTACCCGTTGGAAATATAGTGGTAACACCAAATCTTGATTATGCTAGTTCAAGTTTGAATGATTCTAGACCATTTACAACTCCAATAAAAGTTGAAATAAGTAGCATCTCGGCAATTAGAACTTTCTATCGTCAAAGCATTCAAATAGAGCAGTTGAATCAATTTAGTAGTGTTATTCAGCTTACCTTGAATGCGTCTAATTCTAAAAAGGCAGAGGCCATTTTAAATGAACTTATTCGACAGTTTAATCAAGATGCCATGGAGGATAGAAACATGGTCTCCAGAAATACAGCCGAATTTATCAATAATCGACTAGCTATTATCACAAAGGAGCTCGACTCTGTTGAAACTGGTAAAGTTGAATTTAAGCAAGATAATAAATTAACAGACATCGTCGCAGAAGGACAAATCTTCTTGCAAAATGAAAGCGAATTTAATAAACGTCAATTGGATGTTGAAATGCAGCTAGAATTAGTAAGAACCATGATTGATTACGTCAAGAATGGTAATGAATCTGAATTATTGCCAACGAACCTCGGTATTGAGAAGGAGGGTCTGGCCAGTGCGGTAAATTCGCATAATCGTTTGGTTTTAGAGAGAGATCGATTATTGGTTAGCTCAACTCCAAAAAATCCTATTATAGTTAATCTTAATGAACAGATTAGTGCTGTAAAATCGACAGTTTTAGGAAGTTTAAATAATGCGAAAATATCTCTTGAAATAGCTCGGAATGACTTGAATGCACAAGAAGCAAATGTCAGTTCTAAAATATCATCGATTCCAACAAAAGAGAAGATTTTTCGAAGTATTACTCGCCAACAAAATATTAAGGAGTCACTATACTTATATTTATTACAGAAACGAGAAGAAAATGCTATTTCTTTGGCGGTTACAACGCCGAAGGCTAAAATAGTAGACTACGCCTACACTTCTGATATGCCTGTTTCCCCAAAAAGAATTATTGTTTTTCTTGTGGCATTAATTGCTGGGCTTGCAATTCCCTTTGCCTTCATTTATGCACGTAATTTGTTGGATAACAAAATACGTAATCGCGCTTACATTGAACGACATGTTAAAGACGTGTCATTAATTGGAGAAATTCCGCAATTAAAGAAAAATGATCAAGGTTTTGTAACTAAAAACGATCGTTCAATATTGGCAGAAGCTTTTAGAATTTTGCGAACGAATTTGGAATATCTTTTTATTGATAATTTTGAAGAAAACGACAATAACTCTGGTAAAACAATTTTCATAACTTCTACTGTTAAAGGTGAAGGGAAAACTCTTGTTTCGTATAATCTGGCTCAAACGTTAGCCTATTCAGGGGCTAAGGTTGTATTGGTTGGTGGAGATATTCGAAATCCTAAGGTTCATCGTTATGCTGCTAAAGCTAGTTATAAGAAAGGGGTTGTAGAATATTTAATTCAAGACGACGTTACTATTTCTGATTTTACAACTAAATCTGATGACAATGAAAACCTGAGTATTATGTACTCAGGTACTATCCCCCCCAATCCTGCAGAACTGTGGATGCGTCCACGAGCAAAGAGTTTATTTACTGAATTAAAAAGTCAATTTGATTATGTAATTGTCGATACAGCACCTTGTATGCTAGTTACAGATACGTTTTTAATTAGTAAATATGCTGATGCTATTTTATATGTTATCAGAGCTGGCTATACCGAAAAACGTTTGTTTGACTTTCCTTTAGATAGTATTAAAGCCAAAAAACTTAAAAACGTGGCTTTTGTTTTAAATAATGTAAGTAATACTAATTTTGGTTATGGTAACAAATATAGTTACACCTATGGCGCTCAAGAAGATACTTTTTGGCAGAAGGTCAAAAAAGCATTTTAATTGATCAGGTTTTCTTTTGTGCGAATAACTAGTGCTTCAAAATATTGAACAGTCTTTTTGGGAATTGTTATTCGCTTTAAAACGTTGAAGTGGCCAGGGTGGTGTGCATCTGTTCCCAGATAGTCATAGTGGTTTTTTTCAAGTAGGGAAAATGCTTGTTTAAAAGCTTCTTTACCATAATGACCACCGAGCGACAATAAGTTTAATTGTAGGCAGCAACCTTTAGTTTTAAATTTTAGTACACTCGTCATATCAGAAAGATACGGATAGCGCTCAGGATGAGCTAAAATTGGCTTAAACCCCTTAAGTTGCAATTGAAATAATTGTTCATTGACCTTAAAAGGGGGTTGTAAATATGACATCTCTACCAACACGTTATTTTTTACAATTGGCAGAAACTCTTTGTTTTCCGTTAGCCCGTCGAAACCTGCGTCAATCATATATTCCGCAGCGGCTGATTTTATAAAATTTGCATATCCATTCTTACTCAAATATGATTGAATTTCATTAAATGCTTCTATTATTCCCTCTGCAGTATTGTCATAAAATCCATCCATTATATGCGGAGTGGCAATTACACCCTTATATCCAAGTTCTGAGAATTGCTTGACCATTTCAAGAGACATAGCATAATCTTTTGAGCCATCGTCAATATTGGGCAGTATATGGCAATGCATATCGGTAAGACCTTCCAAAAAATCTACAATGAAATACTTCTTACTAAAAAATAACATACTATTTCTTTTTTACAACTACGAAGGTAACTATGTTTTATCAATTTTATAGTGTAAATTATGGCTTGTTGAATCTTTATAAATGCTGAGATATCATAATTAATGAAGGATCAAGCTCATATCCCCTGTTAGATTTCTAAAAGATAATGTTCTCTATATTGTGTTGAATTCGTGAAGTTTATTTAATTTATGAAAATTCATTCTCTTAAGATTTTGAATTGCTGAAAATTGAGGTTAATTTTGCGTATAATTTATAATTAATCTAAACTATATAAAATGAAAAATTTAATTTTAATCTTTGCTGCCGCTTTGGCCATTAGCTGTGGTGACAACAAAAAAGAAGAAAAATCTGATGTGAAAATTGGCACTAAAATAGAGGAGAAAGCTCCCGTCAAAGAAGAGGTGGTTGATGACGCTGTTGCAAACATCACGATTACTGGTAATGATCAGATGAAATTTAACAAAGACGAAATTAAAGTAAAGGCTGGACAAAAGGTAAGGTTAACTTTAAAACATGTTGGTAAAATGGGTGTTAATGTAATGGGGCATAACTGGGCGCTACTTGTACAAGGTGCAGATATGGCTGCAGTTGGTCAAGCAGCGGCATTAGCAGTTGAAACTGATTACATTCCTACCGATATGGCAGACCAGTTTATTGTTCATACTAAAATGCTTGGTGGGGGAGAGAGTGATACTATTGAATTTGACGCTCCTGCTCCTGGTACCTATACATTTATGTGTACTTTCCCTGGTCATTATGCTTTAATGCAAGGAAAGCTTATCGTAGAATAAATCGTATTTATTATATCAATTTTCAGAGGGTTTCAATTTTGCAACCCTCTTTTTGTTTTACAGAACTCAAATATTGCGTCTGCTTACTCGAATAACATTTTATTAAATCATTGTACAACATTGATTGTAGAATACCCTAAACTGCTTTTTTCTAATTTAATTTGGGTAGTGATTCGTTCTTTCAGAGCGCTCACGTGCGAAATTACTCCAACTGATTTATCTCCTTCGTTTTGCATCTTTTCAAGGATTGTGATGGCCTGATCTAAAGTTTCTGGGTCTAAGGTTCCGAAGCCTTCATCGATAAACAGCGATTCTATTTTTACGTTTCGAGAGGCTATATCGGACAAAGCAAAAGCCATTGCTAGGCTTACCAAAAATGTTTCTCCTCCAGATAGCGTTTTTACCGAACGGCGGGCATTCCCCATATACTTATCAAAAACCTTTAAAGTATCGCTTTTATCGGCTTCTTTAGTTGTTGGAATATCGAGTAAATAACGATCGCTAAACTCGGTTAAACGTTTATTGGCAAAACCGATAAGTTGTTCCAAAGTTAAATCTTGTACGAAATTTGAAAATTTATTACCTGTTGCATCCCCAATTAGGTCGTTCATGGTTTTCCACAAAGCTTGATCTTTTTTAAGGGAATTTAGTTCGGTTATAAACAGTTGCTGTTTTGCTCGGGTTTCTGCATCTTTTTTTAGGCTCTCGGTAATTTTTCCGATTTTTTCTGAAAGTTCGCTCCATTTCTGTTTAGTCATTTCAAACGAATCGGTTAAGCTTTCCATTGAAATAGTATTATCATCCTTCTCGTTGAGCTCTTTCAATTCCTTGCAGATTGATTTCTCTATTGCAGACAATCGGGCAGCGCCATCTTTTAATTGCGCGTCTTTTTTTCGATAACTAGCTGCTATTTCTTCATCTAAAATGAAAGATTTTAATTGCGCTATGCTGTCTAAACCTTCATTTATAACTATCGTATCTAAAAAACTTTGCTTGATCGATTTTTCAGATTTTAATATACCGAGCTTGGCTTGTGTTTCATTACATTGCGAATTTAGACTCGAGATGCGCACGGTAGATTGTGTTATTTTAACGCTTAAATCACTTGTTTCTCGATCTATGTTGTTTCTCGAATACAGCTTTGTTCGTTCTTCTTTTAGGCTCTGGAATGTGCTCAATGTTTCTTCCCATTGTATTGTGCTTTTTTTGATGTCTTCAAGGATTGCACTAGCCTGAAATGCTTGTTTCGATTTTTCTAATAACTCAATTTGTGAATTTAATTGAAGACGTTTCGCTTGTAAAACCTCCAAATTGTCTTGATAATTCCAAGATAAAGATTGGGATAACTCTTTAAGTGTATTTATAAGTTGGGTGTATTCAGTAGTTTGAACCTCAATTTCATTTTTTACTCTTTCGTTAATTTCTAATTGAAATTTGACTTTTTGTCGGTGACCGATTTCTAATTCAGACTTTGTTTTTAGTAGTTTTTGGTTTTCTTTTAGAACATCTTCTTTTATATCAAAAAGTGGTTGCTCCGAAGCGTATGGGTGTTCCAACGATCCGCAAAGAGGGCAGGGATTGTGTGGTTTTAACTGTGCGCGGTGATCATCCAAACTTTGGTGTTTCCGTTGGTGTTCCAATATTAAAACTTGTGCTTCAATCTCTGATTCTAGAACACCTCTTTCTTTTTTAAGAAGCGTTATTGTTTTTGAATCCTTAGCAATGTTTTCTTCACCATTTTCCAAATTCTTTTTAGACGTTTGCAGGTCTTTTCGAAGCTTTATCGATTGTTGTTTTTTACTTAGGAATTCAACTGCAATATCGTTCGACTTTCGAAGCGAGTCTAATTTTGAATTTAAATTGGCAAGAGAATCAATACCTGAAGCTTCAATGCTTTCCTGAATTATTTTGTGAAGTGACTTTAATTCGGGTTTGAGTTCTGAAGGGTTTTTAGGTTTTTGAAAATTATATCCTAATTGAATTATGTTTTTTCCATATCCAAGAATTTGAGTAAGAATAAGGTTAGCTTCAGTTTGCTTGGTGTTTTCTTGGGCCTGAATATTTGTAATTTTTGTTCTAAACTGTGCTAATCGCTCATTAGCATTTGAAACGTCAAGTTGTTCATGAACCAATTCAGAACTGCTTTTTAAATGCATTTTTAGTCTAGTTTCTTCCTCCGCTTTTTGTTTTAGTAAACTTGCTATTTGTGACTTGTGACTTTCAACTTCTTTTAATATAGCATTATAGTCACGTAAATCGTTGGTGTATTTGGAGAACTTTTCGTGTCGTTCAAGTTTCTCTTTATTTTCTTTAAACCTTTCAAGATGGTCCTTTAGAACTTTCTTGTTATTATTTAATGTTTGTTGCTCTGCCAGCTTTTTAAGTAATTCTTTCCGCGTACTTATTTTTTGGTTTGCACTTTGGTATGTTGCCTCAACCTCAGGCTTCGCTGCGTTTAAAGACTTTAATTCTTCAGTTTTTGCTTTAACAATTTCTGGGGCAAGGACATCCATACTTTCCAAGCCAGCTTCTTTAAGCTTTACTTGATCTTTAAAGTGTATATAACGTTGAAAAACTGCTTTACCTATTTCACGGTAGGAGCGTGCGCCGGTTATATCTTCGAGTAGCTTATTGCGCTCGTTTCTGGGTGCTTGGAGGAGTTTACTGAACTCTCCTTGAGAAAGCACCATTGCTTTCACGAACTGCTCATAGCTAAGCCCTATAATGCTTTCGTTTTTTTCAGGGGTTTTGGTTCCCGATTCTAAGATGGTTCCTGATGCTATTTCAACGAGCTCTTGTTTACGGTTGTTTAAATTGTTGTTTTTATTTCGCTCAATAGACCAATGGCTTCGGTAGGTCTTACCATTTACATGATATTCAACTTCGGCAAAACAGTGTTGCATATTTCGGGTCATAATGCCGCCATCTTCTTCTAGAACAGTTTTGGTTATAAACTTTTCTACTCGTGCAATGCGATTGTAAATGGCAAGCGTAATGATATCTAATAAAGTAGACTTTCCAGAACCAGTAGGCCCTGTTATGGCGAATAATCCAGCTTCTCCTAGGATTCCGCCTGCGAAATCTATTTCGTGCGTTCCTTTAAGGGAGTGAATGTTCTCGAAACGTATTTTTGTGATTTTCATGTTTTAAAGGTTCAATTCTTCTAAGATTTCGCGAAAAGCATTTTTTAATTCCTCTGTATTTTCCATTTCACTTAGCAGCTCGAGTTTCTTTTCAAACATTTGCATTGGTGTTACATCTGCAACATCGGTGCCCACAACGAACGCATCGGTAGCACCTCTGATTAACTTGGTGAAAATAAGTCGCGATTTTACGACTTCAATCTTTTCATTGGATTGTGAAGTGATTAATTCCTCGAATGCTTGTCGGATTTCTATACTTTCTGATTGTTCATGTACGATTATTTCAGCTAAGGATTTTAAAGTTGTTTGTTCTGAAAATGTGCTCAGGTTTTCTTGTACCATTTCTAAACTTCCTTGAAAAGTGATTAAGTTTCTGTGTTTTGGAATGGGTACTACTTCTACATTTTCGATTTTATTATTTTGAATATGAATTACGTTAATTTGCTTACAATCTTCCTTTTCAGAAAAACTCAAAGGAATTGGCGAACCACAATAATGAATGTTGTTTGTTCTAGAAATAACTTGTGGTTTGTGAATATGTCCAAGGGCTACATAATCTGGAACCCCTTCAAATATACCGGGTTCTATGCCTGCCTGATTCCCAATTTGAATATCGCGTTCACTTTCTGAAAGCTGACTCCCTTGCACATATAAATGGCCCATAAGAATGTATATTGCATCGGAATAATTGTTTTTATAATGTGCATTGATATTTGAGAAATATGTCTGCAATCCCATTTTTATTTGTTCGATTTTAGTCGCGTAGGTTTCGCCTGCAACAGATTTTCGAATATCCCGATCTTTTAGGAAAGGAATGGCTGCGACAACAATTTTTTCACCATTTTTTTCGAACTCGACGAACATTTCTGAAAAATCCTCGGTGGCACCGCCTATAACACTAATGTCAAAAGTTTTTAGCAATTCTTTGGGTGCATTCAATACGGAAGCGGAGTCGTGGTTTCCGCCAGTTAGGATAATCTTGCAGTCGAGATTTATCAATTGCTTTAATAGATCGTAATATTGTTTGTAAGCTGCTTGCGAAGGATTTGCTTGATCGAATATATCGCCAGAAATGAGTAGCACGTCGATGTTTTCATCCTTTATATAAGTAACAATCCATTCAAAGAAGTAATTTAAATCCTCGCTTAAATCGTATTTGTGAAGCTGTTTACCAATATGCCAATCGGAGGTGTGGAGAATTTTCATGTTTTAGAAGTGTTTGTCACAAATTTATTGAAACTAAAACGAAATGTTAGCGGTTTTTAGCTTTGAAAGAGTTGGTGGGCTCAATCTTTCAGATTAAAAAGAGCTTTATTTTTTATTTGACGCCATAAATGATGGAAAAATTGTAAAAAAGCAAACTTATTGTTGTTCCTCATCATTTTGTTTTTATCTTTGCACCCGCTAAAGTATAAGGTTGTATTTATACGAAGTTAAATGGCGAGGTAGCTCAGCTGGTTAGAGCGTCGGATTCATAACCCGGAGGCCTCGGGTTCAAGTCCCGATCTCGCTACAAAAATCCTTCTCAATTTGGGAAGGATTTTTTCGTTTATGAGGGTTTTGAAAAGCCACCAGCACGATTATGGATCAAGTACAATTGTTGTATTTATGCCAAGATTGTAGTTTACCTTACTAGAAAGAATTGTCTGTTATTAGCTCCTCTGAACTATACGGGTTCGACTGCGCTCACTCTGATTTACGTAAGTTTTAAAACAGTGTGTTTTATGGCAATTTATGTTCCTGGTTTACGATAGCAAAGCGTATTCTAAAAACCTCTTTTTTACGCAATATAAAAGGAAGGTTGAATGTATGATATATGAATGTAATACGGTTAATACACCCTAAAAATACCCTAAAAACACGCTATAAACACGCTATAAACACGCTATAAACACGCTATAAACACGCTATAAATACGCTATAAAGATACTGTAATCATACTTTAATTAAAGGGGGACTCGCTTTCTGGAATTGCTATTAGCTTGTTGTTGGATAATTGCGAAGGATGAGGAATACATCTAGAGATGATTAGTTGCTAATCAATACTATGCAAGTAATAGGAAAGATTATCCTTCATTTTGAAGTTTTTGTAATATTTTGAAATGGAAATATTATGACAAAAAAATGGGATAAAATTCAGATTCTATCCCATTTATCACGTCTAATTTAAATTTTACATTTAGTTATCCACCAAAACCCAATCTCCTTTATCTAGTAAAGGAATGGCTTGTTTAAACTTCATTGTTTTGTTTTCTCCACTAAGCACATTCTTGATAGTTACTTTTTCGTTGCGGTTTATTTTTGGCTGTTTACGCACAATGGTTTCTGTAACTTGCTGTTGTGTTGGAGTATTGCCCGCAGCTCTTGATTGGGCAGCACGCTCATCCATATTCGGGATTTCATCCTTCTGTTCGCTTAGTTGTTCTTTTCGTTTTACTTCGCGAGCTTCTTGAATTTCTTGTTGGTCTTGCTCTGGTAATTCTCCTTTGAAAAGGAAAGAAATTACGTCTTTATTCACCTTTTCAATCATCGCTTTAAAAAGCTCAAAGGCTTCAAACTTATAGATAAGTAACGGATCTTTTTGCTCGTGAACGGCAAGCTGAACAGACTGTTTAAGTTCGTCCATTTTACGAAGGTGTGTTTTCCAAGAATCGTCAATGATTGCTAGTGTGATATTTTTTTCAAAATCGTGCACTAACTGCTTCCCTTCGGTTTCGTATGCCTTCTCAAGGTCGGTAGCAACGTTTAAAGTTTTTGCACCATCGGTAAAAGGAACAAGAATACGCTTATACTTATCCTTTTGAGTTTCGTATACCTGCTTGATTACTGGGAATGCAATTTCTGCATTGCGCTCCATTTTTTGGTGGTAATGCTTGTATGCCGCTTTATACACTTTTCCAGCAATTTCTAACGTATCCATTTTTTCAAATTCCTTCTCAGAAATAGGAGAGCTCATTGAGAAATAACGAATCAGTTCAAATTCGAAATTTTTATAATCCTGGGTTAATTTGTTACTTTCGGCAATTACCTCGGAGGTATCATAAATCATATTTGCAATATCCACACGAAGTCGGTCTCCGAATAATGCGTGATAACGTCGTTTGTAAATTACTTCACGTTGGGCGTTCATTACGTCATCATACTCCAAAAGTCTTTTACGAATTCCGAAGTTGTTTTCTTCTACCTTTTTCTGGGCGCGTTCAATAGATTTTGAAATCATTGAGTGTTGTATTACTTCGCCTTCTTCTAGGCCCATACGGTCCATCATTTTGGCGATACGCTCACTTCCGAAGAGACGCATAAGGTTGTCTTCCAAAGAAACATAGAATTGTGAACTTCCTGGATCTCCTTGACGACCACTACGACCCCTCAACTGTCTGTCTACACGACGAGAATCGTGACGTTCGGTACCTACAATGGCCAAACCGCCTGCTTTTTTCACCTCGTCGCTTAACTTAATATCCGTTCCACGACCAGCCATATTGGTTGCGATAGTTACAATTCCGCTTTTTCCAGCTTCGGCAACAATATCTGCTTCTCTCTTGTGAAGCTTTGCGTTCAATACGTTGTGATGAATGTTTCTAATACTCAACATTCGGCTGAGTAATTCTGATATTTCAACCGAAGTAGTACCAATCAATACAGGTCTTCCTGCATTTGAAAGGGCTACAACCTCTTCAATTACGGCGTTATATTTTTCACGTTTTGTTTTATAAATTTTGTCTTCACGGTCAAAACGCGCTATTGGGCGATTGGTTGGGATTTCCATAACGTCCAATTTGTATATTTCCCAAAGTTCTCCTGCTTCTGTAACGGCAGTACCCGTCATTCCAGAAAGCTTGCGATACATTCTGAAATAATTCTGAAGGGTAACGGTTGCAAAAGTTTGTGTAACAGCCTCGATTTTCACATTTTCTTTAGCTTCAATAGCTTGATGTAATCCGTCACTATATCGACGGCCATCCATAATACGACCTGTTTGTTCGTCAACGATCATTACTTTATTGTCCATTACTACATATTGATCGTCTTTTTCAAAAAGAGTATATGCTTTAAGTAATTGAGTCATTGTATGAATTCGTTCACTTTTCACTGAGAAATCACGGAAAAGATTTTCCTTAAGCTCAGCCTCTTTTTCAGGAGGAAGTCCTTGACTTTCAATTTTTGCGATTTCGGTTCCAATTTCTGGCATCACAAAAAAGTCGGGATCGCCTTTTCCTGAAAGATAATCTACACCTTTGTCACTAAGTTCAATCTGATTATTTTTTTCATCGATTACAAAGTACAATTCCGCGTCTACTTTAGGCATTTCGCGGTTGTTGTCGCTCATATAATGATTTTCAGTTTTCTGAAGAATTTGTTTTACTCCTTCTTCCGAAAGGAATTTAATTAGCGCCTTATTTTTAGGCAAGCCTCGATACACGCGAAGCAACTGGAATCCACCTTCTTTATGGTCACCTTCTTTAATTAATTTTTTTGCTTCAGCTAACACACCTGTTAAATACTTCTTCTGTACTTCAACAATATCACTGATTTTTGGTTTTAGCTCGTTAAACTCGTGCCTATCGCCTTCTGGAACTGGTCCAGAAATAATGAGAGGAGTTCGGGCGTCATCAATCAATACCGAATCCACCTCATCGACGATTGCGTAATGATGTGGGCGTTGTACCAAGTCGTCTGGTGAATGCGCCATATTATCACGCAAATAATCGAAACCAAATTCATTATTTGTTCCGTAGGTAATGTCGGCTAAATAGGCTTTTGCACGTGCGGCAGAATTTGGACGATGATAATCAATGCAATCAATGCTAATTCCGTGGAATTGAAACAATGGTGCCATCCAAGCACTATCACGTTTTGCTAGATAGTCGTTTACGGTTACTAGGTGAACCCCTTTTCCTGCTAATGCGTTTAGGTACATCGGTAAGGTTGCAACCAGTGTTTTTCCTTCCCCGGTTTGCATTTCGGCTACTTTACCTTCGTGTAAAGCAATACCTCCAATTAATTGTACGTCGTAATGAACCATATCCCAAGTAATGGGTTTTCCTGCGGCATCCCAAGAGTTTTTCCAGATTGCTTTATCGTCTTCTAAGGTAACATACTCTTTTTCCGAAGATATTTCTCGATCAAATGGACTTGCGGACACCGTGATGGTTTCGTTATTTTTAAAGCGTTTAGCAGTTTCTTTCATTACGGCAAAAGCTTCTGGAAGGATTTTGTTAAGCGTAGTTTTTTCTATTTCATACAAATCGTCTTTAAGCTTATCGATTTGATTGTAATACTCTTCTTTTTTGTTGATGTCTTGCTCTTCTTCAGATTGTTTTTGAAGATCGTCTATTTGTTTCTGAACATCCGTCTGAGCGTCTTTTATAGTATTTCTGAAGTATTCTGTCTTTGCCCGAAGTTCGTCGTGGGAAATTTTTTCGAGTGCGGCCTCGTGTTTCTTAATTTCATTGACAATTGGCTGAATTTGCCCAATATCCTTTTTGGATTTATCTCCTACAAAAACTTTTATTACTTTGTCTAATATTCCCATAATGTGTTTTTATTTTGAAACGTTGTTGTAAATCAACGTCTTTCAGTCTGTTTTATTCGGTCTATTGGATGGTGTAATCCGTGTCCCAAATTAGTGATTTTAATTTAGCTTATCTATTAACAAACCCACGATTTACACGTATTCGTGTGTTAATTTTACAGCTATGTTGAACGAAAAAAAGCCTCTTAAAAGAGACTTTTTTTTCATATTTTATTTAATTCCCTGTCAAGGGGTTAATACTCATCTTCGTTCCAGAGATAATCATCGTCTGTAGGGTAATCCGCCCAAATTTCTTCGATAGAGTCGTACGAATCTCCTTCATCCTCGATAGCTTGAAGGTTTTCTACCACTTCTAACGGAGCGCCTGTTCTGATTGCATAATCAATCAATTCATCTTTGGTAGCAGGCCACGGAGCATCGCTTAAATAAGATGCAAGTTCTAATGTCCAATACATAGCGATTAGGTTTTAATTTTCTGCAAAAGTAATTTTTTAGATCAAAAAGTCAAGGAAAATCTCAATTATTTCTGCTATATTTTAAAGAACGTTGTTTGTTATCTGAAAACCAGCGAGTTGTGTTTAGAGGTTTAAAGGTGTTATTTCTTAGAAATCTGCAATTATTCGTAATTTTTAAGAAAACTACAGGTTTTAATTAATCTAGCTGCTCAGGAAGCCATTGAATTTCATCTGCATTTAAGTCATTTGACAATTTTCGTGCCAGTACAAAGAGATAGTCAGATAGGCGGTTTAAATATTTTAAAACTAGTGGATCTATGGGTTCTGTTTCGTTTAGAAGGGTGGCACGGCGTTCTGCACGCCTACAAACAGTTCGTGCTATATGACAATATGACACGGCAGTGTTTCCGCCAGGTAATATAAAATGAGTCAATTCTGGAAGCGCTTCGTTCATGGTGTCCATTTCAAGTTCTAAAAGCTCAATGTGAGCCTCATTTACTTTTTCTATCTTAAGTCTTTCCTTCCCGCTTTTTAAAACTGCTTTTTCTGGAGCTGTGGCTAATGTTGATCCAACAGTAAACAGCTTGTTTTGAATTTTAATTAATGTGTTTTTTGTGTGTTCATCAATTTCCTGACTACGAATCATTCCTATATACGAGTTGAGTTCGTCGACCGTTCCATAGCTTTCGATGCGCGCGTTATGTTTATGAACTCTGCTTCCTCCAAAAAGAGCTGTGGTGCCTTGATCTCCTGTTTTAGTATAAATTTTCATATTAATTGTGATGTTGCGTGAGTATAGAATTTTCAAAATTACAAATTACGATATTAATACTGTTCATATTTTACTTGATGTGTTAATGTGAATTTTAGGTCGTTTGGTTTTTAGGTTTTTATGAAATGAATACCCTCCAATTATCTAAATTTCAATTTTTAAAAATTCAGAAGGTCAATCTCCGTTAATTTTATACTTTTACGACCGTTTAAAAATGTATTATTAATTGCTGATTTGTGAAATATTCTTGTTTACAATAAGAGTTCAATTAAAAGCCAATATATTTTTTTCAAGTTATTGAAATTGGAGCCGTAATATTCGTAAGGGCTTAAACTCGGTTCGAGATGAATATGTTTTAATAATTGTATTGTTCTTGAGCTAAAGTATTTTGAGAATAGATGTAGCGATTAGAAATGTTTAATTTATAATAGAAATAGGTTTTTAATTAGTTATGAATAATGATATTTCACATATATTTTTGAGCGGGGTTTATTTGGTTTTTAACCATTGCACATTCGGCAATGCGAATTGCAGCACCAGCTTTTATTTACGCTCTATGTTTGTTAAACTTAAGCTCTGAGCCAGTTAAGAAAGTGCGTTTGAAAGTTAAGCAAAGTGATTCTGACGAAACTTCTTGATTAATATTATTCTGAAGTATAAATGAAACGAACAATCAGTATCCTCTATATAGGAAACAAATTAGCCAGTTCAGGCAGTACGGCAACTTCTATTGAGACCTTAGGTGGTTTTCTTCTTGATGAGGGTTACACGGTTATTACATCATCTTCCAAAAAAAATAAATTTTGCCGTGTTTTTGACATGGCCTTTACTGTTATTAAATTTAGAAAAAAGGTGTCTCTAGTTTTAATAGACACGTATAGTACACAGAATTTTTATTATGCAGTCCTAGTGGCAAGTATGTGTAGGCTATTCGAACTTGATTATGTTCCTATTTTGCGGGGAGGTAATCTACCTAATCGTCTCATCAGAAGTAAGCGATTGAGCCAAAAACTATTCTCAAAGGCGAAAACAAATGTTGCCCCTTCTCAATATTTAATGAGTTCATTTAAAAATAATGGGTTTTATAGCCTTACTTACATACCCAATACTATAGCATTGAATAATTATCCTTTTAAACTTCGAAAAGCTATTAAGCCAAAATTGTTGTGGGTGCGATCATTTGCTGAAATATATAATCCCCTATTGGCATTGGAAATAGTGGAAGGTTTAAAGAAATTAAGTATTGATGTAGAACTATGTATGGTAGGACCTGAAAAAGATGGTTCCTTGCAAAACTGTAAAAAAATAGCAACAGAAAGGAATCTTCCAATAACTTTTACAGGAATTTTGACAAAAGCTGAATGGATTGCACTTTCGCAGAACTACGATATATTTATAAATACCACTAATTTTGATAATATGCCGGTGAGTGTTATGGAGGCCATGGCACTTGGCTTACCTATTGTTTCGACGAATGTTGGGGGCGTTCCTTTTCTGGTTGATACAGATATAAATGGAGTTTTAATTCCTCCGAATAACCCTAAAGCCTTTATAAATGTTATTGTTAATCTTTGTGAAAATCCTTCTAGATCAGAGAAACTATCACTCAATGGACGTGCAAAGGTCGAAAATTTTGATTGGCAAGTCGTCAAAAAACAATGGTTTGAATTATTTAGCTCATAGGTGAAATTTTGTTTACTATATTTGCAACATTATTTTAAAGGTATTGTAAAGAATGAAGTTTAAATATGAATTTTAAACTCAATTAATTCAATTGTCAACGAATTACTACTTTCCCCACACATTGAAGTTTTCCCCCTCACGTTAAAAAGAAATTTATTAAAAAAAAACAATTATTTTTAACTACTTTTAAAAAACCATAACTAACCAATGCCTAATAATATTCATTTCGATATATCTGAAAGGAAGGTACTACTCAGAATATTGGACGTTGCTTCTGTTTTAACCTTATTATATTTAGTAGGTGTCATTTTCGATTTTGAGTATTTTATTATAAACTCCGAGCATTGGGTATGGTCTATTGTTTTAAGTGTCTACTTAACTGTTTTTGCGACAATTTTCGAGCTTTATAACCTTCAAAAGGCAAGTAAATTTGAGGTGGTAGTCAAAAATGTAATTATTACATCTTCTATTACGGTACTTTTTTACTTGTTAACACCTTTTTACACGCCAAGCTTACCAACCAATCGTTTGCAAATTGTCTATTTCTTTTTAGCTATTAATGTAGCCTTATTATTATGGCGATATGCTTATATTTCTTTCGTATCAGCTCCGCGATTTTATAAACGTACATTACTGGTAGCACACGGAGAACATGTAGATACAATAGTGGGATCTCTTCAGAAGTCTGACCCGAATTATAAGGTAGTTGGATATTTTGATACATCGTCAAATGATTCTATCGTGATAAGTGATCAAGAAATTGTAAAGCTTAATTTAGATGATTTTGCTCTCATGGCCGAAGACACCACAATTTCTGAAATTGTTGTGTGTACGCCACTCTCTGAGGGTATTACGCTAGAATTGAATAATAAACTTATCAAATTGCTTGAGCGAGGGGTGTCTATACGTGAGTATATTCAAGTATATGAAGAACTAACTCACCGGATTCCCGTTCAGCACGTGGAAAGGGATTTTTATAGATATTTTCCCTTTAGCCGCAATAATCAGAACAAGCTTTATTTGTTTTTTAATAGGATTTTAGATCTTGTGCTAGGTGGCTTGGGACTTGCTTCTGGTTTATTACTATTGCCAATTGTTCTTATAGGGAATCTTTTAGGTAACCGTGGTAGTTTGTTATACACTCAAATTCGAGTTGGTAGAAATGGCGAGCATTTTAAAATTTATAAATTGCGAAGCATGGTCAAAAATGCCGAGGAAAATGGAGCACAATTTGCACAGGAAAGAGATGTACGAGTTACCAAATTTGGAAGGTTCTTAAGAAAAACGCGGTTTGATGAAATCCCTCAGTTTCTAAACGTTTTAAAAGGAGATATGAGTGTTATTGGTCCGCGTCCAGAACGGCCAGAATTTGTTGAGAGTCTTGCAGAGAAGTTGCCATTTTATGAAGTGCGACACGTTGTAAAACCAGGCATTACCGGATGGGCTCAAGTTAATGCTAAGTACGGTTCAAGTGAAGAAGATTCTCTGGAAAAACTTCAATATGACCTTTATTACATTAAACATCGTAGCCTGTTCTTAGATGTGGTTGTAATAATTAAAACATTAAGTACAATCGTTTTTTTTAGAGGACAATAAACATTGGTATTCTGAATATCAATTTTGTTGTGATTGAAATAGATTTATTTTGAATATTTTAGCGACTTTTAAATTCTTCAAACATAAATATCTATTCAAATGAATAAACCTTTTCTTTTAATTTTTTATGTCTTTTTCTTAACTGCTAATTTCGTTAACGCTCAAACTGACGATCAACGCGCACAAATAATAAGTCATTACGACCTTCAGAAATTAAGTGAGCTGGAGCAACAATTTGATAAAACATTCATAGCAGAAAGGGCTAATGCACTACGTTTGGCTGCCATTAATGGATGGAAAGAAACAATTGAACAACCAAACGGAGGTGTCGCTATTTTGGTTGGTGTATTTAGCGATGGAACTCCAAAATATTACCAAACGCATAATCGTGGTGCAGGACAAACCACACGTGCCGATCGTGTACATACCAACGGTGGTGCTGAGTTAAATTTAAACGGTGAAAACATGATTGGCGGTGTTTGGGATGGTGGAAGAACTCGTGCTACCCATCTGCTTCTTGAAAATAGAGTAACGCAAATAGATAATCCTAGTTCGCTAAGTAGTCATGCGACACACGTTGCAGGAACGATGATTGGTACCGGAAGTGTAATAGTAGGAATCGCTAAGGGAATGGCACCAGAAGCTGAATTATTAGCTTACGATTTTCTTAATGATGAATCTGAAATGGCGGCAGCTGCTGCTACGGGCTTGTTGGTTTCTAATCATTCTTATGGGTTGAGAATAGAAAACCTGCCGTTGTGGCGTATAGGCTACTACGACGATAATGCACGAAATCTTGATAATATTGTTTACAATGCTCCATACTACTTGCCTGTATGTTCTGCAGGTAATGACCGAAGATCTGGGCAGAATTCAGGTGATGGAGGTTATGATTATTTGACTGATAAAAGTGTTTCAAAAAATTCAATTATCGCTGCTGCTGTTTATCAAGTAACAAATTATTCAGGGCCAAGCAGTGTTGTAATGTCCAGTTTTAGTAGTTGGGGACCAACGGATGACGGTCGAATTAAACCAGATATTTCAGGTAAAGGTGTAAACACGTATTCTTCAACAGCAAATACTAATAGTAGCTATTCTAGTTATAATGGAACCTCCATGTCATCACCGAGTATTGCTGGAAGTTTACTTTTACTACAACAACATTATAATAATATTCATGGCTTTTTTATGCTTAGTTCAACCTTGAGAGGTTTGGCTTTGCACACCGCAGATGAAGCTGGCAGTGCGCCAGGTCCCGATTATCGCTTTGGTTGGGGGTTGTTAAATATTGAAAAAGCTGCTGAAGTAATTTCCAATAATGGGAATGAATCTATAATTATAGAAGAAGAGTTGGCTCAAGGGGAGGTGTATACCTTTTCGGTACAAGCTGATGGTGTTAATGATCTTGTAGCTTCGTTAACTTGGACTGATCCAGCAGGAAGAAGTCCACAAGCTGGAATTAACGATTTAGACACTCCAATGCTTGTAAACGACCTTGATTTAAGAATTTCTGATGATGGTGGAATTACGTTTTATCCTTGGAAACTAAATCCAGCTATCCCCAATGCAGCTGCTACCAATGGTGATAACACTGTAGATAATATTGAAAAAATAGAAATCGCAAATCCTAGCGGTGAATATATAATTAGGGTTTCTCATAAAAATGTATTAACCAATGATTCACAGGTCTTTTCTTTAATTGTAACCGGTATAAACCGTGAGGATTTTGCCGTAACTACCCATCAAGGTTTTCAGGATTTTTGCCCTGGACAAATTAGTGCTACCTGTAATATTGATTTAGACTTTAGCGATGGTTTCAGTGACACAATTGACTTTTCAGTTTCAAATTTACCGTCTGGGGTTGAGGCTGTTTTAACACCAGATACGTTAAACTCTGAAGGGACGGTTATTCTTACATTAAATAATATCGATGCCTTAGCGCCAGGTGATTATCAAGTAAAGGTAACCGCTACTGGAGCTACAGAAACAGTAAATGTTTATCCAATTATACATATTGTTGATTCTCAGTTATCTGGTGTTGCTCTTACATCTCCCGCTAATGGTGAAATGAACCAACCTTTAGATATGAATTTTACCTGGGAAGACGCAGGTATGGACGCTGAAGAATACGATTTTCAGCTTGCTATGGATGCTGATTTCACAACCGTAATAGCTGATGTAACAATAGAAGAAAACTACACAGCAGTTGATAATTTACTTGAAAACACAGAGTATTTTTGGAGAGTTAGGGCAACGAATGCTTGTGGCGATGGGGAGTATAGTGATGTATTTAATTTCGTGACCGAAACTGTTGTCGGGGTTGATGATAATATGTTAAATGAACTGGTTATTTATCCTAACCCTGCTACTTCTGTTTTAAACATTAAAGCCAACAGTATAATAGATTCAGTAGAGATTATTAGTGTTTTAGGTAAGTCGGTTATACAGACTGTGGAGACAGATTCTAAGGCACAAATAGACACAGGTAATTTAAGAGCAGGCCATTATTTTGTGAGAATTATTTCCGAAAATAGAGTTATTGTCAAGAGATTTATAAAAAGGTAAGAAGCAGAATTTAGTCTACACTTTTTGCTGACAAAAATCTTTATTTTTATAAATACAAAACAGCCTTTAAATATATTTCTATTTTAAAGGCTGTTTTTTTGTTTACGAATAATTCTTAGTTGTCTTTAATTTTAAGAGCTTTAAAAAGGTATAAGTAGCGAATAGCTAAAGAAATGAGTAGCGGTAAAAGACCAATGGCAAATACTTGAACTCCGCTTATCCAATGAACTGTAAGTAACACTAATAATAATAAAAGAAGAAATACATACCTTTTTACAATAATAGAAATTTCTTTTTGTGCAATTACGACCGCCGTTACTATCGAAATAGGAAATGCCCAAAGTAAATTATAGTTATTAGCAGTGGCGGTATGATCTGTGGCAAACCAAAGGAATAACAGAAACACGCCAATCAATCCTGTGCAAAAGAAAATAATTAAGTCTAAAAAGCGGCTTCTAACGTTTTTCTTGTAATCCCTGAAGGTGATTAAAATTATTATAGATCCTAAAACCCCTAAAACGAACAGTGGACTAAGTAAAAAGTTATTTTGCGGCGGAGTAGGAGTGTTTTTAAAAACCGTTTTGGCTGATTTTACCAAAGGTTCGGCATCGTTGTTTCTATGAATAATTGCGTTACTTGAGCCTTCGTATATATAATTGGGTAGGAATTGATACTCAATCGGCTTAGCTTTTAGGTCTATTACGGCTCCTAAGGCTACATCAATCCCTAAACTGCCCCAAGTGTTCGCTTGAAGATTTTGTTGAATAAGATCGCGGAAGCTCAGCTCTTCTGTTATGTAGTCATCTTGATACTCTAATTTGTTTCCGAGCACTTCTTGTAATACATCACGGATTTTTGTAGCACAATTGTCAAAAAAGAAATCGTATTTATACTTTTTGTTTTCGGGAAGAGCGTTATTCCAAAGAAAATCAGAAATGGCCTGTTTTTCAGATTTGGTGAGATTTAGAACTTGCTCCTTTATCCATCGATTTTCTTCAACGTAACGCTGATAAAATGATTGATAATATTCAACTCTTAACTCATAAAGAAGTTTTCCTTGAGCAAATTTTGTGTAAAAGTTTGGAGTGTTAAAATCATAAACTCCATAATTAAAGGCAACGTCAACGCCGCTCAGGGAGTCTTTAATTCTAAATGCACTGTGGCCGAACTTGTCATAAAGCTCAGATCCCGGACCAATTGTGATTATGCTAATTTCTGCAGCAGGAGATAACGCCCCAAACTGCGCATTCGATGCAGTAGCAATAAAAAGTAAGAGTAAAAGAAAGAATTTTTTCAACACAGAGTTTTGTATTTCAACTTGAGGTTTCGTTTCTTGATAAGCTCAAAACTACCTGAATATTTCCCAGTCCAATTTTAGTGAAAACACATTGGAATATAATGCAACGCTTTGATCGCCAATATCGGTAAGAGCATAATCTACGTGTATTCCTTTATATCTGAATCCAACTCCAATATTTGGTTGAAACCCCACTGCATCACTTCCATCGAGTTGCACTGTATTTTGAAAATTTCCAACCCCAGCTCGAACATATACCATTTCGATATAGCCAAATTCAAGCCCTAAGGAAGGTGTAATGCTTGCAAATGAGGTCGAGATAACATCGTTGGTTTCAGCAAATCTGAAGTTAAGGTCTACTTCTGCTAAAAGTGAAAAATCATAATTGTAGACAAATTTGCGAGCTACTCCCAATTGTAATTTTGGAATCGTTATCTCGGTGGTTTCAGGTAATTCTTGATTTTCGCCATCTACAGCACCTTTAATTTCAGCAAACTTATCTTCATCTATACTCCACGCATTAAAAGTGGTTGTTATGTCCCTGGCCATTAAACCAAACATCCATTTGTCATTTTTAAATTGAATGGCGGCATCTAGACCAAAACCCCAGGACGAAGCAAAATCACCAATCACACGTCTTATAACTTTTGCATTAACTCCATAGTTAAAGCCATCGAGCGGTAATTTTCTGGCGTATGAGAATGTAAAGCCGTAATCGGCAGTAGAAAATAAACTGATTCTGTTGTAATCGATGTTTCCTTGTTCGTCTATCAATCTAGTTGTATTCAAGATGTCATCCACGCCAAAGCGGATAATTGAAAGGCCAACGGCACTTCGGTCGTCTAAAGGCATTGCAAAAGCAGCGTAATCGTAATTTGCGATGTTTGCAAAATACGATGCGTGCATTAGGGAGATTTGTTTGTCTTCTAGATTTACTAAGCCGGCAGGGTTCCAGTATCCTGAATTTACATCGGAAGAAGAAGCTACGACGGCATTGCTCATCCCGAAGGCAGCGGCGTCTACACCAATATTCATAAATTCATTTGAATACTTGCGTACTGTTTGGGCTCCTAAAACGGTGGAAAGAAGCATGAAAATAAGGAAGAGGTTCTTTCTCAAGTTGAAAATTTTGGACAAATATCTCACTATTTTGTAGAATACTAAACTATAAATTTGTGTACATATTGTGTTTTGATCCTAATAGACGAAAATACTTTGCTATTTTTACGATTTTATTTCAATAACGGTGAAAATAGAAATAAGGCAAGATTCAATCTATATTTTTTTGAATTATTTTTGCGAAAAAATTATACCTGTAATAGCAACTGACCAATGATAAAGCACATTCCAAATTTTATAACCGCTCTAAATATTTTATGCGGAAGCGTGGCCATTCTTTTCGCAGTTTCCGGAAATTTGATTGTAGCTGCAGTATTTGCTTTTCTTGGAATTTTCTTCGATTTTTTTGATGGTTTGGCCGCCCGGTTGTTGAATGCACAAAGTGAAGTTGGTCTTCAGCTAGATTCGTTGGCTGATGTTATTACTAGCGGCTTAGTTCCAGGAATTATAATGTTTCAACTTATGAATCTGGCTTTTGTGGGTGAAATGCAGACGTTAACCGACGTGTTTTCGGGAAAGGGTTGGAATGTTGGGGTAACTAATTATTTGCCTTTAATTGGTCTTTTAATAGTTGTAGCTTCTGCATATCGACTTGCCAAATTTAATGTAGATACACGCCAAACTACAGGTTTTATAGGTTTACCAACCCCAGCAAATACACTGTTGATTTTGAGTTTGCCTTTAATTATGGAATATCAATTTTCAGAACTGGCTGAAAGTTTAGTATTAAATAAATGGGTGCTAATTGGATTGACTTTAGTTAGTTGTATTCTGTTAAACGCAGAAATTCCTTTGTTTGCCCTAAAATTCAAAACTTGGGATTTTAAAAGTAATGCTGTTCGTTATGTGTTTATAGCGCTTTGTATTGCACTTTTGGTTTTGCTGAAGTTTTTGGCAATACCGATTATAATTCTATTGTACATAGTACTTTCCTTAATTTGGAAAGAGACGGATTAAAAGGTTTTTTTAATTCGTCCTTTTGAGCTTGCCTGCCGAAATTGCACGTAGGTAGGGGTAGGGGGCTAAAACTCTAATTTCTTTTTTCGAAGTTCAAAATTCTGTCCTAAATACACTTTTCGTACCATTTCATCTGCAGCTAGTTCTTCAGGAACTCCGTGTTTAAGAATGCTTCCTTCAAACATTAAGTAGGTTCTGTCTGTAATGGCTAATGTTTCTTGAACGTTGTGATCGGTAATAAGGATCCCGATGTTTTTATTTTTTAATTTTGCCACGATTCGCTGAATGTCTTCAACCGCTACAGGGTCTACTCCAGCGAAAGGCTCGTCGAGAAGGATAAAATGTGGGTCGGTAGCCAGAGCTCGTGCAATTTCTGTTCGTCTTCGTTCACCGCCACTTAATAGGTCTCCACGATTTGTGCGGATATGGTTAAGTCCGAATTCTTCCAAGAGCGACTCCATTTTTTCTCTTTGTTCTTTTTTTGTGCGTTTGGTAAGTTGCAGTACACTCAAAATATTATCTTCTACACTTAATTTTCTAAATACAGAAGCTTCTTGGGCCAAATAACCAATTCCGTGTTGGGCGCGTTTGTACATTGGATAATTTGTGATCTCGGTACCTTCAAGAAAAATTTTCCCTCCATTGGGCTTTATTAAACCAACAATCATATAAAATGAAGTGGTTTTTCCAGCGCCATTAGGCCCGAGCAAGCCTACAATCTCACCTTGATTCACTTCTACGGTAATGCCTTTTACGACTTTACGGCCTTTGTATGATTTTATTAGGTTTTCGGCTTTTAGCTTCATTCTAGTTTTGTTTCGTTTTTAGAAATAGAGGTTCGGAGTTTACCAGCTGCAATTTCAGAACACTACGAATATATCAATTATTTTTTCTTTCGTCTAGCGCTTCCCAATATTCAAATGCTCTTCTTAGGTGAGGAAGTACGATAGTACCTCCTATCAATAACGAGATACTCATTCCTTCAACCACTTCTTCTTTTGTAAGTCCTAGCTTATGGCATTCTTCTAAATGGTAACGAACACAATCATCGCATCTTAAAACTAATGAATTGCCTAATCCCAGTAATTCCTTAGTTTTCTTCGGAAGTGCTCCTTCCATGTATGCGTTTGTGTCTAAATTAAAAATTCGTTTGAGGATTTTATTATTGTCCTCAAGCATTTTTTCGTTCATTTTTAAACGATATGCGTTAAATTCATCTACGATATTATTTGACATGTGCACGTTCTTTTCTTTTTTGTTTCTTAATAACCATTTTTGAAATATAGATACTTACTTCATATAAAATAAGAATCGGAATAGCCACGATAATTTGGCTGGCAACATCTGGAGGGGTTATAATTGCTGATACTGCTAAAACCACTATTAGGGAGAATTTCCTATATTTTCTAAGTGCTTCGGGCGTTACCAAACCAATTTTGGTTAAAATGTATATTATTATAGGGAGCTCAAATATAATTCCGCTTGCCAATACTGAAGTTCGAACCAATGAAATGTAGCTGTCTAAATCGAATGAGTTAATCACTTTTTCGCTGACCTGATAACTTCCCAAAAAGTTAATAGATAGTGGAGTTATTACGTAATAGCCAAACAAAACCCCTAAAAAGAAAAGTAAGGAAGCAATGATTATAAACCCCCGGCTAGAGCTTCTTTCATTTTCTTTTAGTCCTGGGCTTATAAATCTCCAGAATTCATAAAGAATATAAGGAAATGCGATTATAATTCCTGCATAGATAGAGGTCCACATATGTGCAGAAAACTGTCCAGACATTGTACGGCTCTGAATTCGGAAGGGCATTTCATTAAAACAGAAGGCTTCCATTCCCATGGATCTTGAAACGTCGCAAAACAACCGATAGGTTGCAAAGTCTGGTCGGCTTGGTCCAAAAATAAGAACGTCAAAAATGAAACTTTTAAATATGAAAGCTACAACTCCGACAATTACAATTGCAAAAGTGGAACGAACTAAGTGCCATCTTAGTTCTTCCAAGTGATCCAAAAAGGACATTTCTTTTTCTGGGGAAGCTTTTTTCTTCATTAAATAATACCTTCCTTAGTAAGGTTATGTATATGTACTACGCCACAATATTTTCCGTTTTCTTCGGCAAGTATTTGTGTAATCCCGTTTGCATCCATCATTTCCATTGCTTCTACAGCCATGGCGTTATTAGATATTCTTTTCGGGTTTTTCGTCATAATATCTTTGGCAGTTAAACCAGCAAAATTGTCGGTTCTGGTAAGCATTCGCCTTAAATCACCATCTGTAATAATTCCAACAATATTACCGTTTTCAACTACAGCTGTAACTCCGAGCATTTTTTCAGATATTTCAACAATTACTTTCTTTAAGTCGGTGTCTGGGCTTACTTCAGGTTTTTCGTTAAGAGCTGTGAGATTGCTAACGCGCAGATATAGCTTTTTCCCTAAAGAACCTCCTGGATGAAATCGTGCAAAGTCACTACTAGAAAAGCCGTGTAGGTCTAAAAGGCACATGGCTAACGCATCGCCTATAACCAATTGAGCAGTAGTGCTCGCTGTTGGAGCAAGATTGTTTGGGCAAGCTTCTTTTTCTACATAAGCATTAAGTACAAAATCTGCCTGCTGTCCTAAAAATGAATCCCGATTACCTGTTATGGCTATTAATTTGTTGCCAATAGACTTAATAAGTGGAACTAAAACTTTTATTTCTGGCGTATTTCCACTTTTCGAAATACATATAACAGAGTCGAATTCTTGGATAGTACCCAAATCTCCATGGATTGCATCTGCCGCATGCATAAAGATCGAAGGGGTGCCCGTAGAGTTCAAAGTTGCTACAATTTTGGTTGCAATATTTGCACTTTTTCCTATTCCGGTTATAATTACCCTTCCTTTAGATTCAAATATATAGTTTGCAGCACCTGCAAATTCTTCGTCCACAAGGTTGGCTAAATTTGCAATTGCTTTACTTTCAGTTTCAATTGTCTGTTTGGCAATGGAAATTATTCTTTGTTGTTTATCCAAAATTTTAACGCTTTCTAATGTTTGTAACTCTTAGAGAAATTAGTATATTTAAAATTGAAATAATACTATCCAATATTTATGAACTGTTTTCCGTTCTCTATCGATGCGGGTATCGCATCAAGGTTACAAAATTACGATTGTTCTTGCTTTAAACAATATATTGCGTAACTTAATCCTGAATTGAATAACGAAAATTAAAACAACGTGGCAGAACTTGACCTTTATGCATCCTTAAAAAAATATTTTGGTTTTAGCCAATTTAAAGGATTGCAAGAAGAAGTGATAAGAAGCATTCTGGCAGGAAACAACACCTTTGTAGTAATGCCTACAGGAGGTGGTAAATCGCTGTGTTATCAGCTTCCCGCTTTGATGCAAGAAGGAACTTCAATCGTGGTTTCCCCCTTGATCGCTCTAATGAAAAACCAAGTGGATGTATTGCGTTCGCTTTCTTCAGAAGAAGGAATAGCGCATGTACTTAATTCATCCCTTAACAAAACCGAAGTTAAAAGAGTTAAAAGTGATATTGCAAATGGTATCACAAAGTTATTATACGTTGCTCCAGAATCCTTGACTAAAGAAGAGTATGTCGAGTTTCTTAGTGGTCAAAAAATTTCTTTTTTAGCTATTGATGAAGCCCATTGTATTAGTGAATGGGGGCACGATTTCCGACCTGAATATCGAAATCTAAAAAGTATTATACAGCGTATAGGCGACAATATCCCTATAATTGGATTAACAGCAACCGCTACGCCAAAGGTGCAGGAAGATATTTTAAAGAATCTTTCAATGCCAGACGCCAATACTTTTAAGGCATCATTTAACAGGCCCAATCTTTATTATGAAATAAGACCAAAAACTAAAAATGTTGATGCAGATATTATCCGATTTGTAAAACAGAACGAAGGTAAAAGCGGTATAATTTATTGCTTGAGCCGAAAAAGGGTGGAACAACTGGCTCAAGCTTTACAGGTAAATGGGATTAAAGCTGTTCCTTATCACGCAGGTCTTGATAGTAAAACAAGGGTTCGTCACCAAGATATGTTCTTGATGGAAGATGTAGACGTTGTGGTAGCAACAATCGCTTTTGGAATGGGTATTGATAAACCGGATGTGCGATTTGTAATCCATAACGATATTCCAAAATCAATCGAAAGCTATTATCAAGAAACAGGTCGTGCTGGTCGAGATGGAGGCGAAGGTCATTGTCTCGCTTTTTACAGTTATAAAGATATCGAGAAACTCGAAAAATTTATGAGTGGTAAACCAGTGGCGGAGCAAGAAATTGGTCACGCGTTATTGCAGGAAGTGGTTGCTTATGCTGAAACATCAATTTCTCGACGAAAATTTATTCTTCATTATTTTGGGGAAGAATATGACAATGCCACTGGCGAAGGTGGAATGATGGATGATAATATGCGACATCCCAAAAAACAGATTGAAGCGCAAAACGAAGCGAAACAATTGCTCGAGGTGGTTCAAAAAACAAATCAACAATATAAAACCAAAGAAGTGGTAAATGTATTGGTCGGAAAGGTTAACGCCCTAATAAAATCTCACCGGACAGACACACAGCCGTTTTTTGGTTCCGGTGGAGGAAAAGAGCCTGCTTATTGGACAGCCCTTTTGCGACAGTTGTTGGTAGCTGGCTATTTAAAAAAAGACATAGAAACTTATGGGGTTATTCATTTAACTGAAAAAGGGAAAGAGTTTATCAAGTCGCCCTCTTCGTTTATGATGACCGAGGATCATTCTTTTAAAGATGCCAATGACGACATAATTGTGTCGGCATCGCGAGGGGTTGAAACTGCAGATGAAAATTTATTTAAACTTTTAAAAGCAGAACTTAAAAAAGTCGCCCAAAAGTTAGAGCTTCCGCCATTTGTAATTTTTCAAGAACCTTCTTTAGAAGACATGTCATTGAAGTATCCGGTCACAATGGATGAACTTGCAAATGTTCATGGAGTAGGAGAGGGAAAAGCTAAAAAGTATGGTAAATCGTTTCTGAAGCTCATTCAAAATTATGTAGAAGAAAACGATATTATTCGCCCAGAAGACTTTGTTGTAAAATCTACCGGAAGTAATAGTTCTTTAAAACTTTACATTATTCAAAATGTTGATCGAAAACTAGCCTTACCAGATATTGCTGATGCCAAAGGACTTGAAATGCCCGATTTCATTAAGGAAATGGAGGCTATTGTTTTTAGTGGTACTAAATTGAATATAGATTATTGGATCGACGAAGTTTTAGATGATGAACAACAAGAAGAAATACACGATTATTTCTTAGAAGCTGATACTGACGAAATCGAGGTGGCTTTAGAAGAATTTGAAGGCGATTATGAAGAGGAAGAACTTCGCCTATATCGAATTAAATTTATAAGCGAGTTAGGAAATTAATGAATAACAAATTCATCGGATTTCGATTTAAATAAAAAAACAAAAAGCGTTCGCAATCTAGTTGTTGAACGCTTTTTTAATGTTTGCTAATCTTCGTTTATTATCCCTATCCTTAATAACTTCCCGTTTATCGTATTCCTTTTTTCCACGACAGAGTGCAATATCCATTTTTGCCAAACCTTTATTATTGGTAAAGAGTACCAGAGGAATAATAGTAAGGCCAGAGTTTTTAACTTCTTTTTCTAGTTTTTTGAGTTCACTGCGGTTTAGTAACAATTTTCGTTCACTTTTTGGACTATGATTAAAATTGCTAGCATGGCTATATTCTTGTACTGTCATATTTATTACGAATAATTCGCCGTTACTAAACTCGCAAAAACTTTCGGCAATTGAAGCTTTTCCTTCACGAATCGCCTTTATTTCTGTGCCACGAAGCACAATGCCTGCCGTATAAGTATCAAGGATTTCATACTCAAATCGCGCCTTTCGGTTTTTAATCTTTACGTTTTTCTGTATTGCCATAGTTGCAAAAATAAGATAATTAATTTCGAGAATTCAAAATTGAATTCAAAATCAAAATTGAATCTATAACTGTGTCATGTTATGCCAGGTGTGTATTCCAATTCTTTTATTTTACCGAAATGGTTTCCGCTATTGTATCTTCTCCTTTAATACTTACCTTAAAAAGTGTGGAGTTGTCATTATCGTCCATGTCTTTATATTCTTCTCTGCCAATGAGTGTGTTTACTAATGTTGGAATTGTATTGCTGTGACCGACAATTAGCACATTTTTTCCTTGGGTTTCTTTTAAAAAACGTTCTATTTCAATATTATGGGGGTCGTAAACAGTGGGTTCAATGTTTTTTTGAAGTGCTGTATTGGCTATTGTTTCTTTATTTCGAAGGTATTTTGTAGTGTAAATCTGGTCAATCTGATAATCTTCAAAATAAGTCGCCCAACGCTCTGCTCGTTTCAATCCAGCTGAATTTAAATTTGGGTCTTCGTTTTTAGGGTTCGTTCTGTCCTTTTCGGCGTGACGTATTAAATAATAGGTTGTTTTTTGTTCTACGGAACTCCTATTGTCAACTTGATGGTTGTTGTGTATCAATTCTGTGTTATTGGTTTGCTTACAAAAAGTAAAGATTGACAATAGAATTAACAAATAGATATAGCGTTTCATAGTAAGGAGTCTTTAAAATAACACTTTTTAAGATAGGTTAGCAAAGTTATAACTAAAACTCGGTATTCTTTAATATTCCTTTATCAATAATGTACGAGGTGAGGCAGTATCTTTATAAAAGTAAAAACGAATATTAATTTAACTAAAAACTATAATTATGAACGAGGATCAATTTAAAGGAAAATGGAAACAAATTAAAGGTGAAGTAAAGCAAAAATATGCTGATCTTACCGATGATGATTTGTTGTATGCCGAAGGAAAATCAGACGAATTGCTTGGTCGCCTTCAAGAAAAAACTGGCAAAAGCAAAGAACAATTAAAAGATGAAATAGCCAATTGGTAAACTAAAATCAATTTGAGATTTAGTTTCATTTGAAACAAAATCCCTTATTCCTCAAATAAATAATGAAGGATAAGGGATTTTTTCATGAAATGCCTTTATACTTTAATTTGTTTAGGGTTAGATTTATTGAGTTACTATGTTGATTATAAGGTGCAAGTGATTAATTTTAACGATAAAACTAAGCTTTGCCATAGCGATTAACTTATTGGTTGTTTATGAATATATAAGCATTTAATATTCAAACTGGAATAATTGAGCAAGGCTTTAAAAAATAATAATAAACCTTAAATATTTTGTTCAAGATTACCTAATTTTGCAGTCTAAAATTTATTTAGCAATCATAAATCTATGAAATTTCTATCTCCTCACATTTACCTACTTATTTTTTTTGGGTTTTCAACCTTTCTTCATGCGCAAGATGGAGTTGGAGTAAATACTACTACTCCTCGTACTACCCTTGAAGTGGCTGGTGATACACATATTAACGGAGCTATTAATGTTAATGTGTTAAATCAGGTTTCTGATTCCGATAATACTGCGATATTGGGACAAATTGACACAGACTTTATAAAAGAATTAAACGTCAATGCTGCCGGTACCGCAATTGCATATTTTCAAGAATACGACATATCAAATATGGGTGGTAGTGGTGATTGGATTCGCAACTTGAATACCAATGTGAGTTCCGCAAATTACGTTATGACAATCATTTCGGTTTATTTTAATAAAGAGCTGAGAATGGATTATGCTCCTAATAATTTTGTGATTCCTTATGCCTCTGCTTTTATTGAAAATGGAACATGGCATATAACAGCTGATTACGCTTCCGCTTATCCTGTTTCTAACACACCTGTAGGTCGATGGATAATAAGCACGCTAATACTTTCAAAAGATTTCTCTAAACAGTTCCCGCAACAAACCGTTAACTTATCTGGCACCAACAATGCTAGAAGAGGGGGTGCTGCAACAACTCCAGTAATTGATTAATTATGAAAAACTATAGTACACTACTTTTTATTTTCCTTTCGCAATTTATTTTTTCTCAAGTTGGTGTTGGTACAGACAATCCAACTCCTGGATATGCACTTGATGTGAACGGCTCTATGTTGGTTCAAGAGGATTTTAAAGTTAATGGGTATTCAAATGCGGGCATATCGAGTAACGATTTTAAACTTTTAGTAAGAATCCTTAATTCAACACCACCTGGTGAAGTGGCATATCTCGATATGGCTAATGTTGCTGTAGGCCCTGTAAATATCGCAGATTATGTTTTTACAAATCTTTCACGTGATAATGTAACAGATGTGGATTTACAATTTAGTGCTACAGATTATATTGTGGGGCTCGCAAATTTTCAATATATAGGACAGCATATTGTTAAAGGGTCGGGTGCTACTATCGGGCATTTTCGAACTAGAACTTTCATTCGAAATGGTACTTGGCATCTTGAAATGAGAAACGTTTCTAGAGATGCGGCTTCCAATAATGCGATAACATATAATGTAACACTCATTGTGTACGACAGAAGATATTTTAAAGAACTTCCTACTTTGTCGCTTGATATGAATGGTGGTGTTGATGGCAGTATTCCTGCCCCTGTTGGACTTTAATATTTTAAAATTATGAAATATAGTTTATTTGTTTTTTCAATACTTGTGTTGAATAGTATAAGTTTGGTGGCCCAAGTGGGTATTAACAATACCAATCCAACGGCAACCCTTGATGTGGTTGGCGATGTTTTATTACAGGGAAAGTTGTATTTAGAAGAGCCAGGCAAGTATACTTCTAGTCCCACTTCTAAGCTGTTAATGGTTGACAACGTTAACGGAGTAGTAAATAAATATGATATAGCCACTAGCTCGTTTGGTCCATTAAATTATGTGAGATTTGTTTTTATTAATACTTCAGACTACGGTCTTGATGCAGGATATGACACGAAAATTAGTGCTACAAAATATACAGTTGCGGTTCACGGTTATTCTTTTACCCGTAACGGTGATACTAACTTGACGTTGAGATCAACTACAAACAATACTTATGTTGAAGGACATCAATTTTATGCCTATGTAGATGGAAATACTAATACTTGGTGGCTAAAAGCTTTTGTAAATAACAGCCGATTTTATATAGGTACTAATTTAACACCTGTGGATTTATCTTTGGATTTAATTGTCTACAGAAATAACTTTATCACTAAAATTTGGGACACTCCGCAAACCGTAAATATGGGTGGGAACGCCACTGCTACAGCTCCTCTACCAGCAGGGTTTTAAAAGTATTAACGTTATTTTAAATCGTTTTATAACAGGCTCTATACAATTGTATTTAGCCTGTTTTTATTTGCTGCTAGTTCTCTATTCCTCTCTTTGAACAAGCCATTAAGCTATTGGTGTGTTACATTAGTACTAGTGGCTTTCATCAATCCTTTTTAAGCGAATAGTGTGATGGGTAAAAAATTTCAGTAAATTTGAAATGTGAAAAACTCCACCTCATTAACGGGCATCGCGCTCCAAAAGTTTAAAAGAAACTTCTGGGGCGTTTTCAGTTTTTGTTTTTTGTTAGGCTGCGTTCTGCTTGCCATCTTTGCCTACGCCTTGGCGCCAGATAATTCGCGCAATGCAAACCAAATGCATCTTTCAATTCATTCTAAAAACCCAGGGTTTACGGTGAAAATGTTAACCATTCCTAACGAGGTAGAAGAACAAAATCCGTTGTCTGTTTTTTTCTTCGGAAAGGAGAATGTAGATACGGAGATTCCAGTTTCAGAATTTTCAATGACAAGCGAAGGCATAGAAATTATTGAATATACTCCCGATGGATCAGGGGGTCTGCAGAAAGAATATCCGCTTTCACTTTTTCCGAAAGCTGCTGCTGTTAACCAAATCGCGGACACCTATATTTCAGAAAAGAAATTCTTGCTGGGCACGGACAAGTACGGTCGTGATCTATTGAGCAGAATGTTGATTGGGATCCGAATTTCCTTGGCCATTGGGTTTGTAGCAGTTTTTATTTCGTTGGTCATCGGGGTTACTATGGGAGCTATAGCGGGCTATTATGGCGGGAAGGTAGATACCGCTATTATGTGGCTTATTAACGTTACTTGGTCTATTCCTACCTTGCTTTTGGTCATTGCCATTACATTAGCGCTAGGCAAGGGGTTTTGGCAGGTGTTCATCGCCGTAGGCCTAACAATGTGGGTTGAGGTTGCCCGTGTGGTTCGAGGGCAGGTAATGGGCGTAAAACAGATGCAATACGTAACGGCAGCCCGAGCTTTGGGGTTTAACGATTTCAGGATAATTGTAAAACATATTTTGCCAAATAGTATGGCGCCAGTAATCATCATTTCGGCAGCCAATTTTGCAGGGGCTATTTTAATTGAAAGCGGGCTCTCCTTTTTGGGAATCGGAGCGCAGCCACCCATTCCGAGTTGGGGCGGTATTATAAAAGATCATTACGCCTATATTATTTTAGGAAAACCCTTTCTCGCCCTAATCCCTGGATTGGCAATTATGAGTCTTGTAACTGCTTTTATGCTGATAGGCAATGCGCTTCGGGATGCGATGGATGTGCGGGGATAGGTTCAAGAGCTCAGTGTTCAGTGGTCAGTAATCAGTGGACCACGAATACACGAATATTTTATTATCTGTACTCCGTGAATTGTTAAGAAAGAGCTGTTCTCAATTTTATTTAGAATGAACCGAAAATACATTTACCCGCTAGTAATTATAATTTTAACTGTCGTCTTGTATTATGCCGACGATTTGTTCGAAAAGGATATTACTTCAGTTTCGGATACTTCGATAGCAACGCAGCGAAATTCTGAAGAATTTGACGATACTTTCCTTTCTGCTTCCACCACGGGAGCCATTGTAAAACACAACTTTTACACCCTTTCCTATTCTGAAGCTCACGAACAGGCAGAGTGGGTGGCTTATGAGCTAAGTAAAAGTGACCTTTCCAGGAATGACTTTAAAAGGCCTTATTTTATTGAAGACAATAAGGTGAAGACGAAATCTGCGGACTGGCGAAACTACAAAAACTCTGGCTACGACCGTGGGCACTTGGTTCCGGCAGGGGATAGAAGAATGTCTATTGAAGCTTATAACGAAACATTTTTTACCAGTAATATAAGTCCGCAAGACCGTGAGTTTAATTCGGGTATTTGGAACCGTTTAGAGCAAAAAGTTAGGTATTGGGCAGATAAATACGATGGGGTTTATGTGGTAACTGGTGGAGTTTTAAAAGGAGATATGAAAACCATTGGCGATGAAAATGTTTCAGTTCCCAATGAATTTTATAAGATAGTCGTAGATGTAACCGATGGAAATTATAAAGCCATATCATTCATTATTCCGAACAGACCCTCCAGTCAAACTTTTTATAAATATGTCGTTTCCATTGATGAAATAGAAGCTAAAACTGGAATTGACTTCTTCCCAAACCTACCTGATTCTATAGAAACTAGCCTAGAACAACAGGTAGATGTAAAAGTGTGGGGGCGAAAATGATTTATATTGTTTTACATTAGTGTCCGATTAAAATATTTCAAAATTCCGTTCAGCCAAAGCTGACAGGCACTAAAAGAATTTTTATTAAAGCGATAGCTTGCTATTAAGCTCACCGCTAAAATGTAACAACTAAAAAGTATACTTAATCCATTTAACTTAACTGTCAACCCATTAAGAAGCAAGTCTTATGTCCTACGTCTTTCAGCGAAGCGGTCTTCCATCTTAATCGGACACGACTAATTATTTTATGAAACTTAGAACAATAATTGTTTTTACTATTTAAGAATGATACTAATTTGCTGCATCTAATTTCACAAATATAAAAAGTAGGATGGTAAAGCCCCAAAGTGCTGACCCTCCGTAACTAAAGAAGGGGAGAGGAATCCCAACAGTGGGAAAAACGCCTAATACCATTCCAATATTTACAAAAAAGTGAATAAATATGATAGCGGCAACACTATATCCGTAAACCCTGCCGAATTGACTTTTTTGTTTTTCTGAACGATAAATAATTCGGGTAATTAGTCCGATAAAGAGTAATACGACTACCATGCTTCCAAGGAATCCCCATTCTTCACCTACTGTACTAAAAATATAATCTGTGTGTTGTTCGGGCACAAAGTTACCTTTGGTTTGAGTTCCTTGCGTCCATCCTTTGCCAAACCATCCGCCATTGCTAATTGCAATTTCACTTTGGTTGGTGTTGTAACCAATGCCACGTGTATCTACTTCTTTTCCTAAAACGATATTAAATCGGTCGCGGTGATGTTGTTTAAATACGTTGTTGAAAATGTAACTTACAGAAAACGCGAATCCAATGCAAGCAGTTACAATAAAGACATATTTTAAAATTTTGGGTCGTTTTCGTCTATTCTTATAATATAAAATACCAGCTAATAAAACGATTGCAATAGCAGCCCAGATTACTCCAAAAGCGAGCGTTGAAACAAATATTACCGTTGCAAATAGCCCCAAAAGTAAGTATACTCCGTGTAAGCCTTCTCTATATAGCGGAAATACGAAAGCGGCATAAACCAACACGCTTCCTGGGTCGGGTTGCATAATAATTAAAACAACAGGCAGTGCTAATATTATGAAAGCACTAATTTGGTGTTTCAGTTCTTCCATATTTGTTTGAATATCACTAACGTATTTTGCGAGTGCAAGTGCGGTAGCGGCTTTAGTAAATTCGCTTGGTTGAATACTAAATCCGCCAAAGTCGTACCACGCAGTAGTTCCAGCAATTGTACGCCCAAAAACAAATAATCCTACCAACGAAAGCAAGGATGCAATGTAAATAACACTGGCGTAATTTTCATAAAATTTTGATTCTATGGCTAAAATGAAAATAATTAAGACTAAACTCAGGCCTATCCACATCATTTGTTTGCCATAAATTTGAGTAAAATCTAAATAGCCTTGAGCAGAATCACTTAATGACGCTGAATAAATATTAACCCAGCCCATAGAAACTAGAGCGATATATATAAATATTATCAACCAATCAAACCGTAAGTGTGTTTTTGTTGCTCCCATTATCTATTTATAGTAAATGGTTGTCCGCTATAGGGTTTGGCGTATTCGGCTTCTAGACTTCCGTTTAGAACAAATTTTTCCATATCTGTTCTAGTAATTTCACCCTTAAGATATTTTTCAATCATTAGCCCGGCAATTCGGCCCGCCCAACGAGATCCCCAATATCCGTTTTCAACAAATACTGCTATGGCAATTTTAGGATCGTCTTTAGGAGCAAATGCAACAAAAATAGAATGGTCGGTTAGTTGCATACGCTTACCATTTATTCGTGTATAATTTTCGGCTGTTCCGGTTTTTCCACAAATTTCGATTCCTGGAATACGAATTGATGCTGCGGTACCACGTTCATAAACTTGATGCATTCCTTCAACAACTGGCTCAAAATGTTCAGCAGATACGGTGCTGTAGTGCTTTTCTTTGAACTTACCCGGAATGGTATCGGGGCCAATAATATTTTTGATAATGTGAGGTGTATAGTAAAACCCGCGATTGGCAATTACTGCCGTAAAATTGGCCATTTGAATAGGAGTCAACAATACTTCTCCTTGGCCAATAGAATTTGAAATGGTAGCCAACGAAGACCATCTGTGTTGTGGATATTGGTGTATTCTATTGTAATATGTAGAGGTTGGTATATTTCCCCGCTTTCCGCTTGGCAAGTCGTACCCTAGAAAATCACCAAGTCCGAAACTGGATAAATGTGCCCGCCAATGGTCAATTCCTTCTTGAGGATTTGGATATTTATCCATTGTACTTTTATAAACAGTACAGAAGTAAGTGTTGCAAGAGTTTGCGATACTAGAAACCATTGAAACAGGACCTCGATGGTGACATCTTAAAACTCTTCTTCCAAAATGATATCCGCCTTGGCAGTTTACAATTTCAGATTCGCTTATAGCTTGTTCTTCTAAAGCAATGAGAGCAGTTAATGCTTTAAATGGCGATCCTGGTGGATATTCACCCATTAACACTCGATCATATAATGGTTTCGCAATGGTGTCATACCACAATTTGGTGAAGTTTCTTGAACGGTCTCTCCCTACTAACAAAGCAGGGTCGTAGCTAGGAGCTGTTATAAGAGCCAAGATTTCACCTGTAGCAGGTTCTATAGCAACGATGCCGCCTCGTTTATTAATCATTAACTCTTGTCCGTACTTCTGAAGTGTGGCATCAATAGTTAGTTGAATATCTTTACCTCTTGTAGGTAAGGTGTCGTAAATACCGTCTTTATAGGGGCCAATATCGCGATTGAATCTATCCTTTTGAATGTATTTTACGCCTTTTTCACCCCGTAATACATCTTCATATTCTTTTTCTACGCCGGCCGTTCCTATTAATTCCCCCATCTGGTAATACGGGTTTTTCTGAATAATAGCATTATTAACCTCGGCTATATAACCCATGACATTTGCAGAATGATCTACCTGATATTCGCGTAACGAACGTCGTTGTATGTAAAACCCTTCGTATTTATGCATTTTTTCAGACAGGGAGGCATAATCGGCTTTGTTTAACTGCGGAACCACTACAGAAGGCAATCGAGGGGAATACACTCTTGCTTTGCGGAGAATTTCTTTAAATTCTTCATTCGTGATTTTTAAAAGCCTGCAGAATTCTAAAGTGTCAAGTGGTTTAACGTCTTTCGGAATAACCATCACGTCATACGACGGTTGATTAGAAACCAACAATTTGTTGTTGCGATCAAACATATACCCTCGTTGTGGGTAGTCGTACATAATTTTTATCGCGTTGTTTTTATCTAAAGAATCTGAAGCGCCGTCGAACACTTGTAAATAGAAAAGCCGAGCAGTAAAAAGCACACCGCTTATTAAGACAAGTATGTAAAGAACAGCTTTTCTCACGTGGTTTTTTTAGTGAATATTATTAAGCTCCCAAGAATGAGTACAAATGTGAATATACCTGAAAATAACGTAGACTTCAACAAAAGTAAGGTGTGTCCAAAGCTGAAAATTTCAAGGGCAAACATTACAAAATGATGAAGAAACACGATTGATGCAACGTATAGGATACGCTCGGTTGCGCCAGATTTTTTAAGGTTTATGGTGTTGTATTCGTAACTAGTCCCAAAAGAGTATTTTAAAACTAATGGCCTGATGTAAGCAACGAAAGCGCAGGCCGCAGCGTGAACTCCTCCCGAATCTTCAAAAATATCAACAGATAAACCAAGCAAAAAACTCAGGAATATAAGAAGCGTTGTATTTCCGTCTGAAGGATATAGCAGAATAAAAAGTATGTACACATAAGGGTTTATATAACCTCCTAAGTTAATGTTATTCAGCAGAAATACTTGTAGAAAAACAAGCAGTACAAAACGGGCGATATTGATTAAGATTTCTTTAGTCTGCATCGTCCACGCCTTTTTCTAATTGCAATATTTCGGCAGCTTCATTGTTTTTAATTAAATAAACATGTTGAAGACTGGTCATATCGTTGAATAACTTTACATTGATATAATAGTAGTTGTCATCTTTATCTGAATGATAGTCTTGAACCACACCAATTAGGATTCCTTCCGGAAAAATTGTTGATCTTCCACCCGTAATAATTGTATCACCTTTTTCAATTTTCGCAATACGCGGAATGTCGATTAGCTGTACTACATTAGGATCTTTGGTGTTCCAAATTAAAGTGCCAAAGTGATTCGACTTTTTTAGTTTGGCGTTTATTCGGCTTCTGGTGTTTAGGATTGTCTGCACCATAGCATAGTTTTTCGAAATATCACTAACAATTCCTACAAGGCCGTGACTGGAAATTACTCCCATATCTATTTCAAGTTCATCGGCGCTTCCCTTATCTAAAGTTATTTGATTTTTGGTTTTTGAATAGTTATTGTTGATAACGGTAGCAGATAAATAGTCAAATTTTGGCAGGGCGATCGTATCTAATGCCGGTAAGGGTGCAATGTCTCTAAATTTTTCTAACCGCTTACGTAGAATAAGGTTTTCCTCTAGTAGTTTTTCGTTTGCAGTTCCTAAGTAAATATAATCGGTAAGACTGTTTTTAAATTTAAAAATACCTCCAGTTACATAGTTTGCAGAACTAATAAATTTATCGTTGTGATAATTATGAGTTTGGATGGTTAGCAGAATCGAGACAATAAACAGCACGGCAAACACCATGGAATTTTTGTTTCGGATGAAAAAGTAAATAATCTGCTGCATCGCCGTTCGTGCTTATTCAGGTATTTTAAGTCTCAGTTACAACCCTGAAGACATTTTTTTGCTTTGAATGGGAATCCCGAAAATTACGCCCATTTTATTAAGAATATTAGTGCTTGAATGTTCTAGAAGTGAAAATGAATTTATTTTATTAAAACACTTTTGAATTTGCTCAAGTTTTTAAGGCAGATTCCTGTACCCCGTACTACTGCGCGAAGTGGATCTTCGGCAATATAAACAGGAAGGTCGGTTTTTAATGAAAGTCGTTTGTCTAACCCTCTAAGCATAGAACCTCCACCTGCTAAATAAATTCCGGTATTATAAATATCGGCTGCAAGTTCTGGTGGGGTTTGTGAAAGCGTTTCCATTACCGCATCCTCAATTCGAAGAATAGACTTATCTAGTGCTTTTGCGATTTCCCGGTACGAAATTTCCACTTGCTTTGGTTTCCCAGTAAGTAAATCTCTTCCTTGCACTTCCATTTCGTCTGGTGGCGACTCAAGATCTTCTGTAGCAGCACCAATCTGGATTTTAATTTTTTCGGCAGTTCTTTCACCAACATAAAGGTTGTGTTGGGTTCGCATATAGTAAACAATATCATTGGTAAAAACATCGCCTGCAATTTTCACAGATTTATCACAAACAATTCCGCCAAGTGCGATTACAGCTATTTCGGTGGTTCCGCCACCTATATCTACAATCATGTTTCCTTTGGGCTGCATAATGTCAACTCCAATACCAATTGCAGCAGCCATAGGCTCGTGTATTAAATAAACTTCTTTTGCGTTAACGCGCTCGGCACTTTCTTTTACCGCTCTCATTTCTACTTCGGTAATACCGCTTGGAATACAGATAACCATTCGTAGTGATGGCTTTATCCATTTCTTCTTTAAAGCGGGAATATCGCTGATAAACATGTTTATCATCTTCTCGCTAGCGTCAAAATCAGCAATAACCCCATCTTTTAGTGGGCGTATTGTTTTTATGTTTTCGTGGGTTTTGCCTTGCATTAGTGCGGCTTCTCTACCTACAGCAATTATTTTTCCTGATGAACGGTCTCGAGCCACAATAGAAGGCGCATCCACTACAACTTTGTCGTTATGGATGATTAAAGTGTTAGCGGTACCAAGATCAATGGCTATTTCTTCAGTTAGGAAGTCAAAAAATCCCATATTTTATTATTCGTGGAGTTGGGGGTTAATGCTTTATGGTTTGGTTTTAACAAATGTAACAAAAATTAATGCTTAAAATGGCGAATTCCAGTAAATACCATTGCCATTTTATTCTCGTTACAATAGTCTATACTTAGGCTGTCTTTTATAGATCCACCTGGTTGGATAACGGACTTTATTCCTGCCTTGTTTGCAATCTCAACACAGTCTGGAAACGGGAAAAACGCATCGCTCGCCATAACGGCTCCTTCTAGATCGAAATCAAAAGATTGTGCTTTGTCGATTGCTTGTCGTAACGCATCTACTCTACTAGTCTGACCCGTACCACTGGCAAATAGCTGTTTTCCTTTTACTAGAACAATTGTGTTACTTTTTGTGTGTTTGCATATTTTAGATGCGAACAACAAATCTTCTAACTCGTTTGGGCTAGGCTTATTGTCTGTAGCGTGTGTTAAAATTTCTTCCGTGTCGGTTATTTGGTCCTTATCTTGAACTAAAAGACCATTAAGGCAAGTTCGTACAGATTTAGATGGTAATGTAACTTCTTTTTGAACAAGTAAAATACGATTCTTTTTGCCCTGCAGCAGGGTTATAGCTTTTGGCGTAAACGATGGCGCGATTACTACTTCACAAAATAGATCGTGAATTTCGTTTGCTGTAACTTCATCAATTTCGGTATTGCTGATTAAAACACCACCAAAGGCCGAAACTGGATCTCCAGCTAATGCAGCTAAATAAGCTTCTTGTAATGTATCTCGTTGTGCCAGTCCGCAAGCATTGTTATGTTTTAAAATGGCAAAAGTAGGAGCTTGGCCTTTAAATTCGCTCATCAAATTTACAGCGGCATCAACGTCTAATAAATTGTTGTAACTCAATTCCTTTCCGTGAAGTTTGTCGAATACAGCGTCAAAATCCCCAAAAAAATGACCTTCTTGATGCGGGTTTTCGCCATATCGAAGCTGTTGTCCGTTGGTCTCACTTATTTTAAAAGCAGGTAGCTTTTCTTCAGTATTGAAATAATTGAAAATTGCTGTGTCGTAATTTGAAGAGATGTTAAATGACTTAGCAGCAAATCGTTTTCGGTTTTCTAATGAAATAAATCCGTCGTTTTCAGAAATTAATTCAAGAAACTCAGCATAGTCTTCAACCGAAGAAACGCAGATGGTGTCTTTAAAGTTTTTTGCTGCAGCACGAATCAATGATATTCCTCCAATATCAATTTTTTCGATGATGTCTGCTTCCGAAGCTCCCGATGCTACAGTTTTTTCAAACGGATACAAATCTACTATTACAGCATCAATTTGAGGGATGTTATACTGAGCCATTTCGGCAACATCATTTTCGTTATCTTGCCTATTCAAGATTCCGCCGAAAACTTTTGGGTGAAGCGTTTTTACACGACCACCTAAGATTGAAGGGTAATTGGTAATATCCTCTACAGCTACTACTTTAATTCCTAGGTCGTTAATAAATTTTTCTGTTCCGCCAGTAGAATAAATTGTAACGTTTTGTTCGTTCAATTTTCTCACTATAGGAGCAAGGCCTTCTTTACTAAAAACAGATATTAATGCCGAAGTTATTTTTTTCGAATTGCTCATTTAGAAAACTATTTGAATGTCATTTTTTGGAAAGATGCAAAAGTACATAATTGATTAGTAAATTTGTAACGTATACACGTATAAAACGTCATACTTTTATCAACTTGTAAAAAGGAATTTTTTAATCGATAAAAATCCTTCAAGTTTGGTAGATTTAACAGGAAAATCGAATAGATGCTAATTTATTTAAGGGTTTTAAAGGAAAGTTTCAACTTCGCTCTCAATGCGTTGACAAACAATAAGCTACGAACTTTTCTTTCGCTAGTGGGTGTAACTATTGGAATTTTCTCAATTATTGCCGTCTTGGCAGCGGTAGACTCGCTAAAAAAGGAAATTGAAGGTAGTATTAGCGGGCTTGATAATAGTACGGTAATAATAATGCGGGTCAACTTTGGTCCTACAGATATTCCACAATGGAAATGGCAACAGTTTCCTGATGTTACCTACGATGAGTATCAATATTTAGAACGAAATACACCAAATTTAGATTACGCAACTTTCACGCTCAACGTTCCTAACGAAACAGTGAAATATGAAGATAACCAAGTAGATAATGTTCCGGTTGGTGCTGTTACCGATAGCTATTACAATATTGAATCGCTTAAGCTCGACGAAGGAAGATTTTTTAATGCATCCGAATCTAATAGTGGTTCTATGGTGGTGGTGTTAGGACATGAAATTGCAAACAAACTATTTGGTGGTTCTGCCAATGCTATTGGGAAAAAAGTTAGAATATACGGTAGAAAATTTTCGGTGATTGGAGTATTGGAAAAAGAAGGAGCTGGAATTTTTGGAAACTCAAAAGATACTTCTATGTACCTGCCTGTAAACGTGGTTAGGCGAATTTATGGAGATAATAACAAGGCGTCCTTCCCGCAGATAGTAATCAAACCCAAAAAAGGTGTTGATCAGGCCGAATTTAAAGCAATGTTAACGCAACAACTTCGTGTAAAACGAGGCCTGAAACCCGATCAGATTAGCAACTTCTTTGTAAATCAAATGCAAGGTCTTACAGATTTTATAGATGAAATTACAGGAAGCATGAATGTAATAGGCTTAATTATAAGTGGTTTTTCGCTCTTAGTTGGTGGCTTCGGAATTGCAAATATTATGTTTGTGAGTGTAAAAGAACGTACCAACTTGATTGGTATTCAAAAGTCATTGGGAGCCAAGAATAAATTTATCCTCTTTCAGTTTTTGTTTGAAGCAGTTATTCTAGCTGTAATTGGCGGGTTAATTGGGTTGGTCTTGGTGTATATTGCTTCGATAATCGTGTCGCAATTTACGGGTGACTTTCAATTTATTCTTTCGCCTTGGAATATGTTCCTGGGTACGGCAATTTCGGCTATAATTGGTCTTATTTCTGGAATACTTCCCGCAATTTCGGCTTCCAAATTAGATCCTGTTGAGGCTATTAGGACGGGAATGTAAAGCTGAGTAAATCTCAATTCACAAGTGTTAAATAACAAAAAAATATCCAAAGCTCAAACTCCAAACTCCAAAGGTTAAACAATTGGTTTTGGGATTTGTGTTTTGTATTTTGGAATTTAAAAAGTAATTACGCTCAGAATTTTAAATAAAAATGACTATAGTTTTTCGGCAACTACTTGGTTTACCCATTCTAGAAAGCGTTCGTCTTCTTCAGAAAAAGGATCGGCTACGTGAGAGTCTATGTCTATCTGACCAATGTTTTTACCATTCTTAAATAAAGGAATTACTATTTCAGATTTCACATTAATGCTGCAAGCGATATAGTTGTCCTGTGCTTTCACGTCGGGAACCACAAAATTTGAATTGGAAACGGCAACTTGCCCGCAAATTCCTTTTCCGAAAGGAATAACCGTATGGTCTGTCGCTTCACCTGCAAAAGCTTTTAGGTGCAACGTTTTTTCAGCTTCGTTTGCAAAATAAAATCCTACCCAATCGTAGTACTCAATGTTCGATTGCAACAGTTCACAAACTTCTGTAAGTAGCTGTTCATTGTTTCGGTTTTTATTAGCTAAAATGGTCTCTATCTTGGGTTTAAGTGAATTGAAAGACATACGATGTTATTTTGAATTTTGTTTGTTCAAAGGTATTTCAAAACTAAGACTTTGTGCATACAACAATTACTGTATATTTGTTAAAAATATAGAAAGAAATCCTTTGAAAGAACTCTTTAAAAAATACAAATCGGTCATACAGTTTCTAGCAATTTTCTTAGGAACTTATTTAATACTCAGTGCCCTCTACGCCTATTATTTAAAAGTTTCGGTTACTGGTGGATTTTATCCAGATTACATTACCAACCTTGTGGCAAGACAAAGTGCGGCGCTTTTAGAAGCTTTTGGATATGTTGCAAATCTGCAAGTAGATACTGTGCGCAAAGGGGTACTTATTATTATTGAAAATAATTATGCCGTTAACATTGTAGAAGGGTGTAACGCAGCAAGCGTAATCATTCTTTTCGTTTCTTTTATTATTTCGTTTGCCGAAAAATTTAAGAAAACATTCCTATTTCTTTTGGCGGGAGCAGTGTTAATTTATGTTGTAAACATTATTCGAATTGCGCTACTCACAGTTGCATTATACAAATATCCTGAGTATCAGGAAGAGCTTCATTCTGTAGTGTTTCCAGCTGTGATTTATGGAATGGTGTTTATACTCTGGATTGTTTGGGTAAAAACGTTGAACTCAAAACCTGCTAAGTGAAACAAGTAATTAGAATAGTAGGTATTGCTCTTTGTTGCATTCTTTTGCTCGCTATTCGTGCTTTTGAAGGCAGCTGGTTTTATGACCCGCTTCTTGAGTTTTTTAAAAGCGATTATAAGGAATTACCGCTTCCTGAAATGGATAACTTGGCACTATATGGTGGTATTGCAGCACGTTACTTGCTAAATACTTTGGCGTCATTGGCAATACTTTGGTTGGTTTTTTTTGATAAAGGAATAATCAAACTTTCTGCGTTACTATACCTTGTGCTCTTTGTGCTATTTTTCGCTGTTTTCAGTTTTATGATTTATACATCAGACGGAACAGACAACCTCTTGGTATTATTTTATATACGAAGGTTTTTAATTCAACCCTTATTTCTACTTATCCTGCTACCTGCCTTTTATTTTCAGAAGCGAAAAGTCAATTGAATTTTTGGTATCTTTGCCTTTCTAAAAATTTTACACACATGAAAAACCTATCAATTCTTTTTTTAGCGCTATTAAGCGTTTCGCTTTTTTCTTGCAAAGACAATACAAAAGAAGCTGAACTTGAAGTAGTAACTGTAGACACTGCTCCAGAATCAAAAGAAACTTACGAAGTGGCTCAAACCGATGCTGTTTTTAAAGACTCTAAGGTAGAAGCTGTTTTTAATCAATATATTAAAGTAGAAGCCGCCTTGGTTAATACTGATGCCCAAGCAACCTCAAGCGCAGCTAAAGATTTAGAATCTATGCTTAAGGAAGTTAAATTAGATGAAGAAGTTCAAAAAGCGGTTTCGATTATCGCGAGTTCCGATGACATAAAAATACAACGTGAGAACTTTGAGCATTTAAGTGATGGTATTGAGAAAATGCTTGAAGGTTCTTTAGAATCTGGTATGTTATACAAACAATACTGCCCAATGGCTTTTAATAACAGAGGAGCTTCTTGGATAAGCAGTAGTAAAGATATTTTGAATCCTTATTTTGGTGATAAAATGCTAAAATGTGGAAGAGTAGATGCTGAGATTAAGTAATCGGTTATCGGTGATAAGTATAAAAATTTTGATGCGATTTTATTCAGAATTATACTGTTTATCAAATTTCCGTACACACTTAAACTTATAAAAATTTAAACTCATAAACTTAAGTTTCTATAATTAAATGAAAAAAGCGATTTCCATACTTCTTTCCGTGCTTATGCTTGCCAGCAGTTCTGGAATAGCGTATGCCCAGCATTTTTGCAGCGGTATGGAAATCACTTCTCAAATTACCCTTGGCGAAAAACATCTTTCCTGTGGAATGGATGATGCCGCTGCTTCTTCGTGTGATGATGAATTGTTACTGATGGAAGAAGATCATTGTTGCCAAAACGAATTTACCCAAATTCAAACAGATGAAAACTTTGCGAAAGCCTCATTCAATATCGACTTTGAAAAGCCTTTCATCAATGCCTTTATTTCAGTTTTTGTTGTACAAAATTTTGAAATAAGCACTTCACAAAAAACTTTCTTCGCGGATTATAACCCGCCACCTATCGAACGGGATTTAAATATTCTGTACGATACTTTCCTGATTTGATTATATCCGCGCAGGCGGAAATCTCATGATTATAACTCCTTTTTTCTTAGGGGTTTTACATCGTTTTAATCAAATTATTAATTATGCATATCTTTTTAAAACAAAAGGCTGAGGTCGAAAATTCCATCACGGGAATATCGTTGATGTGGTTTGGTATTTAATTTTCGCTAAGAGACAATTTTAGGCGAATCATCTTTTTGTTTGAAAGTTTGTCTAACCAAAAATGTTTAAAAATGACACACACATATAAAATACGCGGAATGACTTGCAATGGCTGTCGTGGCCATGTCGAGAAGATTTTGAATTTAGTAAATGGAGTTTCAAAAGCATCGGTAGATTTAGAAAATGCAGAAGCAGTTATCGAAATGGAAAACCATATTCCTTTAAATGTTTTTCAACAAGCATTAAAAGATGATGGAGGACGATATAGTATTTCTTTAACTGAGGATGTTAAAGCAACTGAAGAAACTGGTGCGGAGACTCCTGCCGAAGTTTATACTGAGCCAACCCGAAGGGCAGGAATTACGTATAAAATACACGGAATGACCTGCAATGGTTGTCGTACCCATGTTGAAGAGCTTTTAAATTCGGTTGAAGGAGTTTCCAAGGCCACCGTAAATCTTGAGAAAGAAGAAGCTGTTGTTGAAATGGATAATAATACTTCCCTTCAAACCTTACAAAAAGCCCTTGCAGACGATGGCGGCAGCTACACTATCTCAAAGCTTGGAGATGAGAAGGCAGAAGCGCAACATAAAGCAAAAAAGGAAGCGGAAAAAGCTAAAAACAGCGGTCCAGGAACCTATTATTGCCCAATGCACTGCGAAGGCGATAAAACCTATGACAAACCTGGCGATTGCCCAGTATGCGGCATGGATTTGGTAAAAGAAGCAAAAACCTCATTGAGTCCCACTCAATATACATGTCCGATGCATCCAGAAGTTATAAGCGATGATCCCGGAGCTTGTCCAAAATGTGGAATGGATCTAGTCCCAATGGAAGCGGATGAGTCAGAAGAAAACAAATCTTACAAAGCGCTTCTAAACAAGTTTTGGATTGCAGTGGCCTTCACGGTTCCAATCTTCGTGATTGCAATGTCCGAAATGATTCCAAATAATCCGCTATACGATTTAATGTCATTGAAATATTGGAATTGGGTTCAATTCGCGCTTTCAATTCCTGTGGTTTTTTATGCCACTTGGATGTTTTTTGAACGCGCGTATCGTTCCATAAAAACGTGGAATCTCAATATGTTTACGCTAATCGGCATTGGTGCAGGCGTGGCTTGGATTTTCAGTCTTTTTGGCTTGTTGTTTCCTAACTTTTTCCCAGAACAATTTTTAACAGAATCGGGAACGGTTCACGTTTATTTTGAATCGGCTGCGGTGATTCTGACTTTGGTTTTAATGGGACAAGTACTAGAAGCACGAGCCCACAATAAGACCAATTCTGCTGTAAAAGAATTATTAAAGTTAGCGCCCAACAAAGCCGTTCGTATTGTAGATGGAAAGGAAGAGACAATCGCAATCGATAAAATTGAAGTAGGTGACAAACTTCGGGTAAAACCAGGAGAAAAAATCCCCGTAGATGGAAGCATTTTAGAAGGACAAACTTCTGTTGATGAATCCATGATTTCTGGCGAACCTGTGCCTGTTTCCAAGGAAGAAGGCGATAGCGTAAGTGCAGGAACTATCAACGGATCGCAATCTTTTGTAATGATTGCCGAAAAAATAGGTAGCGACACCTTGCTTTCGCAAATTATTGAAATGGTAAACAAAGCCAGTCGAAGCCGAGCCCCCATTCAAAAACTTGCAGATAGAATCTCGGGATGGTTTGTGCCTATTGTGGTTTTAACCTCCGTTATCACATTTGGTGTATGGGCGATTTTCGGACCAGAACCTTCGTATGTCTATGCTTTAGTTAATGCTATTGCAGTGCTTATCATAGCTTGTCCTTGTGCTCTTGGTCTCGCAACGCCAATGTCTGTAATGGTTGGAGTAGGAATGGGCGCTAGAAACGGTGTGCTAATTAAAGATGCAGAATCCCTTGAAACCCTTAATAAGATTGACGTCCTGATTATTGATAAAACAGGAACTATTACGGAAGGAAAACCTTCAGTTGAAAAAATAGGAGCCTCACAAGATGTTTCAGAAGAAGAAGTGCTTCAATACATCGCTTCCTTGAATAATTTAAGCGAACATCCACTTGCCGATGCTACGGTGAAATATGCGAAAGAGAAAAACACCGAATTCTTAAAAGCATCCAATTTCAATTCAGTTACAGGAAAAGGAGTTACGGGAGAAGTTAATGGAAAGAAAGTCGCATTAGGAAATCAAAAAATGATGGACGAAGCAAACGCTTCCCTTTCAGAAGAAATAAAAAAGGAGGTTTCTGAGGAACAGAAAAAAGGCAAAACAGTTCCAATGCTCGCAATTGACGGAAAAGTTATTGGCTTTGTAGTAATTTCAGACAAGATAAAAGCAAGCAGTAAGAAAGCTTTGGCCGAGCTTCAAGAACAAGGGATAGAAGTGATAATGCTTACAGGCGACAATCACGACACCGCAAAAGCCGTTGCTTCAGAATTGAATCTCACCAACTTTAAAGCCGAAGTATTACCGCAAGATAAATTAGCTATGGTTGAAAAACTTCAAGCTGAAGGCAAAAAAATTGCAATGGCGGGTGATGGAATCAACGATGCTCCAGCCCTTGCTCAAAGCGATGTTGGTATTGCAATGGGCACGGGAACCGATGTGGCGATTGAAAGCGCAGGCATCACATTAGTAAAGGGAGATTTACACGGAATTGTAAAAGCGTTTCATTTAAGTAAAAAAGTGATGAGCAATATCAAACAAAACTTGTTTTTTGCAATGATATACAACACCCTTGGAGTGCCAGTTGCCGCAGGAGTGTTATTCCCATTCTTCGGATTGCTACTGTCCCCGATGATTGCAGCTTTGGCGATGAGTTTCAGCTCTGTATCAGTAATTGCAAACGCACTTCGATTGAGAGGCGCAAAAATTGATTAACTAGGGTCATCTTGAGTCCTTAGGCTTTCGCTCAGGATGAACTAAAGTCGATAGATTTATCAAAAACGTCTCGACTGCGCTCGACGAGACAATTATTAAATAAAAAACAACAATAAATATTTGACTTAAAATGATGTTCGTAAAGCATTATTACGCTTTTTTAGTCCTATGTCTTAAGTCCTATTATCCTACGTCAACAAAGTAAAATATGAGAAAAATACTATTAATAATCCTCCTTTTCCCGTTATGCGTTTTTTCACAACAGAAAATTTCGGGTACTATAACTGAAACAGTTAATACAAAGGAAGTTCCCTTAGGTGGTGCAAACGTCTATTGGTTGAATACTTCAGTAGGTTCGGTTACAGATTTTGAAGGAAATTTCGAGATTCCCTATAAACCAGAATACAAAAAAATGGTCATTAGTTTTATCGGGTATAAAACGGATACAATTACGGTGAATTCTGCTAAAAAAATAACCCATTCTTTAAAATCCACAGCCGATTTGGATGAGGTTACAATTTCGTCGCGGCAAAAGGCTAGTTCACGGTCCTATCTGCAATCACAAAATGTTATAAACGTGAGTAGTGCAGAGCTACTAAAAGCGGCTTGTTGCAACTTGGCTGAGAGTTTTGAAACCAACCCATCCATAGATGTAAATTTTGCTGATGCTATTTCGGGAACCAAGCAAATAAAAATGCTAGGGCTTACTAGTCCTTATATAATGATAACTACTGAAAATGTTCCGAGTATTCGAGGAGCTTCTCAAGCGTATGGTTTGAGTTTTATTCCGGGAACTTGGGTAGAAAGCATTCAGATTACCAAGGGTTCTGGAAGTGTAGTAAACGGCTATGAAAGTATTGCGGGACAAATTAATGCCGAACTTCAGAAACCACTTACAGATGATCGGCTTTTTGTGAATGCTTATGGTTCAGGAAATGGGCGTTTCGAGCTGAATACACATTTGAATACTAAGGTCACCGAGCGTTGGAGCACCGGCGTTTATATTCACGGCAATATGCGCGATACTGAATTTGACAAGGACAACGATTCATTTTTGGATGCGCCTTTGATGAAGCAAGTAAACGTAATGAACCGCTGGCAATATACCGATCAGGAAAATGGATATGTTGGTTTTGTTAATGTTAGATATTTGAATGATGAAAAGCAGACGGGTCAAATTAATTTCAATCCCGATACAGATCGTGGAACGACCAATGCGTGGGGAAGTGAAATAAAAACGCAGCATTTTGATATCTCTGGGAAGCTTGGTTTCGTAAATCCAGATTTGCCGTGGCGTACAGGCGGATTGCAAGTAGCGTATAGCCATCACGATCAGGAATCCTATTTTGGGTTGAAAGATTATAATATTCAGCAAAACAGTTTGTACGCCAATTTAATGTACAACTCCATTATTGGCGATTCACGCCATAAAATTAAAACAGGAGTTGATGGCACGTACGATAGCTACGAAGAGCTGGTACTCACAGAAAATTTTAACCGCGTTGAGAATTCAGTCGGGGCATTTTTTGAATACAACTTCGACAACCTTGGTGATGTAAATTTGAGTGCTGGAATTCGAGGAGATATCCACAATAGGCTAGGAGCATTTTTAACCCCCAGATTTCATATGCGATATACTCCGTGGGAAAAATCGGCTTTTAGGGTTTCAGCAGGAAGGGGAAAACGAAGTGCGAACATTTTTGCTGAAAATCAAAAGCTTTTTGCAAGTTCACGAAACTTGAATATTTTAGGTGAAGGTGGAAAGATTTATGGCCTAGATCCAGAAATAGCTTGGACGTATGGTGTATCCTATATGCAAGGTTTCAATCTTTTTAAAAGAAAGGCCGATATCACGGTTGATTTTTACAGAACCGATTTCCAAAACCAAATTGTAGTGGATTGGGAAAACCCGAATGAAATTAATTTTTATAATTTAGATGGAGAAAGTTATTCAAACAGCTTTCAAGTAGAGTTTAACTATGATGTCTTTGAGCGTTTCGATTTACGTATGGCATATAAGTTCTATGATGTCGAAACGAATTATCAAAGTGGAAAAAAACAAAATCCACTTACCTCAAGTCATCGGTTTTTTGCAAATGCTTCATATGAAACCAACCTCGGAAATAAAGGAGGAAATTGGAAATTTGATGCCACTTATAATTATTTAGGAGAGCAGCGATTCGCTTCCACCGAAAGTTATTTGAATACCATTGGCCTTTCTGAATTTTCACCCAGCGTTTCCACTTTAAATGCACAAGTAACAAAAGTGTTTTCATCGAGTTTTGAAATTTATGTGGGTGGAGAGAATTTAACTAACGTAAAACAAAATAACCCGATTGTAGGGAGTGACGACCCTTTTGGGACAAGTTTTGATACAACCTATGTTTACGGACCAATTTTTGGAAGTTCGTATTATGCAGGTTTGCGATATAGATTAAATTGATAAATTTAGAATCACTTGCGTCGCCGATGTGTATGATTCAGCGCAGAATGCAGAGGATTTACATGAACTGAGATGGTTTGAGGTATTACGAGGAAAAACGTTCAAAAGAATAGAGAACTTCGCGACTTGGCGTCTTTGCGAAAGAATTTCACGCAGGGTATTGGCAGGAGCTAAAAATAAAGAATACTAATATTAATGATAAATATAATAAACATGAAAAAAGCAATAGTAATTATTGGAATGATGCTAATGGGTATCACAGGATTTTCCCAAAACAAAAATGCAAAAGCTTCTATCGAGGTCGATGGGGTTTGTGGAATGTGTAAAGAGCGCATTGAAAAAGCTGCTGTTAAAGCTAAAGGAGTGAAATCGGCTAATTGGAACGTTGAAACTCACGAACTAAAATTAATTTACAACGAAGGAAGAACCGATTTAGCTACAATACAACAAAGTATTGCCGACAGTGGCCACGATACAGAGAAATTTAGAGCTAAAGACGAAGTTTATAATGAAATAGATCCTTGCTGTAAATATCGCGATCCGAAAGTAGTTGATGACCATAGAGATGGCGGACACTAAACTTTTTTATTTTTTATAATTTATTTAATATCAGTGCCTAATTGAAATTTGTAATTTGAATCTCAAAACAAATATTATGAGAAACGAAAAACTAATTCACGCCTTAGGCAATTGTATAAACCACTGTAATTATTGTGCTGATGCGTGTCTCGATGAAGATGATGTAAAAATGATGGTCAACTGCATTCGTATAGATAGGGTTTGTGCGGAAGTTTGTAGTACGTTAAGTCAAATTTTAGCAACTGGTTTTGAAGATGTAGATGATTTAGTGCGTTATTGTATTAAAGTATGTACACTTTGTGCCGAAGAATGCGAAAAACACGATATGGATCATTGTAAACAATGTGCCGCTGCGTGTCGAAATTGTGTTACGGAATGCGAGAAGTATTTAGCGTAATTAAAAGAAGTTAGGCTCTTTTAAATATTACTTATAAGTAGTCATATTATAACTACTTTAAATAATAGTATAATCCATCCCTCGAAAGACGGATGGTTTTTTGGTTAAGGCTATTTTAGAGTGCTAATTGTAAATTCATCCTAATTGCATAAACCCATTCCCCAATTAACTAATCTCCATTTAACCATTTAACCAATTAACCCATCCCCAACTAACCATTCCCCATTCCCTCCCTTCCCCACAAAAAAAAAGGACTCTGCAGCAAAAACCGAAGAGCCCTTCTCTTTAAAACAAATCCTTAACAGCTATTGCTTCTCCAGCCAATTTCTAAGCCGTGTCAACAGGATTGTTACCGCAAAACTCGTTACTGTTCCAAATGTAGCCATACAGATGGTTGTCACAATATTCTCAATTGGTAAGTTGGGTAATATTCCGCAAACCATCCCTCCAAAAATACTGATCCTATAATTATTCATAACGAAAACACTATCGGTTAGTATTCAGCAGCGGATTTGACTCCGGCACAATCTGACCTTCGGGTGGGGGATTGTCATCGTCAGTACCGTCATTTATTACCGTCTGGCTTACTACGGTAGTAACAGTACCTGCAACTACTAAATATCCAGCTATTTGTACTAACAAAGGTGGTAGTAGTATAGGGCCGGCCATTATAGCTCCACCAATTGCCGTCAATCCAAGTCCAATATTCCGTAGCCTCCGAAAAAAATGAGGCGTAGGCCGTTCTAATCGTTCAAATAAATCCATAATCTATAATTTAAATTAATTCCTTTTTTCAATCATCTCGTTAGGTAACCCCTATTATCCTTATAGTTTAAAGTAAATGATGCAAAAAAATCTTCTAGCACCTGCCCAAGCTCTACTTTGCCAGACACAATTGCCTCTCAAATTAGTTTTGAACAAAATTCTTGAGGAATTTGACACTACAAACCTGTCATTCACAAGTGATTTTATTGTAAATAAACAATCAGAATAACCTCTCTGAGATAAACTAAAGTAAGTGGAGTTTGTAACCTTATATCTACTACCTGCCTGATAGGTCGGACAGGATTGTCAAAGTCACTTCCTCATCCCACTCCTTAAATCCTTCAATTCGCATTAAGAGTAGGTCAAGAGCCTTTCGAGAACCTAAACCCTTACCTATTCCTGTTAACTGTGAAACAGGAGCAATGCACCCACGTAATTCGTTTAGAGCATCATTGGCTGGGTGAGTCAGTATCCCGCTTCTGTCAACAACTTCTTTTACTCTCAGATTGTGATTGAAGCTAGGTGAGTAAAAAAGCTCTAGCTCGTATGTACCATCAGGAATACAGGACAAATTTGGCAAGTTAAGCCGCCAAGGAAGTTCAATGCTGAAGCAAAGAAACTGTTGCTTATGAAAAATAGCACCGTTCGTTCCATTCCTGTAGTGGATTCTGTGAAGATAGAGTTCCATAACTTTGGTGTTTTAAATTATAACTGGTCAACGCCAACAATGGCTAAGGCATTGAAAGATCCGATTCGTAAGGAATACATCTCTCCATTCACTTCTTGGAAGAAACTCACGCCTAACACTTGAATCACAGGAAGAAGACTACCCGCGGTAATTGACGAACTGAGAGTCAGAGCCGTCTGCTGTTGTTGATCCCAAGGGATTATCGGAGAAAGAGCTCGGTCTTCTTCAAATTTCCTTCCCGGAAAATCCAGCGCACAAACTCCTGTTGCTATTTGTACGTGTGTGTGCCCCGGGGAGCATCAATGGTCTCAATTGGCACAAATTCAGGTATCACGACCTCAAGAGTGCCGGTTGAACGGTCAAATGATGGTGTATAACCATTAAAAAACACCGTGTTTAGCTTCCCTTTCAGATTAAAATCAAAACCTTCCAACAGGCTCATATCACCATCTTGCACTGTTCTACGTCCTCGATCGTTTAATTGGTCTGTTTTAATCACACTCATCAACAACTGTAATAATCGAGACGTCAGTCTGCGGTCTCTGGCCTGGCGTATCAGCATACGCTCCGCTTTTCTAATAAGTTGGCCTCCTTTACCCGCAGTGCCAAATTCCATCCCATTTTCCCGAGTACGCTTAAATGCCGGATCAGTCAAAATGCGGTTTTTTTCGATTCCGCCCTTCTCGCGGGCTAAATATCCATCACCCGACTTGTAAAAGGTAATATCTCCCATAGTACCTTTTAATTTCAAAATTCCTTTTTGCTTTGCCATAATAACAAATTTTAATGTTAAACAATGACCCAAAACTACGACCCAAACCACTTAAAATCAGTTCTAAAAACATAAACAGACACTTTTTGCACACTTCTGCATATTACTATACAATCCTGCACATTTCTGCAATTTCTTACATTCTTTTAGAGGAGGTAAGGCAGGACGAAAGCTTTTGGTTCATCCGTATTATGGTGTCATCTCGACCTATTCACTGCGGTAAATAGCGGAGTCGAAGTGCAGTCAAAGTGCCGAGTCCCAATCCCCAATTAACTAATCAACCAACTACCTCCCCTTCGGGGAGGTCACAACTGCCTTTTCCGGCAGTTGTGAGTGGGGACAGTTCTAGGAGGAGACAATTACCTTCACGCCTAATTCACCAACCATAGAAGAGTAGGCAAGTGGAGAGACAAAATGTGGCACAATTTGAACCAAAATATCTGGCACTATGAAACCGAAATCATCGACACAAATCGAATAAAAATATCCAAGAGGAACAGGTTTGCCTACTATGCGTAAAACCATGAAACAAAATGGCTCTCCAAGCGCTATCTGCGAGAACGATGAGCAAAATACTTTTTTTGACCACCTTGCCTTTGTCAGCCTAGTGGTATTTCTCTGTTCTCTGTGCTTGTTTCTTTCCTCGAACACAACTAAAATCAAGGATCAATCTCAGAAATATTTTAGTAGATTTTCAAGAAAACAACTAATATTCACTATATTTCTCGAAAATTTACTACAATTGAACCTGTCCGACTTCATAAAAGAACGATTATCATTTGAAAGTTATGCTTTCAACTGGGACGAACTTCTTATTGCTAAAGCAGATAAGTCCCAAACTTCGATACAGAGTCAATTATCTTACGCAATACAAAAAGGAGACATCATTCCCTTGCGCCATCACTTTTATTTAATCATTCCACCACGATATTCAAAATTTGGGAAACTACCCATCGAGCTTTATGTGAATAGCCTATTTGAGTTTTTAGACCGTAATTACTATATAGGTTTATACTCGGCAGCAAGATCTTATGGTGCTGGACATCAGCAGATTCAAAAGGAGTACGTATTTCACGACAAAGCACCGTTGCTATCCATCTCTAAAAATTCCATCAATCTTGATTTTTTTACCGTGTCTAATTGGCCAACCAAAAATATAGTATCGAAAAAAGGAGATGCAGGAATGTACAATATATCCAGTCCTTGCCTAACAGCTGTGGATTTAATTTACCATCAAACTAAAATAGGCGGATTAAATAGAATGCTTTCCGTTTTAGAAGAGTTGACAGAAGAAATGAAAATGGAAGATGCAAAAGATTTGTTGTCTTGGTATTCACAAAAAAGCGTTTTACAACGTTTAGGTTTTTTATTGGACGAAATCAATCCCGAATCTGACATAGCGAATCTCATATATGAACATCTAAAACATAAAAAGTTCTATCCAGTTTTATTGAGTCCAAGGTCAAATGAAAAGGCAGGTGCGGTTGAGAATAGATGGAAAATTGATGTAAATATTAAAATGGAAAGTGATTTATGATACCAAGACCCGATATTGCAAAATGGCAGATGAATGCACCTTGGAGAGAGTTCTCACAGGTAGAACAAGATTTAGTGATCAGTCGTGCTCTTGTTGATATATTTTCTGATGAATTCTTAAATGAAAATCTGGCATTTAGAGGTGGTACGGCACTTCACAAGTTATACCTAAACCCTGCACCACGCTATTCAGAAGAATTCGATTTGGTTCAAATTAAACCAGGACCTATAAAACCAATTATGCAACGCATCGCTGAAGTGGTTACTTTTTTCGAAGAAAAAAGAAGCACTAAAATCGGTGGTCACTGTGCAAAGGCGATGTATCGATTTACATCGGAATATGAGAATATTCGACTGCGCTTAAAATTGTAAATTAATTGCAAAGAACATTTTAACGTGTTGCCTTGGATTGAATTTCCATTTGAAGTAAAAAGTAATTGGTTTGAAGGTAAAACCATTATCCGAACCTATGACATCAATGAATTATTGGGAACAAAACTAAGAGCATTGTATCAAAGAAGCACAGGAAGGGATTTGTTTGATTTGGATTATTCCAGATTAAACCACAAGTTAGAAATCCCAACAATTATCGATTGTTTCTATGAGTATATGAGCGTTTCCGTTGGAAAACCGCCCACTAAAAAAGAGTTTTTGCTCAATATGGAAGAAAAGGAAAACAATCCGGATTTTACTGGCGATATGGAAGCATTATTACGACCCGAAATTAAATATGACCAAAATGCAGCCTTTGAATGGCTGAAAAATGAGATTGTTGAAAAGCTATAATAAAATAAAAATGGTAGTTATTACTAGACCAACAATCTCTAGTTTCTCAATTAAACAACCAATCCAGCCTTTCCATCTCTCAAAAACCTAAATAGACCATCATACCCACGCTACATTAAAACTCCGAATTACCTCCGCCGCCGCCGCGGATCAAAACGGATCAAGTCCAAAAGTTGTGGAATTTCAGGATTATGCAAAAATTGTTGTTAGTCTAAATAGGAAAAAATGGATCAAGAACAATTGTTGTGTTTATGCAAAAATTGTAGTTAATCTAAATAGAAAGAATTATATGTTTTTAGCTCCTCTGAACTATGCGGATTCGACTGCGCTACTCTGATATACGTAAGTTTTAAAACAGTGTGTTTTATGGCAATTTATGTTCCTGGTTTACGATAGCAAAGCGTATTCTAAAAATCTCTTTTTACGCAATATAAAAGCAAGGTTGAATATATGATATATGAATATAATACGCTTAATATACGCTACAAACACGATACAAACACGCTATAAACACGCTATAAATACGCTATAAATACGCTATAAAGATACTGTAATCATACTTTAATTATAGAGCTGCTTGCTGCCTTTTCTGGCAGTTACCTGCCCGTCCGAAGCTCTTAGCAAAGGCGGGTGGGTGGGGACAGCTTCCTGCACGCATAATTTATTAGCCGTAGTAGGATAGGCGAGTGGGGGCAAAATTTGACACAGTTTAAACCCTTTTAAATAACCAAACAAAATCTTAATGTCCACAAGCCAAATAACATTATAAAATGGATATAAGTAATGCTTAAAAGACATATTGAATACTTGATAACCAAATAGATTTATATTCAGGTAATCAAGAATTATAAAACACTATAACACCCTCAAAACGCTATTCACAAGTTTTAGAATAAAAGAATTAATCCCGATATTTGTATTAAATAGAAAGAGGCTGTCTAAAAAGGGCGGCCTTTTTTCATGGTAAATCGGCATGTATTTCGTATCTTCATGCTATGAAAGCAAGCCCTGTTTGGAAGACCAACAGCCAGAACCAATTGAGTCTTCTTCCTCCCAGTTATGATGATCTCGTTCCAGAGCATCATCCGGTTCATATAGTCAACACCATTATAGACCAGGGGAAGGCTACAGGATATAACGACCAGCATACCAACTCCACTGTAGACGATTTTGAATATGACAATTACGGTAACCTTACCAAAAATCGTGACAAGCTAATAACTCAAATCAGCTATAACCATTTAAACCTTCCCACAAAAATAACCTTTCAAGGAGGAGAAACAATTGAATATACCTATCTTGCAGACGGCACCAAAATAAAGAAAACCGCTATGGACAGCCAAAGTATGAGCACCAATACCGAATATATGGATGGGTTTCAGTATACAGACGGCATTCTGGACTTCTTCCCGCATGCAGAAGGCTATGTAAAGGCCACTCCCGCTGGTCTAGGAGGAAATAGCACCTATACTTTTAGTTATGTCTTCAATTATACCGATCATCTTGGGAATATCCGCTTAAAGTTCACAGAGCACCCCCAAACTGGCGAAACCAAAATTTTAGAAGAGAACCATTATTATCCGTATGGTTTAACGCACAAAGGCTACAACGGCCAACATAGTGTGGTGGGCATTGGAGATATGAGCTCCTATATTACAATTGTTCCTGTTACACCGCTGTTGGCCGATAGTTACAAGTATAAATTTGGAGGTAAGGAACAGCAAACGGAGTTCTACATCAACACCTACGACTTCGGGGCCCGCAACTACGACCCCGCCCTCGGGCGCTGGATGAACTTGGACCCATTGGCGGAGATGATGCGCAGGCATTCGCCGTATAATTATGCTTTTGATAACCCCGTTTACTTTATAGACCCGGATGGGATGATGCCGGGAGGTTTTGCAAACACAAATTCTGTTACTTCTACGGGGTCTTTTGAATCTTATGATTTTGGTTCTGGGAATGAAAGTGGGGCGTTAAAGGGTAATGGTAACAAAGGCGGTAGTGGCGAGGGCAAATCCGAATCTACGGGGCTCAATGCCGACACATCGGCACCCACAATGAGTAAGCAGAAAGATATTGCAGGTACTGGTTTTGCTATGGGGGCTGATGGGGTAGGAGATATAAATGGCAATAGTCAAAAGAAATCTTCACCCAGTCCAAAATGGTACAAGGAGGCTTTTAAATCAGTTTTAATGGATAAATTTAAAACAAACTTTACCTTTGACGATGCAGTTTGGCATTACCGCTTGGGAGGTGGGATGCCTGTAGATGTGAATACTAATTCATTAGATTTCAGTTCCCTTTCCGTAAAGGATTTTCAAAATCCTGATTTCACACATCAAGAAAGTCCAGGAATCTTTCTTAAACTATCTGATATATCCAATGCTATATCTAACACTAATCAAGCTTTAATTTATGGAACAATTGAAGTAGTTTATATTGGAGAAAACACCATTATGGTATTACCTAATGATTATGATTTCGATATAAAGTTAACCCCAACAGTCAGAGGAGTTTTAAGGGATTTTGCCACTATGCTCGGTCATATGTATAACGGTTCTGGCACACCTTATACTATTAACTTCATGGGTACGGCTAAAATAAAAAATTAAAAAAATGAAATATTTGTTATGTTCTTTTTTAATGTTTTTCGTGATTTCCTGCGAAGAAAACCACCAGAAATTTGTAAATAATATTGAAGAATTATTGAATGTAGAGCTTAATTATGACTATCAAATAAAAAACCAAAAGGATACATTCGGATTTGGAAAATACTCTACAAGGTTTGATATGGTTTTCAACATACAAGATTTCAATTCTTTGTTAAAAATTCTTGATTTACAAAAATTTAGAAAGATTGATTTTAGAGAGTTGGGAATTCCTAATGATTTTAACTATTCAAGGAGCTATTCCAATGGGAATGTAAGGGAAGAAATATTGATTAGTATCAAAATGAGAACCTTGAGATATTCTAGAATTGATAAATAGCTAACCCTTCTCTGGCGCGAACTTCCGGCCCGTGCCCTCCGCTAACCGATTGCACCTCCTAGTCTTTTAATCTCTTTTTTATCAATCCCAATTTCCCCCGAAAAAACTCTCTTCCAAAATAAGATAAATTTCAATACATTTATTCCCACTCCCTTTTTCCAGAGAAGGAGCATTAAAACCAAAAGTAAGTGACGAACGGCACTACAAAAACTGCGATAAAACACCAAGGCTACAACAGCGACCACCAAATATTCTCGGAGGAAGCCGGGGGGCAGATTGTATTGACCCCCGTCAATAACTTTTTGGGCGACAGTTACAAATACAAGTTCGGCGGGAAGGAACAGCAGACGGAATTCGACATCAACACCTATGACTTCGGCGCACGGAACTATGACCCTGCTTTGGGGAGATGGATGAACCTTGACCCGTTGGCTGAAATGATGCGCAGGCACTCGCCCTATAATTATGCGTTCAACAATCCCAACTATTTTATTGATCCGGACGGGATGGCGCCGATCGCCACAGATAGTTATGGAATGAGCACAAATACTGGGTCAGTGGAAAGTTACAGTTTTGGTTCTGGGAATGAAAGTGGGGCTTTGAAGAGTGATGGGGGTGACATATTACGTCCAACCTTCCAAGATGCTGCAACCAAAACGGCTTATCAAAATACAGTGCAAAACGCAACAGGTGGTTTATATCAAGTTTCACAAGACCCATTAATTAATGGAGGAAATGCTAGCTTTACACAAGTAGCTGAAGGTCCGTTAACTCAAGAGCAACAAGCCTTTGTTGATGCATATAAATCTGTTATTAATAGTCCTACAGTTGTTTATCAAGATATTGTTTCAAACGATATCAATACTGATGTTGGTAGTTTTCAAAACAATACAATGGATATGGCTGACATTGCACAATTTGATGCTGTAGGAAAAGGTGCAACATCAAGTGCGGGTGCGTTTATACATGAAACTGTAGAGCAATTAGAAAAGGCCAAATTAGGAATTGACAAAGGAAGTATGGGGGGTGAAGTAATAAATTCGGCAGGAAAAACAACTTATCCTAATTATATAAGTTCGCATTCAACCGCTATACAAGCTGAAAATAAAGTAAATGGGAATGTTAGAACAGAAGGTTTTCGTGTAGATTCCTTTTTAGAAAAAAATGGAAATGTTACCCGACAAGCCATTATTCGACAGGTGGGTGGAACAATTAAAGTAATGAAACAATGATTATAAGAAAACTTATCTATATTAATTTATCTATTTTTCTAATTGCCTGTGGGGTTAAAAATCATGAGAGCAAAAATGAAAAATTATCCTGTAATGAAAATTTAAAATTCAAGATACTTTTTTTTAAAAATATTAAAGTTGTTGAGGATTATATGAAGATGGAGGATACAACAATAATTAATAATCTTGAGGAATATGAACATTTAATGACCGATGAAAAACAAA
>NZ_FNNS01000007.1:0-97047 GCF_900106795.1 Aequorivita viscosa | reverse complement strand
ACAAACCAGGTCAACTTGGTTTTTAGAAGCATAAAAAGACAGCATCCGTCACTTCTGTTAGGAGATTTTAAACGGTTTACGAGCAAGGCAGAAGTAAAAGTCATACAAGAGAACGCAGACGGTACCAAGATAAAGAAAACCACGATGGACAGCCAAAGTGTGAGCACCAATACCGAATATATGGATGGGTTTCAGTATACAGACGGCATTCTGGACTTCTTCCCGCATGCAGAAGGCTATGTAAAGGCCACTCCCGCTGGTCTAGGAGGAAATAGCACCTATACTTTTAATTATGTATTCAACTATACCGATCATCTTGGGAATATCCGCTTAAGGTTCACAGAGCACCCCCAAACTGGCGAAACCAAAATTTTAGAAGAGAACCATTATTATCCTTATGGTTTAACGCACAAAGGCTACAACGGCCAACATAGTGTGGTGGGCATTGGCAATATGAGCTCCTATATTACAATTGTCCCCGTTACACCGCTATTGGCCGACAGTTACAAGTATAAATTCGGCGGGAAGGAAATACAGACCGAGTTCGATATCAACACCTACGACTTCGGCGCCAGGAACTATGACCCAGCTTTGGGAAGATGGATGAACCTGGACCCGCTGGCGGAAGCTATGCGGAGGCACTCGCCCTATAATTATGCGTTTAATAACCCAAACTATTTTATTGATCCGGATGGGATGGCGCCGATTCCCGGCGGTGCCTTCGTGTCGGACACAAAATATTTGGGGACTTCCGATACTTCAACGGGTGGTTTCGGAGGTTTCGATGTGAGAACCTTTGACAAGGATGGAAATACCTTGGATTCCGTGACAGTGAACAGTAACCAAGGGGTGGACATAAATGCAGATGGTGATATTACCAAAAATGATCTGCAAACTCCGGGAGATGGTGAGTTGAGTTTAGAGACGGCAGAGAATAACAGCGGATTAAATTCAAACGATCCGCCTAGCAGATGGCAAAAAATTTTTAAATCCTTCCGACAAACCGCAGATATTTCAACCTGTTTAAGTGGACTCTCGGGGACGGCCCAGGTTGGAATGTTGGAATACAGGAAAAGTCTGCCAATAGAGAATAAGATTGGAACTTTTTCTAGATTCAGCTCTACTTATATAGGACTAGGGAAAGTTACCAGAATTGGAGGGAATATAGGAAACGTGGCAACTCTAGGTGGAATTTATTACGACTATACCGAAATGACCTCGGGAAATATTAGCCAAACGAGGTTTGCTTTTAGAACCACTTCGGTTTTTGCTTCATTAGGGACGTCTATTGCCGTGGGCTCCGCTTATGGTGGTCCATACGGTGCCGCTGGGGGAGCCCTGGTTGGCGCGGCTTTTGTGGGTGCAGAGATATTCTATGATTGGTGGAACAGCAATATAACTCCCCAAATAAACCGAAGCTTTCAGTTTAATATTAATGGATTGATGCATGGGTTTCGACCTTGAAATACAAATTATATGCTATTGGAGATGAATATAAAAAACCATTTTGTAGCTGCCCTATCGGTACTCATCATAACAATGGGATACTTGTTTTTACTTATATTCTTTAATTTCGATTTTGGAATTATAATGATTTGTTCAATAGCTTTTTTATTTTTTGTTCTTCCAGGAATCTACCTGCATATAGAATATTGGTCTATAAATAAGGACGAAAAGTATATTATTGCCCAAGATTCAATAACACAGGTTAAAAAGGGAAAAGAAGAAACATATTATTCGAATGATATCAAGAAAATAATCGTGTATGGATCGGCAACCTTGTTCAAAACTTGGTTTCATCTTTCTGCTATGGAGCAATATCATTTTGCTCGCATTTTTTTAAAAAACGGAGAAACGATGGTTATTACCTGTCTTTTGACCCCCAGAGTGGATAAATCATTAGAAATATTGAAAAATGTAGGGGTTAAAAAAAGAAAGGGGTTATTTAACTCCACATATATATATACTGAATGAATTCCCCGCTATCGCACTTCGAGATATTAAGGCCGCTGGCGGAAATGATTTGCAGGCACTCGCCCTACAATTATGCGTTTAACAATCCTGTGTATTTTATTGATCCGGACGGGATGATGCCGGGAGGTTTTGCAAACACAAATTCTGTTACTTCTACGGGGGCTTTTGAGTCTTATGGAGGTTCCAATGGGTTTGATGTGCGCACTTTTGACAAAGCAACTGGGGAAACTTTGGATTTTAAAACAGTTTCATCTTTGGAAGGAGTAAGTTATGATACACAGTCCGGGGCGATTAGCACCAATAATTCAACAGCCTATCAATCGTATTTTCAACAGGTAAGCGATTATGCTGCAAACGCGGATTTGAGCTTAGAAGGTGGTGGTGATTGTGAGGATTGTGTAGATGGAAAGAAATCTAATAATATTAAAAATGCTGTTCCTTGTGTGCAGTGTCATCATACTGTTACCTTTTCCCAAGGTAACGGTATTTTCAGTTAAAAAGACAGACAAAGTGGGTATATACAAACGGGAGGCTATATGGATTCTGATTTTATTGGTTCATCAATAGGGAAAGATGGAGTTTTATACGGAACGATTGATAACATCTATGGGCCTGGGCCGGATATTAAAACAAAACTGCAATTTTTGAAATATATTATAAACATAAAAACCGGCCTTGGTATGGGTGCTAATTTGATTGAGGCTTTTATGAAAGACCCTACTTTAAACATTAAAACTCTTACCTATAAGACCACCGATACCATATGGGGTATTGGAGGTTATAGAGACTATAGAATGTATAATACAATCGTAAAAAAGGGATATATAATCAATAATGACACTATAACTATAAAATGAAAAAAACACTATTGTTTACAATATTAATATTACTATTGATTTCTTGTAAAAAAAATAATGATAGATTACTGCATCTGGATATCTCATTTAACATAATTAATCGAAATATTAATAATGATATAAATGAGCTAAGACTCCAAAACAACAAACTTGTTAGCGATGTCAATTCAGATACTGTGAAAGATTTGAATGATTCTACGATAAAATATATTAGATATTTAGATAGTATTCAGAGTTTATGTTTAGGAAATCAAACACCTTTTTTCTTTAAAGGAGAACGGTCAGAAGAAACTAGACTCAGCCAAGATTTTATAAAAAAAACAAATGTATTTTTGAGTAAATTGGAATATAATATAAAGAGTCCCTTCTTAAAAAAAAGAGCATATTTTTTACTTAATGTAAATGACATTAAACTTGATGAGCAATCATTTATTATGTACGTAGAATGTTTTTTTAGAAATGTAAGTTGTGACGCATTCGATTTTTTCATTAACGACAGGAAAAGAAATCTTTTAGCCATACAAAATGATATATTATATGCGGCTTTATTAGAACAGTGCAATACTCTAGAGCCCTATTTTTAGTCGTCTAATTAAAATTGAATCCCGGTGAATAAAACTCGATCCTTATACAGTACGATGAAGAAAATAAGGAAAACCAATTACCTCGTAAACGGACGCGGCCATCCCGGGTAGTTATATATCCCAAAGATATTCAGCTGCTCACAGGGAAATCCTATGGCCATGCACTATAACTGAATAAGGAAGTAAGAGATTACTTCCGTAAAAAGAAACACCATCTCCTCACAATCTACGAATTCGCCGACTACACCGGCATCAAACCAGAAGTAATCATCCTCCATCTAAAATAACCCTCCCCCCAATCCCCAATTAACCAATGACCAATCCCCAATTAACCAATAACCAATATACCATTCCCCAAATAACCAATAACCCAATCGTACTTTCACCATAATTCCATATTTTTAAACCCAAATCCCAAAAAAACCAATAACCAATAACCAATAACCAACCATAAATGAAACAAATATTAGGAATCGGTTCACGAATAAATCACACAGAATTTGGAAAAGGTGTAGTAACCAATGTCACGGCTAAGATGTATTGGGTAACCTTCATAGAAAACGGACTAGAAACAATCTCTGTCGATGATGAATTCGAAATTATTGAAGCCGCCGAAGATGAGGTTGACTCAGTTAGCTTTTACGAAGTTGAAAAAAGCTTACGCGATATTCTCAAAAAGTGGAACGGCATTAGCGAGATTGTTCCAATTGCCGATAAATGGAAAGGTGGAACCATGGTGTTGCAGCCTGAAGACAGAAATCTTTCCGCCAAAGAAATTCCGATAGATACTTTTTTTCATAAAATTGTAATGTTAAGAGACCGCCTTCGTGTAATGGAGCAAAAAATAAACTCAAGCAAAGACTTGGCAGATCAGGATAAAGTCGATCTTCAGCAGTATATTACACGTTGTTATGGTAGTTTAACAACTTTTAATGTACTTTTTAAAAATAATTCTCAACAATTTAAAGGAGAAAGTAAAAGTAAAAACTAACATTATTTCAATTTAAGAAACCCTAATTACCTTCATATTCCGTCGGTTTCAGTTCGTAAACTTATTTTTTTGATTATTTATTTTATTTCATATTTCTTATAAACTATTGTTAAATGGGTAATCTGAATGAATATAAAATTGCGTTCCATAGCATTTTTGAAATTTAATGGAATGTTTAAAATATTCTTTTTTAGACTTCTGCGTGTTTCAAAGCTCTACTTTTTCAATGTCTTTTATAGGAAAAGTTTACTTTCTGTTGAACCAAAATATTTTTTTATCAACAAATTTATCGAAGCGTTGGGGAATCTATTATCGCCGAAAAATAGGAATTCTTAGTTTTTATTATCAAATTTGAAGTGCTAATTCAAACAAACAATAAAATGAAAACAAAGTTTAATGGAATTTTGACACTATTACTAGTGTTCTTTGTGCAGCTTACGTTTGCACAAGAAAAGACGATTTCCGGAGCGGTTACCGATGACACTGGGTTACCGCTACCTGGAGTAAACATTATTATTAAAGGCACAGCAACTGGAACCCAGTCGGACTTTGATGGAAATTACTCTATCGAAGCGAACGAGGGCCAAACGCTTGTTTTTAGTTATGTAGGATTCGAAACCCAAGAGGTTTTGGTAGGCACATCAAATACAATTGATGTTGCAATGCAGGCCGGTTCTGCATTAGACGAAGTAGTAGTAACTGCACTTGGTGTATCGCGTGAGAAGCAATCACTTGGTTACTCTACACAACAAGTAGAAGGTGAGGACATCGCTACTGTGAAAGGGAACAACTTTACAAACGCCCTTTCTGGTAAGGTTTCTGGTCTTCAGATTAGAAGAAACAACAACTTTGGTGGTTCTACCAACGTGGTTATTAGAGGTAACACCTCTTTAACTGGTGACAACCAAGCATTGTTCGTTGTAGATGGTGTGCCAATTAGTAACAGAAACACCAACTCTGCTAATCAAGCAACAGCTTCTGGTAACTATTATGACTACGGTAATGCCGCAGCAGATATTAACCCAGACGACATTGAATCTATTAACGTGCTTAAAGGTGCAGCTGCATCTGCACTTTATGGTTCTCGTGCTGCAAACGGTGTAATTATCATTACCACCAAAAAAGGTAAGAAAAACCAAGGTATGGGCGTAACAATAAACTCTAACGTTACTGTGGGAGTTGTAGATAAAAGCACCTTTGCCGAATATCAAAACAAATACGGCCCTGGATATGGTGATGATTACTTCACGTACGAAGATATTAACGGAGATGGGATAGACGATCAAGTTGAGAACTATGGAGATGATGCTTCTTACGGACCTGCTTTTGATCCGAACCTTATGATTTACCAATGGGATTCGTTTGATCCAGCTTCTCCAAATTTCATGAAGAAGTCTGCTTATGTAGCTGCGGCTAATGGCCCTATCGAGTTTTTTGAAACTCCTATTACATTCACAAATTCTATCTCTATTTCAAATGGTTTAGAAGGTGGTTCGTATAGATTATCTTATACTAAACTAGATCAGTCTGGTTTGTTGCCAAACAGTACCTTAGACAGACATAACTTCGTGTTCAGTGGCTCTTATGATGTTACTGAAAAACTAACTGTAAGTAGTTTAGCTAATTACATTAAAACTGATGCATTGGGTCGTAACTCTACAGGTTATAACGACAACGTTGTAGGTAATATGAAGCAATGGTGGGCAACTAGTACTGATATTCAACAACAAAAGGATGCTTACTTTAATACAGGTAGAAACGTAACATGGAACCCTAGTAGTTCAGCGCCAGGTGCTGCTCCACTTTACTGGGATAACCCATACTGGACACGTTATGAAAACTACCAAAATGATACAAGAAACCGTTTTATCGGTAATATTGAACTTAACTATGAGCTTGCTGATTGGGTAAACGTTACTGGTCGAGTTTCTACAGATACTTATAATGAAAGCCAAGAAGAGCGTAGAGCAGTAGGTTCTGTTGCAACTCCATTTGGTGTTTCCCGTGGGAACGTTGATTCTGGTTATTTAAGAAGAGACATTACAGCTACTGAAACAAACTACGATTTAATGTTTAACTTTAATACTGATATTACTGAAGAAATTAGCTTTGCTGGTATCTTAGGGTCTAACATTAGAAGAAGCGAGTTTAACTCATTAACATCTTCAACAGCAGGTGGATTGGTAATTCCTGGTCTTTACTCGCTACAAAATGGTGCTTCACCTAATCCAAACCCTAGAGAACAAGCTGAGAAAGTTGGAGTTGATGGTGTGTACGCTAGTGCATCTTTCGGTTATGCCAACACTGTATATTTAGATGGTACTATTAGAAGAGACCGTTTCTCAACTTTACCAAAAGATAATAGTGCATTTTACTACCCATCTATTTCCACAAGTTTTGTGTTTAGCAAATTGTTAGATGTTAATGCTATTAGCTTTGGTAAACTTCGTCTAAACTATGCTGAAGTAGGTAACGGAGCTCCATTCGATAGATTAAGAGATACGTACGTGGTTAACGGTGACATCGGAAACTCTGTTCCTAATGTTGCAAATAATCCAAATCTTGAGCCAGAACGTACTAAGAGTTACGAGGCTGGTTTAGAAATGCGTTTCGCTAATAATAGATTAGGTTTCGACGTTTCTTACTACAAGTCTAACTCTATTAACCAAATTGTAACTGTGCCAATTTCTCCATCTACTGGTTATACTGGTAAATTGCTTAACGCAGGTGAAATTGAAAACAAGGGGTTTGAACTTTCATTAAACGCAATGCCAGTTAAAAACAACGACTTTACTTGGGGAATCAGTGCAAACTGGACAAAAAGTAAGAGTAAGGTTCTTGCCTTGCCTGACGGAATTAAAAACTTAGAACTTGGTAGATTCCAAGGTGGTGTTTCTATAAACGCAGAACTAGGTCAGCCGTACGGTGTAATCTACGGTCAAGATTTTGTTTACCTAAATGGTGAAAAAGTTGTTGATCCTGAAAGTGGGCGATACCTTAAAACTCCAAACTCAAACAATGTCCTTGGCGATACTAACCCAGACTGGATGGCAGGTATTACAAATACTTTAACATATAAGGATTTTTCTTTTAGTTTCCTTATCGATATTCAGCAAGGAGGAAGTCTTTTCTCTCTAGACCAATATTATGGTGAAGCAACTGGTATCTATGCAAATACAGTGTTTGATAATGAATTAGGAAATCCTGTGAGAAGCCCTTTGGTGTTTAATGAATATGATGCCGATGGAAACGGAATTCCTTCTGCTGGTTACACGGGGGAAACTGGTGGATATATTAACCCAGGTGTAAATCCTGATGGTTCTGTAAATACAACTAGGTCGGATGCAAATGGTTTCAGTGGCTTTGGTTATGCAGCACTTCCTGCTGCTGCCTTTGTGTACGACGCAAGCTATGTTAAACTACGTCAGGTATCACTTACATATACGTTGCCATCAAGATACCTAGAAAACACCTTTATGACAGGTCTTTCTTTTAGCGCATCAGGTTCTAACTTATGGATTATCCACAAGAACCTACCGTATGCTGATCCTGAAGCAGGTTTGAGCTCTGGTAACCTTCAAGGTTATGTTACAGGTTCATTGCCAACTACCCAAGATTATGGGTTTAACATCAAAGCACAATTTTAATAAATAGACAGATGAAGAAAATATTTTTAATTTTAACTGCGGCAGTTATGGCCGTATCGTGTTCAGACAATTTAGAAGATCTGAACCAAAATATAAAAGATCCTACTGCCGTTAGTGGAGAAAGTTTGTTTGCCGCTGCACAAAAGCAACTTGCAGATCAAATAGTAACTCCAAACGTAAACCTTAATAACTTAAGATTGTTTACGCAACAACTGCAGGAAACTACGTATACTGATGAAAGTAATTACGATCAGATTACCCGTGCCATTCCAGATAATCACTGGAGAGAGTTGTACAGAGACGTGTTAAAAGATTTAAACGAATCAGCTAGAGTTCTTAACGAAACTGAAAACCCACTTACTGATGCACTAAAGCCTAACAAATTGGCTATCGTTGAAGTACTTACAGTTTATGCTTTTAGTAACTTAGTAGAGACGTACGGAAACGTACCGTACTCCGAAGCTTTGGATATCGATAACCTAACACCGGCTTACGATGACGGTAAAGCGGTTTATGTAGATCTTATCGCTCGTTTAGACGCAGCAATTAGTTCTATGAATACAGGTGTTGGAAGTTTCAGTGGAACTGAAGATATGATGTATAGCGGAGATGTAGCGAAGTGGAAGAAGTTTGCTAACTCCTTGAAACTACGTATGGGTATTATGCTTTCAGATGTAGATCCAAGTGTAGCCAAAACTACTGTTGAATCTGCTGTTACTAGTGGAGTTTTTACAAGTAATGCAGATAACGGAAGCTATATGTACTCTACATCAGCTCCTAACAACAACCCAATGAACGATAACCTTGTTCTAAGTGGTCGAAATGACTATGTTGCTGCTAAAACTATTATCGACATAATGAATGATCTAGAAGATCCAAGAAGGGCTGCTTACTTCACTCAAATTGACGGTGAATACATCGGTGGTGAAGTAGGCTCTATTTCTGCTTACGCAAACCACTCTCACGTGGCTGATCGTTTAGTTGAGCCAAACGAACCAGGCGTGCTATTATCGTACACAGAAGTTAGGTTTTTACTAGCTGAAGCTGCCGAAAGAGGTTTCGCTGTTGGTGGCGATGCGGCAACTCATTACAATGCTGCTATTACAGCGTCATTTGATTATTGGGGTGTAACAGGTGTTTCTGATTACTTAGCTAAGCCAGACGTTGATTATGCTACGGCAGTAGCTGATAGCTCTTGGAAGCAAGTTATAGGTACTCAGGCATATTTAGGTCTATACAACAGAACTTTTGCAAGTTACTTGTCTGTGCGTCGTTTAGACTATCCAATTTTAACAAAGCCTACAGGTAATGTTTCTGGTTTTCCAGTACGTTATTTGTATCCTGTTGGAGAACAAACATTAAATGAAGATAACTACGACGCTGCCTCTGGTGCTATTGGAGGTGATGCTGCTGAGACTCAGTTATTCTGGGATAAATTTTACACTTTTGATTTCTAATCAATAGTTAAAATAATTATAGATGAAAATCCTCGACCTTGTGTCGGGGATTTTTTTTTTACTTTTAATTGAAGTGATAAAGTAATTTGAAAATAAATGAAGCAAAAACAGATTGAAAATAATACTTGTGTTTAGATGAAAATTAAAGTTTAGTTTTCTTCAACGGTTTATTTGTTAATCTTTTATCACATCAAGCACAAACAAAGTGTATTGAATCTTCGGGATCTAAAAATTAATCTATTTATAGTCGGTCGAATCTTGGCTCATCTATAGCGTAAAAGAAAGACAAATCTAGACATTGAAAACAAACCTCAGCAGTTGTAAGATTTTTTGAGTTTAGATGAAATTTGAAAATAGGGGAGAGAGGTTACTTTTCGATAATGTGTTTCACGATAATTTCAGCGTGAACTCTTGAGTTTTCAATAAACCATTTATGGGTTTCCATGCCTCCGCAAATAACACCAGCCAAATATAATCCTGAAACATTAGTCTCCATAGTGTTTGGGTTATAACTCGGTAACATCTTGCCATCATTAGATAAATGCACTCCCAGTTTTTTAAGGAATTCAAAATTGGGTCGATATCCCGTCAAGGCAATTACGAAATCATTTTCTAATACCTTTTCGCCGTTTGGAGTTTTAACAACAACTTCGGTTTTAGTAATATGCTCGATTTCTGAATTAAAAAAAGCTTTTATACTTCCTTCTGCTATTCGGTTTTCTATATCAGGCTTCACCCAATACTTTACACGTTCGCCAATTGCTGGGCCACGAACTATCATCGTTACATCACCTCCTTTTCGCCATATTTCAAGTGCCGCATCTACTGATGAATTACTAGCGCCTACAACAATAACCTTCTGCATTACAAAAGGATGCGCTTCTTTGTAATAATGCATTACTTTTGGCAAGTCTTCGCCAGGAACGTTCATAAGATTCGGAATATCAAAAAATCCCGTACTAACAATTACTTGTTTAGCTTGATACGCTCGTTTATTAGATTCAATTTTAAAATGCGCTCCTTCTTTTTCAACCGAAACAATCTTTTCGTATAAATTAATATGAAGCTTATTTGAAGTTGTAACCCGTCTGTAATACTCCAACGCTTCATTACGAGTTGGCTTCGGGTTGTTACTGATAAAAGGAATGTCATTGATTTCAATTTTTTCCGAAGTGGAAAAGAAGGTCATGTTAAGCGGATAGTTATATAACGAATTGGTAAGCGTACCTTTTTCGACTACAACATATCGCAAATTGCTTTTTTTACATTCCAAAGCACACGCTATTCCAATGGGTCCAGCGCCAATTATTAAAACATCGAAAATATCGTTCTGTGGATTTGATAAAGACATTTTGAGTTATTTCACTATGTTTTTAAGGTCTTGGATTGTTTCTACAGGGTTAGTAGCACCAAAAACATAGCTTCCGGCCACCAAGACATCTGCACCAGCATCAACTAGCTGTTTTGCGTTTTTATTAGTTACTCCGCCGTCTATTTCAATTTTGGTAGAAGCGCCATTAGCACTAATAATCTCACGAAGTTGTTTCACTTTCTTATAAGTGTTTTCAATAAAGCTCTGCCCGCCAAAACCTGGGTTTACGCTCATCACGCACACCAAATCTATATCGCATATAGTGTCTTCTAGCAACGAAACATTAGTATGAGGATTAATTGCCACACCTGCCTGCATGCCCTCCGCTTTAATAGCTTGTAAGGTGCGGTGGAGATGTGTGCAAGCTTCATAATGGACGGTAAGTATATTTGCCCCTAAATCGGCAAAAGTCTTTATATATCGGTCAGGGTCAACAATCATTAAATGTACGTCCAATGTTTTTTTGGCGTGTACTGCAATACTTTTTATTACAGGCATACCAAAAGATATGTTCGGAACAAAAACACCGTCCATTACATCCAGATGAAACCAATCTGCTTCACTGTTATTTATCATTTCAATATCGCGTTGTAGATTAGCGAAATCGGCAGCAAGAATAGATGGGGCAATAATAGTATGGCTCATTTTGAATTTTTTTGCAAAGATATGGAATTTATATATTGATTATGTAGTAGGGACGACTCGCGTAGGGACGACTCGCGAGTCGTCCGTACCCGTGCGAAGATTCATAAATTATTTTATTTTCGATTGAAGTAAGAGATTATTAAAAAAAAGCCCCCGATAAATGTCGGAGGCTTTAAAAATTATCCTAAGTAGGTCATCAATATTTTGCTTCTCGAAGTGTGTTTCAACCTTCTGATTGCTTTTTCTTTAATTTGACGAACGCGTTCTCTGGTAAGGTCAAAAGTTTCACCTATTTCTTCTAAAGTCATTGGTTGTTGGTCGGCAAGTCCAAAGTAAAGGCGAATAACATCGGCTTCACGAGGAGTTAGTGTTTCTAAAGCACGCTCAATTTCTGTACGAAGCGATTCGTGTAACAGAACACGGTCTGGGTTTGGAGACTCACCACTTCGCAAAACGTCGTAAAGGTTGCTGTCTTCCCCTTCAATAAGAGGAGCATCCATAGATACGTGGCGACCTGAATTTTTCATGGACTCTTTAACATCGCTAATGGTCATTTCCAATTCCTTGGCAATTTCTTCAGCAGTTGGCGGACGCTCGTTAGCTTGCTCTAAAGAAGCGTACATTTTATTGATTTTATTGATGCTTCCAATTTTGTTCAAAGGCAAACGAACAATACGAGACTGCTCGGCTAATGCTTGTAAGATAGATTGTCTAATCCACCACACCGCATAGGATATAAATTTGAAACCACGTGTTTCGTCAAAACGTTGAGCGGCTTTAATAAGGCCAAGGTTTCCTTCGTTGATTAGGTCAGGGAGTGTTAACCCTTGATTTTGATATTGTTTCGCCACCGAAACGACAAATCGAAGGTTGGCTTTGGTTAATTTCTCCAAAGCTATATGGTCACCCGCTTTAATGCGCTGTGCCAATTCCACTTCTTCGTCTGCGGTAATTAAGTCAACTTTTCCAATTTCTTGAAGATACTTGTCCAATGAAGCGGTTTCCCTGTTGGTAACCTGCTTTGTAATTTTGAGTTGTCTCATTTAAAGGTTGTCCTGTAGATTAAATTTAAACTTGTGTATGAGGTTATACGGAAGAAAATGAAAAAAGGTTACAAGAAATTTTAATTTTTTAAAATTTAACAAAATCATTCTGTCTTGAGAATCTTGTTTTGAGGTGTTTTATTTCTGAATAACAACAGTTTGTTTCTGAAAAGATGATAAAAAAGCCTTTGTTCTAATAATTAAGAACAAAGGCTTTTTTGGTTAATCATTTTGCTCGCAATTAGACACGTACGTGGCCATCACCGTATACATAGTACTTATTGGTTACCAATTGCTTAAGGCCTAGTGGTCCTCTGTGATGCAGTTTATCCGTGCTGATAGCCAATTCTGCACCAACGCCCATTTGTCCGCCATCGGTGAAGCGGGTAGAGGCGTTGTGGTACACTGCTGCACTGTCTATATTTTCCATAAAATAAGCGGCTTTATGATTGTCTTCAGTCAAGATAACACTCGAATGACCACCGCTGTATTTGTTTATTTTAAAAATTGCTTCTTCTACGTTTTCGACAGCACCAATTACAATTTTCATTGCTAAAAATTCTTCAAACCAAGTTTCTTCATCCTTAATTAATTCTAAAGATGAAAGGGTGTTTTTAACTTCAGCATCTACAATAACTTCAACTTTTGCAGTTTCAAGAACTTCTTTTAATTCTTTCAGCTTAGCTTCGTAATTTGGAATTTTCTTGTCTACCAAAACTTTGTCTAGTGCGTTGCAACCTGAAATTTTATCGGTTTTCGCATTTATTATAACCTCAAGTGTTTTTTTCCAATCGGCATCTTCGGCTATATATAAGAAGTTGTTACCACGACCGCTAACTAAAACGGCGCATGTAGCATTTTCTTTTACAAACTGTATTAAGCGTTCACCTCCACGGGGAACAATTAAATCTATGGGTTCGGATGGTTTTTTAAGAAATGCTCGGGTTTCTTCACGATTGAGCTCTAGCATTTTAATCCAATCTGGCTCAAGTCCGTTCTCCTGCAATGCTTCGTGCCAGAACGTTACTAAGATTTTATTGCTATTGTAAGCTTCTTTTCCGCCTTTCAACAAGATTTTATTGTTTGCTTTAAAGGCAAGAACGGCTGCTTCAATTGTTACATCGGGCCTAGATTCATAAATAATCATAATCGTACCAAAAGGAGCGGTTTTATTGATTATTTTAAGATCACTTTCGAGTTCTGTGCTGCTAATTTCTTTGTTAACTGGATCTTCCTGATTTTTAACTTCAGAAATTGCTTTAATCATTCCGTTAATTTTTGAATTATCAACAACCAACCTGTCATACAGCGCTTGATCGTCTTTTTTAAAGGCGTCTAAATCCTTTTTATTTGCGTTTAATAATTCATCTCGGTTTTTGTCTATGATAGTCATCATAGATTCTAAAACCTGATTTTTTAATTTTTCATTTATCAACTTCATATTCTCTTCAATTTAATTTATTAGTAAAACTTTGTTCCTAAATCTTTTCCTGCCAGAATATCGACGATTACGTTTTTTTGCTTTCCGTTTGCGATATAGGTAGGAATGTTATTCTTGGCAGTTTTCTTGGCTATTTTTAATTTGGACTCCATTCCGCCACGACCTTCACCTTCGCCTTTACTTGATGCTTGAACGTATTGCTCGACAGCTTCTTCATGGTGTACGTTGCTTAATTTTTCGGAATTACTATCATCTGGATGCCCTGTATATAGGCCATCAGTATCTGTTAATATAACTAAGGCATTGGCATCAATTAATTCTGCGACAAGGCTTGCTAATTCATCATTATCGCTAAACATTGACATTGTGAGCGACACGGCATCATCTTCATTTGCAATAGGGACAATACCTTCAGCAAGCAATCCTTCGTAACAGTTAATCATATTTTCGCGGTGTTTGCCAGGTGCGAAATCACGTTTTGTTGCTAGAATTTGTGCGCATCGCATTCCGTGATCGTGAAAAAGACTGTAATAATGCCGCATCATTCGGGGTTGGCCTACTGATGAGTATATTTGTCTTCTCGTGGAATCATCTTTTGCAATACACTCGCCTAGAACTTCCATTCCTGCAATTGCAGATCCGGAAGACACCAATACTGGCGAATACCCGTCCTCGTAAAGGGCAGCGATTTGCCGTACCAATTCATTTAGGATTGGTCCAACAATACGATTGTCCTTATTTGTCATAACGTTGGTTCCTACTTTTATAACCACTCGTTTTTCCTTCATATTTTCTTTTTCTTGTTTTTTATTTTCCTAATTCTGTTGCTCTGTTGAAAGCCGCATAAGCCGCTTCTTTAATTAACTCTTTTACATTATTATCTTCCATAGAATCTAGTGCTGCCCGTGTTGTACCGCCTTTTGAGGCAACTTTGTTCATCCAGCTATTAGGAGATAAGTCAGATTCGGTAAATAGTTTTACAGCACCTTCAAAGGTTTGGGTTACTAATATTTTTGAATCATTTTGAGAGAAGCCCATTTTTAATGCAGCTTCCATCATAGATTGCATAAAATAGAACACGTATGCTGGACCGCTACCCGAAATACCTGTAGAGGCATTAATAAAGTTTTCATTCTCAACGTGAATAGCTTCTCCAGTTGTGTCTAGAAGATTGCGAACCATTAAAAGTTCTACTCGAGTTACTTCTTTTGCTGCTGTAAACGCCGTCATTCCCAAACCAACTTTTGCAGGAAGATTTGGCATGGCTCGAATGATTTTTTTGAGGTTTAAACTATCCTGAATGGTTTCGATAGTAACTCCGGCCATTAATGATATTATGAGCTGGTCTGGATTAACCATTTCTTTCATTTTTTTAAATAGTTCGTCGCTGTGATATGGTTTTACTGCGACGAAAACGATGTCGGCTTTTGGAAGGCAGTCGCCTAAGTTTTCGTAAACATCGAAGTAGGAAATCTTGTCAAGACTTGACAGTTTTTCTGCTGAAACATCGAAAATCATCAAATTTCTACGATTTAATAAGGGCGATTGTGCCATTCCTTCGGCATACGTCAAACCCATATTTCCTGCGCCAATTACTAGTACTTTCATAATTTGTTTTATTGTTACACTAACTAGGGTGCAAGTACTATGCGAGAGGTCTGTTAATTAAATTTAATTCTGAAGTAACATTGAACATGTGCTGTTACTGTACTGTTTAAAGTAGATAGAAGGGTATTTTATTTTAAAATTGTAGAAATTAACGCAGGTGACAGTTTTGCGCATTTTTGATGCTTTCGGTAATTATGGCATAAAAAACATCTTTTTTTGATATGTTTTGAAGTTAAATCGGCTTTTATGATTTGGTTGTTCCCAATAGTCGATTACAGTTTGAATAGAATTTAAGAGATAACGCTAAATATTAAATAGCAAAACGCCCTCATTTCTGAAGGCGTTTTGAAAATATTTAAAAAGATAATTAATCTCTTTTTCTGTCTCTATCGCGATTATCACGTCCACGGTTATCGCGTCCGTTATTGCGATTATCACGTCCGCCATTTCGGTTATCTTCACGTGGAGCACGTTCTTTATAACCTTCTGGTTTTGGCAATAATGCTTTTCTAGAAACCTTATCTTTTTTAGTTCTTGGGTCGAAACCTAAAAACTTAATATCAAATACATCGCCCATGTTTACAACATCGGTAACATTTTCTGTTCGTTCCCAAGCAAGTTCGCTCACGTGCAGTAAAGTTTCATTTCCTGGAGCAGCAGTGTATTCTACAACCGCACCAAAATCGAGCATTTTTATTACTTTAACTTCGTAAACACTATCTTTCTCAGGTTTAAAAGTAAGGGAGTCTATTTTTGCCATTACAGCATCAATTCCTTCTTGGCCAGTGCCTAAAATTTCAACAATTCCTTCTTCTGTATCTGGATCTTCGTTTATAACGATAGTACATCCAGTTGCTTTTTGAAGTTCTTGAATAACTTTTCCTCCAGGTCCAATTAACGCACCAATGTATTCGTTAGGAATGCGTACCGTAACCATTTTAGGCGCGTATGATTTTACATCTTCACGCGGTTCTGCAATCGCTTCGGTTAATTTGTTAAGAATATGAAGTCTACCGTCTCTTGCTTGTTTTAATGCATTTACAAGAATTTCGTAGCTCAACCCTTTAACTTTAATATCCATCTGGCAAGCAGTAATACCATCTGCCGTTCCGGTTACTTTAAAGTCCATATCTCCTAAGTGATCTTCATCGCCCAAAATATCAGATAATACGGCGTATTTTCCACTAGCGCTATCAGAAATTAATCCCATTGCGATACCCGAAACAGGTTTTTTCATTTGAATACCAGCGTCCATCATTGCCATAGTAGCGGCACATACAGTCGCCATTGATGAAGAACCGTTAGATTCTAAAATTTCAGAAACTACACGTACGGTGTATGGGTTGTTGTCTGGAATCATTCCTTTAAGAGCGCGTTGGGCTAGGTTTCCGTGACCTATCTCACGACGAGATGTCCCACGAATTGGTCTTGCTTCACCAGTGCTAAAAGGAGGGAAGTTATAATGTAGGTAAAAAGTTTCTTCTCCTTCATACGATGGCATGTCTATTTGGTTGGCTTCTCTTGAAGTTCCTAATGTTACAGTTGCCAATGCTTGCGTTTCTCCACGGGTAAATAAAGCCGAACCGTGAACAGAAGGTAAATAGTCAACTTCACACCAAATTGGTCGAATTTCATCTGTTTTACGTCCGTCTAAACGTAAACCTTCATTTAAAGTAAGGTCTCTAACCGCTTCTTTTTCGGCTTTGCGGTAGTATTTTGAAATTAAATCTCCAATATCTTCTAATTCTTCTTCTGAAAAAGTAGCTTTTATCGATTCTTTTATTTCAGCAAAAGCAGCCGTTCTTTCTTGTTTAGCCGAGCTAGCTTGTGCTACAGCATATACTTTGTCGTATGCCATATCGTGAATCTGTTTTTCAAGATCGGCATCTTCTCTTTCTGCTGCATATTCACGAACTTCTTTTTTGCCAAAAGCTTCGGCTAATTTAACTTGGGCTTCGCACTGTTTTTTAATGTGCTCGTGTGCAAATTTGATAGCTTCGGTCATTTCTTCTTCAGAAATTTCCTTCATTTCACCTTCAACCATCATAACGCTATCGGCAGAGGCTCCAATCATCATATCGATGTCAGATTCTGCTAATTGTGTTCTCGAAGGGTTGATGATGAATTCGCCGTTTACTCTTCCTACACGCGCTTCTGAAATAGGGCATTCAAAAGGAATGTCGGATAACTGAATTGCAGCTGAGGCAGCTAATCCAGCCATGGCATCTGGCATAACATCATCGTCATGACTCATTAATTGAATCATAACTTGTGTTTCAGAATGGTAATCTTTTGGGAATAATGGGCGTAATACACGATCCACCAAACGCATTGTTAATACTTCGCCATCGCTTGGTCTTGCTTCTCTTTTGAAGAATCCTCCAGGATAACGGCCTGACGCTGCAAACTTTTCGCGATAATCTACCGTTAATGGTAAAAAATCTAAGTCTTTTTGTTCGTAGTTTGAAACTACAGTACAAAGCAGCATACATTTTCCAGATTTAACAACAACAGAACCGTGGGCTTGCTTTGCTAATTTTCCAGTTTCAAGGGTGATTTCTCTTCCATCACCTAGGTCAATGACCTCTGTAAATACTTTAGGTATCATTTGTTTTTCATTTTTGCACACGTATAAGTATGCAGTTAATTTTGGTCTAAGCCTGGTTATCAGGCCGTGTGTTGTTGTGTTGTTGTGGTTTGACCAATGAAAAACTAAGGGTGTAGCCTTCTTTATTAATTTTTCGATTTCTCGAAAATGATTCCCAATATGTTTGGGTTGTAAAAATAAAGGAGCCGGTTAAGGCTCCTTTGTTTATAATTACTTACGTAATCCTAATTCTTTAACGATAGCACGGTAGCGAAGAATGTCTTTTTTAATTAAGTAATCTAAAAGTGCTCTTCTTTTACCTACTAACATTACCAATGAACGCTCGGTGTTGTAGTCCTTGTGGTTGTTTTTTAGGTGCTTAGTTAAATGCTCAATACGGTATGTAAACAAAGCGATTTGTCCTTCTGCAGAACCAGTATCGGTCTTTGATTTCCCGTGTTTTTCAAAAATTTTTTCTTTAGCTTCTTGTGATAGATACATGCCAATATTATTAAAATGATTTTTATGTATTGAATACTCCCGACGGCTTCGGGATTGTAATCAAGGCTGCAAAAGTAGTAAAAGTTATTGAGTTACAGTTAAATATTTTTAAAAAAATATTGATGTGCTTCAATGTTAAGCCGATTTTTCGACTTTCTCTACTTTTTCACGAAGCGGTCTGTTAAGTACTAAATCTAAATATAGGTTTATTTTACGCTTCAAGTTTTTACGATGGGTAATGAAATCTAAGAAACCGTGTTCTAATAAAAATTCTGAGGTTTGGAATCCTTCTGGAAGTTCTTTACCTGTGGTATCACGTACAACACGTGGTCCTGCGAAACCAATTAGTGCGCCAGGCTCTCCAATGTTAATATCACCTAACATAGCAAACGAAGCGGTAGTACCACCTGTTGTTGGGTCGGTACTTAGTGAAATGTAAGGAATTCCTGCTTCGCTAAGTTGAGCTAGTCTTACACTTGTTTTGGCAAGTTGCATTAAAGATAACGCAGATTCCATCATTCGAGCGCCACCACTCTTTGAAATAATCATTAATGGAATTTTCTTTTTAAGGGAGTATTCTGCAGCACGAGCAATTTTTTCGCCAACAACGCTTCCCATAGATCCACCAATAAAACTGAAATCCATACATGCAACAACTAAATCTGCACCCATAGATTTTCCAACAGCACAACGAATAGCATCTTTTAAGCCAGTTTTTTCTTCGGCTTCTTTAAGTCTGTCAGTGTACTTCTTCTTGTCTACAAAATTTAAGGTGTCTTTGGAAGTTAGGTTCTTATCCAGTTCTTTGTACTTATTATCGTCAAAGAGGATTTCAAAATATTCATTACTGCCAATACGGACGTGATATCCATCTTCTGGGCTTACATAAAAGTTCTTTTCAAGCTCGGCACTGTCCACAACTTTTCCTGTGGGCGATTTGTACCAGAGCCCTTTGGGGACATCCTTTTTATCTTCGGTTGCGGTCTGTATCCCTTTTTTTGTTCGTTTAAACCAAGGCATCATAGTGTTGAGGGTTTTGAGCTAAAAGAGTTAGGGGCTTATAGCTCAGTTATTTCCAATAATACGCTAACGTATTTTGTCGAGTTTTTATTTCTAGTTTGGGGTAAAAAAGTTTTCTTACAACGTATTCACGTTATTCAAATCTTCAAAAGCTTGTTCTAGACGCTTCTTGAAGCTAAGTTCTCCTTCACGAAGCCATTTTCGTGGGTCATAATATTTTTTATTTGGCAAATCGGTACCTTCTGGATTTCCTATTTGGGTTTTAAGGTATTCTAAATTTTCAACGATATAGTCGCGAATACCTTCGGTAAAGGCAAATTGCATATCGGTATCAATGTTCATTTTTATAACACCATAACCTATAGCTTCACGAATTTCTTCTAATGAAGATCCGCTTCCGCCGTGGAAAACAAAATCTATAGGATTGTGCCCTGTGTTAAACTTTTTCTGAACATACTCTTGAGAGTTTTTCAAGATAATAGGTGTTAACTTTACATTTCCAGGCTTGTAAACGCCGTGAACGTTTCCAAAAGCGGCAGCAATGGTAAATTGATCGCTTACTTTTAAAAGTTCTTCGTAAGCGTAAGCAACTTCATCTGGTTGGGTGTATAATTTTGAAGAATCCACATCGGTATTATCCACACCGTCTTCTTCACCTCCGGTAATGCCTAATTCAATTTCTAGGGTCATTCCCATTTTGCTCATGCGCTCTAAATAGCGTTTGCAAATTTCGATGTTCTCTTTGATTGGCTCTTCAGAAAGATCAATCATATGCGAGCTGTATAGCGGTTTTCCGGTTTCTTTGTAAAACTTTTCACCCGCATCTAGTAAACCGTCGATCCAAGGCAATAGCTTTTTTGCACAATGATCGGTATGCAGTATAACCGTTGCTCCATATACTTTTGCTAGCTCGTGAACGTGTTTTGCACCGGCAACGCCACCTGCAATGGCTGCTTGTTGGTTTTCGTTTGAAAGCCCTTTTCCGGCGTTAAAATGCGCGCCTCCATTTGAAAACTGGATAATTACGGGTGAGTTTAATGCAGCTGCGGTTTCCATAACGGCATTAATACTATCAGAACCCACAACATTTACGGCAGGCATAGCAAAACCTTTTTCTTTTGCGTATTGATGTATTCTCTGAACTTCCTTACCGGTTGCGACTCCGGGCTTAATTCCGTGACTCATATTTAATGGGTTATTTTGGTGTTGATCAATTACTTTAAAATGTTGTTAAGTTCTTGATATTAGTGTTGTTTTGATAGCTACTAGATATCGCGACCTTATTTTTCAGATAAGCAAAAATAGCAAAATATAATGGTTTAGAACGGATAGTTGATTCCGATGTTATACACAGCATTTGAAAAATTATATTCTTTAAACCACCTTTCACCTTCTGGCTTTGCTGGATTATGTGTTTTAAATCCGATATCAAAACGAAATACAAAAAATCCGAAATCATAGCGTAAGCCCAATCCTGAAGCAATTCCTAACTCACTTAAATCGGAAATTTCATCGAACTTAGATTCTTCATCTTTAATGTTGTCTAGAACGTTCCAGATATTTCCTGCATCCACAAAAACAGCTCCTTTAAAGGCTCCTAAAATTGTGAAACGGTATTCTGCATTCATGGCAAGTTTAAAGTTAGCTTCGTTAAATTCATTTTTATCGCTACTGCTTCCCGGCCCTAGGTCATAAGCTTTCCAGCCTCTGTTGTCATTGGCGCCTCCAGCAAAATAACTTCTAGTAAAAGGAATGTTTTTACTATTTCCATACGGAATTGCTATTCCTCCAAAAATTCGAAATGCCACAACATTATTGTAATCCAATTCCCAGTGTTTGATGTATTCGGCCTCTCCTTTAACATATTGAGAATAGACTACGTTAAACACTTCAAAATTATCTTCGTTGTTTTTAGGTATGCCAGCCAAATGGGAGATACCTGACAGTAAGTTACCTGCGGCTTCAAATTTAAATCGGGTTCTTGAAAAATTATTGTCTTTAATGTTGTCTCTAGTGTCGCGGGTTAGGGTGATATTTGAAGCGAAAATTAAATTGTTTTCTGTTAAACGTTTTTTACGCTCATCAATATTGTCAACACTTTCATAGGCATTTGCATTAGCTCCAATAGGAGAAATGTTTCCGTTAAGCACATCATTTATAAATCCATTTGCCCCGTCTGGAATTGTTAGTGTTAATTCGTTGTTGTCGTTGTAAGTATAGTAATTTGGATTAATAGATCCTGGATTGCCAATTTCGGTTGTTTGTGCAATGTCATTTAATTGGTTAAAGCTGTTTCTGTAAACGTTAAAATAATTTACAGTATTTAGGTTTTTTACATATTGAAGGTTAAGCGCATCTAATTGATAATTAAGAATTTTTGAAGGCTTCCAGTTATAACTAAAATAACCGTTTACAGTTTGTCTATCCAATCCGATATTATTCTGAGCGCTTGCTCCCAAACTCAAAGTAGTGGTCGGGGACATATATTTAGGGATTAATTTCTGGGTTTTTAATGGAAAAATAATTCGAGGGAAAGTTAATTTCGCATCGCCACCAAATTCAGAAATGTTAAAAAACTTGCTGTTATTGTCTGCAGCGTCTTTTGAAGATCCTAGACTTCCTCGTCCAGAAATTTGGAATATTTCGGCGCCACGAAAAATGTTTCTAAAAATCATGTTTCCACTAAAACTAATTCCGAATTGTTGAATGGTTGAAGTGAAAGCATCAAAGTCTGCACCTAATGTAAATCGTTCTCTCGGGGATAATAAAATAGTTGAATTTAACAGTCTTCCAGTCGAATCTGTAGCTACTTCGGAATAACTAATATTGGGATATTTAAATATTCTAAGGTCGCTTAATTGATTATATGTAAGCGTTCTGTCTATATCCTTAAATATTTTTCCAGGCGTTATGGAAATAGCATCGGTGATTGCCTTGGGGCGATAGCGCATTTTGCCATAACTGAAAAGTTTATACCCTCGATACGTTAATGAATCTTGAAACTGCTTGTCTTTATTTTCATAAGCATAGTCTGTTACTATGCGTACTTCACCAACTGAATGAACCTTAAATGGCGCAGTGTAGGTACTGTCTTCTGTGGTTATTTTCCGATTGGGAATAATATAGCTCAGGTTTGCTTTGTGTCCAGTATTTACAGTATCCGCTTCAAAACCAACATATTCTTGATTGAAGTGATAGAGCCCTGAATTTCGAAATTGAATTGTTAATCGGTCGCGTTCATTCACCAAATCTGAAGCTGTATATTGTTTCCCTGGGTGGAGAAAAGAATTACTTTTAGTAAGTTGAAATAATGAGTCTACAACGGGAGAGCTAATGTTTTCAATAATTGTATCGCCAATAAAATAAGGTTTATGCCTTTTAACAGAATAGACCAAACTCGCCCTTTTGGCTTTTTTTTCGTTCGGAATAATCTCGTGACTCACTTCATTGTTGAAATATCCAAAACTCGCGTACCACCTTTCTAATCGTTCGGTAGATTTTTCAATCTTGCTATCCGAAATTATTACAGGTGCATCTCCCGATTCCATAAGCCATTTATTGAAACCGACGTAAATACTGTCCATTCCATCGACTTGTTTTTTTGAAAGAAATTTTATGAGTCTTTTTTCTCTATTGGGTTTTTTGTGAAGCCAGCGAACAAAGGTTGAGTCTGGTTCAGGATCTGCCAGATTATAGATGTGAAGCCCTAATGGAAAACCAATTAACGGAATTGTAGGATTGGGTTTTTGAGCCAACTGACTGTACACTCCGGCGCCCTTAACCTTAACACTATCTACCATAATAGTGTTCTCGGTAAGCAGGAATTTATCATCTGGAACGCGTTTTACTGCATTACAGGATAAAAATAAACTCAATAATCCTATAATTAATGATATTTTTGTGAGGGTGTACTTCAAACGGAGATACCTTTTAAACTGATTCAAAAATACTATATTTTGGTAAGCAATAGCCAAACAAAATTAATATCCAGCCTAAGTCAAAAAAAATACCGGGATAAGTCCGGACTTTTTGTTGCAGAAGGCCCTAAAGTGGTTCGGGAACTGTTGGACGAAGGTCTATTTCTGAAATGGTTTTTTACCACCGATGCCTCCCAAGTTAGTTCAGAAAATCATTTTTTGGTTACCGACGCGGAACTTAAAAAAATTAGTTTTCTTAAATCAGCTAATGTCTGTACAGCTGTTTTCGAAATTCCCGAACAAGTGGCTTATCAAGATTCTGGTTTAATCGTTGCTTTAGATGCAATTCGAGATCCAGGCAATTTAGGAACAATAATTCGACTTTGCGATTGGTTTGGTGTGCAACAACTGATTTGCTCGGAAGATACGGTGGATTGCTACAACCCAAAGGTGGTTCAAGCAACTATGGGATCATTGGCAAGAGTGCAAATTAAATATCTTTCACTTTCAAAATTTTTAGAAAAAACGAAACTACCTGTATTCGGTGGATTTATGGATGGAAATAGTATCTATTCCGAACCTTTTCCTGATGACGGAATAGTGGTTATGGGTAATGAGGCAAATGGGATTTCAGAAGAAATTGCGGAAAAAATAACCCGCAGGATTAGCATTCCGCGTTTCGGAAATAATCAAAAAACCGAGAGTCTGAATGTCGCTACTGCTACAGCTATTTTACTGAATGAATTTAGAAGATCTACTGAAAAGTAAAGTTTATAAACACACCCCGTGAGGATAATTTATCGATGTTTCCAGTCCAAGGGCTATTAGGGCCGTCGTCGGGAACCAATTCGTCACTAAGTGCAAAAACACCGCGGATCGAAGGCGTAAATTTAAAGAAGTACAGGTAAAAGTCTATTCCAAATCCTAATTCGTAATAATTAGTGCCACTCGTCATCCTGAATTTTCCACTTCGGTTGTCGTCTGGGTTGTCCTGTTCACTAGAAAGGTTGATCGATTTAGAAATACCTCCAACTATAAAAGGTTTTATGTTGTTTAACCTTTTGGTTGATATTTTTAATAGCAACGGCACATGGATATAGGTAGATTTTACTTCACGCAAACGATCTCGAGGCTCTTCAAACCCAGGAAATGTAAGATCGCGCTGTGTAAAATATAAACCTGGCTCAAGGCGAAGGTTCATATATTCATTGATCCGCATATCGCCCACAAGACCAACGTTAAAGCCCGGAGAAGTCTTAACCTCTATGTCGGTGTTGTTATCGGCATATTGATTTTTATAATCTATCTTGAAATCATAGGAGTTGAATCCTAGGAAATATCCCCAAGTAAAGCGTTTTTGATCAAAGTTTTCGAGGTTCGCCAAGCGTTCACGATTAAAAAACCATTGTGCTTGAACACTATTTGCTGCAAATAAAAGCGCAAAGACAAAAAATAGTTTCTTCATAAAATTATTTGGTAGCCGTGTAAATGGTTGCAACACCAAAAGTTTGTGGCTTATTATCCACTTCCTTAAACCCGATTTTGCGTAAAATATTGTTGAGCTCTTGTCCAAAAGGAAAAACAGAGGCGCTTTCGCTCAAATATTGATAAGCAACTTTGTCTTTCGAAAACATTCTGCCCAAAAATGGCAAAACATATTTGGTGTGCACATAATAGCCTTGTTTGAAAGGAAACTTGGTAGGAACCGATGTTTCTAGAATTACAAAAATACCGTCTTTTCGAAGCACTCTGAATATTTCTGAAAGGCCTTTTTCTAAATTTTCAAAATTTCGTATTCCAAATGAAACAGTAATGGCGTCAAAAAAATTATCTTCAAACGGAAGAGCTTCAGAATCTCCTTGAATAAATTCTATTTTCTTGGAGATAGGTTTTCCTGCAACTTTTTTGCGTGCCATTGATAGCATTCCGTCTGATAGGTCAAGACCGATAATTCTATCTGCTTCTGTGTTTTCAGCAAATTGTATAGCCAAATCGCCTGTTCCGGTAGCAATGTCTAAGATGTTTTTTGGTTTTTTTTCAGCAGCAAGTTTAATAACCTTTTTGCGCCAAGAGACATCTGTACCTAGTGAAATGACTCGATTCATTCCATCGTAGTTTTCAGAAATAGTGTCGAACATCTGTTCTACCTGCTTCTTTTTTCCTTCCGAGGAACTTTTGTATGGTGTAACTTTCTTTTTCATAAATTTCGCCTGCAAAATTACATAATTTTTAAGAGGTGATTAGGTATTTAGAAAAGTTTCCTTTCATTCAAAATGATTTATTTCCTTTCGGAATCTAAAAAGATGTTTTTTATTTTTTGTTATATAATAAGTGGTTGGTGTAACGAGAATCCTTCCGATTAGTATTCAATTTAACGCTTATAAATTAGTTATCTTTGCGCACACTTTTGTTCAGTTAAATAATGGCAATTTCGACAGCTTTATTTATTGAACCGATTTTAATCAAAATAACTATCGATGAAAATCATCATTGCAGGTGCTGGGGAAGTTGGATTTCACCTTGCGAAACTTCTTTCATACGAGCTTCAAAACATAACTCTTATAGATCCGAATCGAGATTTTTTGGCTCACGCCGATTCACATTTAGATATTCGGGTAGTTCGAGGCGACGCCACGTCAATCTCTGTTTTAAAAGATGCCCGAGTAGATGAAACAGATTTGTTAATAGCTGTAACTTCTAGCGAAACAACAAATATTACAGTTTGTGTGTTGGCGAAGCAATTGGGCGCAAAACGTACTATTGCAAGAATTTCCAATACTGAATTTATCGATAAAAAGGATGAGGTAGGTTTTACCAAATTTGGGATAGATGAACTTATTTCGCCAGAATCATTGGCTTCAAATGAAATTGAATTATTGCTCAATCAAAGTGCTTTTAACGACACGTATGAGTTTGAAGATGGCGCCTTAACTATGATTGGTCTAAACCTTTCAAAAAACTCGGCTTTTGTAGGAAAAACAGTAAAGGAAGTTGCAGGAATGTATCCAAATTTAAAGTACGTACCGCTCGCCATGCAGCGAAAAGGCACTCAATTAACCTTGATTCCTCGGGGTAATACCGAATTTAAAGAAGGGGATCAGGTGTATTTTACGACAGTAAAGAATGGGGTAGACCAGATAGTTAAACTAACAGGAAAAGTTAAGCAAGAAATCAAAAACGTTATGATTCTTGGCGGAAGTAAGATAGGGTATAAAACGGCGAAAGATCTTTGTGTTAGTAATTTTAATGTAAAATTAATAGAAAGCGGTAAGGACAAGGCGTTTGAAATAGCTGATGATATTCCGAAATGTTTGGTAATTAATGGTGATGGGCGAAATGTAGATTTATTGGAAGAAGAATCAATCGAGGAAATGGACGCTTTTATTGCCGTTACAGGTAATAGTGAAACAAATATTATGTCTTGCTTGGTTGCCAAATCCAAAGGAGTAAAAAAAACGATCGCATTGGTGGAAAATATGGATTATTTTCAACTTTCACATTCTATCGGAATTGATACCTTAATTAATAAAAAATTACTTGCTGCTAATAATATATTTCGTTTTGTACGTAGGGGGGAAGTTGTGGCGATGACCAAACTAAACAATATGAACGCAGAACTTTTAGAGTTTCGTGTGGCTCCAAATTCTAAAGTTTGCAATAAGAAAATTCGTAATCTCAATTTTCCTACTTCGGCTATAATTGGAGGAATTGTAAGAAATGGAGAAGGTATTATTGCCTTAGGCGATTTTGAAATTCAAGCTGGAGATAGGGTCGTGGTTTGCTGCCTTCCGCAATCTATTGTTAAGGTAGAAAAGCTTTTTATATAAATGACCGCACTTTCTAAAATCAACTTTAGGATTATATCCCATTTAATGGGTCTTCTATTTATGGTGAATGGCGTTTTTATGATGCTCGCGGCCGTTTTTAGTTGGTTTTATGATGAAGACGTTTTAGGGCAAATAATCCTAGCCGGTACCGTTGCTATTGGATCAGGTGGAATTATTATGTTTCTTACTCGAAATCATCGTAAAGAAATTCAAAAAAGGGAAGGATATATTATAGTTACTTTTGGTTGGGTTTTTATGGCGCTTATTGGCACGCTTCCCTATATTTTTACTGGAGCCATTCCAAATTTTACCAATGCATTTTTTGAAACCATGAGTGGTTACTCGACCACGGGAGCAACTATTTTGACAGATATTGAGAGTCTTCCCAACGGAATTCTATTTTGGAGAAGCATTACTCATTGGATTGGCGGAATGGGAATTATAGTATTGGCAATTGCAATTTTACCACTTTTGGGAATAGGAGGGATGCAGCTTTTTGCAGCAGAAGCTCCCGGGCCAAGCGGAGATAAACTACACCCACGAATAACAGATACTGCTAAAAGATTATGGCTTATTTACGTAGGGTACACCTTGGCTGAAACCATCTTGTTGAAAATGGCTGGAATGAGTTTTTTTGATGCGATTAATCATTCATTATCAACGTTAGGTACAGGCGGCTTTTCAACAAAAAACGCCAGCGTTGCTTATTGGAATGATAAACCGATGATTCAATATATACTTATTTTATTCATGTTTTTAGCAGGAACTAATTTTGTTCTGAGCTATTTTGCCTTCAAGAGAAAGTTTCAGAAAATTTTTAAAGACGAAGAATTTAAAATGTATGGTCTGTTTGTGGTTGGATTAACTACAATTGCAGCTTTGCTAATTTATTTTGAAGCAGACGTTTCGGCTTCGAGTATCGCGCATCCAATGGTTTGGGGTCCTGCAGAAAGCGCGTTCAGGCATGCCTTGTTTCAGGTGGTATCGTTAATAACAACAACAGGTTTTATAAGTGCAGATTACACTATGTGGACTCCGTTTTTAACTATTTTCTTTTTCGGAATGATGTTTCTGGGTGGAAGTGCGGGTTCTACATCGGGAGGAATAAAAGTAATGCGCCATTTAATAATGATTAAAAATGGTGTGCTCGAATTTAAGCGTACGCTGCATCCTCACGCCATTTTGCCAGTGCGGTATAACACTAAAGCGGTGCCGCAACCTATTGTGTTTAATATTCTTGGATTCTTTATCCTTTACATGCTTTCATTTATTATTGGAACACTTGTGTTTTCTTGGTTAGGACTGGATTTTAAAACGGCCTTGGGTGGTGCTGCTTCAACTTTAGGGAATATAGGTCCTGGATTAGGAAACCTAGGTCCAGTAGATACGTATGCCAATTTGCCAAGCGCCGCAAAATGGTGGTCTAGTTTCTTGATGCTCATTGGAAGATTAGAACTATTCACCGTCCTTATCCTCCTGACTCCTTTTTTCTGGAGAAATAGATAGCTAAAGCTTTAACTTATCGTAGAATAGACTTTGGAAGGGTGTTGTTGAGAAAGAATATGCATTTGTGGTAATATTGGGCTTTTTAAGTATCTTAGATCCAGTATCAAAAAACTACTAAATTGGTCGAATTTTAAATTCTTTACAATGAAAAACCTTCTCCTCTTCGCCTTATTATGTTCCACCTTCACTTTTTCACAAACCGAGCCATTTAATTATGATCTGGACTGGGCAACTTTTTTTTATTGTCCTGAAGGAAATAACCTTTCCATAGCAGCTTCCGCTATAGATGATGAGCAGAATATATATCTCGCTGGAGGGGTTGTCGACTCGTGTGAAGCGTTTCCTAATAACGACCCTTTGTATAATTACCACGGAATGCAGGACGCCTATATTGCTAAATTCAATACGTTTGGCGAACTCTTATGGTTTAAGTATTACGGCGGAAGTGACCCTGAACACGCTAATAGCATCAAGATAGTCAACAACCATATTTATCTTGGAGGAAAGATTTCGAGTACGGATAGTATGTTAAACTTCAATAATAACTTGGTAGGCAATAGCGATGGCTTTGTTTCAAAACTCACCTTAGATGGAGAGGTTTTGTGGAGTACTTACGTAGGTGGGGATGCGGAAGATTCTGTTGATGTAATTGATGTAAATAATGATGACGAGATATTTGTTGTTGGGTATAGTACAAGTCGTTCTGGTTTGAGTACACCTCATACGTTTCAACCAGAAAATATTGTGACCGATACCTTTAGGAGCGGGTTTATTGCCAAAATTGACGCTCAAGGTAATAAGGTTTGGGCCAGTTATTATGGTGAACATAAAAATGGGTTTCTTAGATCTTTAGCTGTCGGTGAAACAGGAGTGTATGTAATGGGAATAGATATGAGTTTTGAGGAAGGAAATTATTACGGTACTACAGGAAGCCATAAAGAAAGTACGGGTGTAGATATCGATAACTTTATCGCAAAATTTTCTTTGGAAGGCGATAGGCTTTGGGGAACTTATTTTGGCGGAAGCCTCAACGAAAGCAATATTAAACCTTTAACTATTTCAACCTATGGCGACAGGGTTTATTTCTGTGGCTATACCGCAAGCGCAACGGATATTGCAACCCCGGGAGCACAGCAGGAATCTATTGGCGGTAGTGGCTCTATGTTTCTTACAAGTATGGATGCTGATGGAAATGTGGTATGGAGTACCTACGCAGGAATAAAGGATCCGTCAATCGTGTCATCGCAAATTGGTACCTCAATGAATGTCGACGCGTATGGCAATCTTTATCTATCAGGAATTACCAATCTTTCTGGGTTGGCTACACCAGATGCAAATAAGAGCACAATTACCGTTGGCGATCACGATGCCTTTGTAACCAAATACAATCGTAATGGGGAAATAGTATGGGGAACCTATTTCGGTGGAGCACTCACGGATGGTGGTGGGCAAGCACTGGTTTCTGCTGACTCTTTCGTATTCACAGGTTATTCGTACAATGAAGGTATCACAACCCCAGGCGCATTTAAGGAAACCCTTAACCCAAATGGAAGTGATTATAGCGACATCATCGTAAGATTTGGACCTCCGCGATTAAGCATTCCCGAACAAAATGAAGGACAATTTGTTGTATGGCCAAACCCTACAAATGGCCTCCTTACAATTAATGCTACTAAAGAAATCAAGGAAGTTAAAATTTATGACATTGTGGGAAAATTAATCCTGACAACTAAATTTAAAAACGAAAAACATACGACTCTAGATTTGTCTGGGTTGATGCCAGGAACTTACCTATTGCACGCTATTACTGAGGATGAGATTCAGTTGCAGAAAATTATTAAGAGATAAAGGTTAGATGGCGAATTCTTCCGCTTAACGACAAAACCGCCAAAAGAATAAATCTTGAGGCGGTTTTCTATTTCTTAAACTCAATTCTTCGGTGTTATTCCTCCAAAGCTTCCTTTATCCGCTTAATTGCTTCTCGTATTTCCTTTTCAGAAGCAGCATACGATAGTCGGATGCAATTTGGGTCTCCAAAGGCTTCACCAGTAACGGTAGCTACCCGGGCTTCTTCTAAAAGATACAATGAAAAATCGGATGCAGTGTTAATGTGTTTTCCGCGTAATGTTTTTCCGAAGAAGTAGGAAACATCAGGGAAAACATAAAAAGCTCCTTCTGGCTCGTTTGTTTTAATACCCTTTATATCTGAAAGTAAGTCAAGGATAATTCTTCTTCTTTCTTTAAAAGCATCCACCATAAACTTGATTTTGCTCGGTGGGTTTTCCAAAGCCGTAATTGCAGCTCTTTGTGCAATACAGTTGGTGCCGCTGGTTACTTGTCCTTGCATTTTGTTGCAGGCACGAGCAATCCATTCTGGACCGCCTATGTAGCCAATTCGCCATCCTGTCATTGCAAAGGCCTTAGAAACGCCATTCACAACAACAGTACGATCATACATGTCTTCAAATTCAGCCATAGAAGCATGTTTTCCTGTGAAGTTTATGTGTTCGTAAATTTCATCGCTAATAACGATAACGTCTGGATATTTCACTAAAACGTCGGCAAGCTTCCGAAGTTCTTTTCTGCTGTAAACAGACCCACTTGGATTACAAGGCGAACTGTATAATATCAATTTCGTTTTTGGAGTAATTGCTGCTTCCAAAGCTTCAGCAGTTACTTTAAAGTCGGTTTCTATTGAGGTAGGTATTTCTTTTGGAATTCCACCTGCAACTTTACATTGGTCAGCATAACTTACCCAATACGGTGCAGGAAGCAATACTTCGTCTCCTTCATTCAATAAAACCATGGTCAGGTTAGCAAGTGATTGTTTTGCACCAGTTGACACTACAATTTGTGATGGTTTGTAGCTAAGATTGTTGTCTCTCTTAAATTTGGTGATAATAGCCTGTTTAAGATCTGCATACCCATCAACAGGGGTATAGGCATGAAAATCATCTTTGATTGCCTGAATTGCAGCTTCTTTAATATATTCAGGAACCGTAAAGTCTGGTTCGCCAAGGCTAAGGCCGATTATATCAACACCTTGATCCTTTAATTCTCTTGTTTTGGCAGCCATAGCCAAGGTGGCCGAGGTTTCCATCTCGTTCACACGTTTTGAAAGTCTGTTGTCCATAATGATTATGCGGTTACCGCTGGTTTTACTCCCATTTCTCTTAAATGTTTGAAATGGGCGATGATAGCCTTACGAGTAGTTTCGTATTCTTTATAAGGTAGATCGAATTCTTTAGTTGTATTTTTTATGATCTCCGTAATATTATTATAGTGAATATGGCAAATATTCGGAAAAATATGGTGAGCTACTTGATGGTTTAGGCCACCAGTGTACCAATTTACAATTTTGTTTTTAGTTGCAAAGTTCGTTGTGGTGAACAGTTGATGTATTGCCCAGGTATTTTTCATAGTGCCGCTTTCGTCGGGCATCATAATTTCGGTGTCCCCAACAACGTGTGCTAGTTGAAAAACAATGCTTAAAATAAGTCCAGCCACATAATGCATTATGAAAAACCCAATAAGAATCTTCCACCAAACAATATTGAAAAACAAGATAGGAATCACAATCCAAAGTGAAATATAAATAATTTTGGTTATTACCAAGATACTCCATTGTTTAACGGGATTTGGAAATTCGCCATACGAAAGCTTCCGAGCTAAATATCTTTTAGTTTGGAAAAAATCAGTTGTAAGCACCCAATTAAACGTTAGTAGGCCGTAAAGTAGAACACTGTAATAGTGTTGAAATTTGTGAAATCGGTGCCATTTTGAATGTTGTGAAAACCGAAGTACACGACCTGCTTCTAAATCTTCGTCGTGACCTTGAATGTTTGTGTAAGTGTGGTGAAGCACATTGTGTTGTACTTGCCAGTTATAGACATTTCCAGCCAGAATATACATACTGCTTCCCATAATTTTATTAATCCATTTTTTGGAAGAATAGGAGCCGTGATTGGCATCGTGCATTACATTCATGCCTACGCCAGCCATTCCTACGCCCATGATTATGGTAAATAATAACTGAGCCCAGCCTGGAACATCTAAAGTAAGTAGTAGAAAATAGGGGGTAAGGTATAATGAAAACATCACGATGGTTTTAAGGTGAAGCTTCCAATTTCCAGTTTTGGATAAATTGTTTTCTTTAAAGTACTCGTTAACGCGCTTGTTGAGTGTTCTAAAGAACTTTGCGCTGTCCGTTCTGGAGAAGTTTAATTTGGTATATGTCAAAATAATTTATTGTCTTAGGTTTGATTCTGTAGCGGTCATAAAATTAATCAACTTTTGGTGAAATCTTAGAATCCAAATCTATAATTTTGACAAAGATACCATACTTTCGTCTCTTAAATTATATTATGGAACTGATATTAAAATATTTCCCCGAATTAACTGCTGAACAGAAGGCGCAATTTGAGCTGTTACAAAAGTTATATGAAGATTGGAACATTAAAATAAATGTAGTATCTCGAAAGGATATCGATGAGCTGTATCTTCGGCATGTCCTGCATTCCTTAGGCATAGCAAAGATTCAGTCTTTCCTTCCAGGCTCCAAAATATTGGACGTTGGTACGGGTGGTGGTTTTCCAGGAATCCCTCTTGCTATTCTTTATCCAGAAGTGCAGTTTCATTTGGTAGACAGTATTGGGAAGAAAATTAAAGTAGTGGCGGAGGTTGTTGAAGGTTTACAGCTAAAAAACGTAAAAGCTACTAATGATCGGGTTGAAAACGTTTCAGGAAAATACGATTTTATCGTTAGTCGCGCCGTTGCTCAAATGGAGACTTTTGTACATTGGGTGAATGGAAAAGTGGCTAAAAAGAGTCTTCACGAAAAGAAAAACGGAATTCTCTATTTAAAGGGAGGCGATTTAACTGAAGAATTGAAAATTTATCGCAATGCGGTTATATATCCGTTAAATGAATATTTTGAAGAAGATTTTTATGAAACCAAAAGTGTGGTTCATTTGCCATTAAAGTTCAAAGGATAGAATCAGTTTTCTGTATTCAGTGGTTGTTAACTGGAAATAGCTTATAGGCTTCAGGTAATAACCAAATTCCTTTTTAGTTTTAAATCTTCTTTAGGGTAATGGGTTCTTCGGATTGTATTTTGATTAATTCAGTAAAAAACTCACGTAACGATTGGTAGGCACCTGTGGGGAAGCTGTGATTATTGAGTTTTAGGCTAAGTCTAATGTTTATTTTAGTTCCTGATACGTCATAAACAACAGAAAGTTCTCCATCGTTATTCGGTAATCGCATCAGTTTGTTTTCGGGTGCACTTAAAATTTCGTACTGGTCTTTTACATCTATCGAAATTAGGTAATTATTAATTACAGGAAATCCAAAGTCAATCGGATATTTACGACTTTCTTTTAAGAATGGGTTTTCAGTAAAATAAGTTTGCATTAAAAACGGATAAACAAAAAGTTGGTCGGCAACTACTTGTTCGTGTAGTGAAATGTTATAACTTTCTTTATACGGAAGTTCCAGGTCTTTAGCATTTTCAATTGTTAAGTCTGAGATATTTAATCCTTCGTTTTTCTGTTGCTTTCTTTTGGTGTTTTCTTCCTTACTATAATCATTATTCTCTTTTCGTTTGCCTACGGAAATATAACCCGTAGAGACTTCATTTATTTTACCTTTAAAAATTCCTTGACTATCGGCTGTCAGTTGCATATTTACATAGTGTAAGTTTTTAGCAATTGGAGTGATCGGTTCCCAATAACTTCCTTTTTTGAAATCTAAAACCCGACCTTCCACATTTAGATCGCGCATTGGCAATACTCCAAACGGGGTGTATTTGTCGGTAGCGTCTAAGATAAATTTTTGATTATTTATTTGTAAGAACACGATGGCATAATTAAAATCGGTTAAAATAGGGTATTGTTTTGATGGCAGCGCTACATCGCGAGTTGCTATCATCATTATTTTTGCGTCTAGGCCGGCGGCTTCAAGGGAATTGATGAGTGCTAAATTTATTTCTGAACTATTACCAACTCCTTCTTCAAAGGCTTCTTTTACCCGAATATCACTAAATATTCTAACTTTTTTGTTCCAATTCATGTTTTTCTGAATAAAGTGATAAACGGCAGTTGCGCGTTCTATGTCATCAGAAATGGTAAGAATGTCTTGAGGTAATTTTCCTTTAAAAAACTCGGAGTACTTGAGTTGACGTCCAAGATCTTTGTCGTTTTTAAACCTTCGGTCTACATCTTTCCAGGTCTTGGCATAGGTGTCCCTGCTTTCGTTTAAGTCGATGATTTCGACCAATTCATATTTTAAGGCAGGCATATAATTACTTGGTGCGAGCATATATTTTTCTTCAGTAAAAGCGGGTACGTTCTTCATTACATAAGTAGCCGATTCACAGTCGCCAGGCACTCGAAAGCCAGGAAGGTGAAAGCAATCTTTTTTGATTTCGGCTTTATTTACATCAAGTTCCCGATTGCCATAAAGTGTGCGGTTATAGTTGAAGTTTCCCGGGATTTCTGTGTGAAGTTCAGAATATATAGTTGGGAGAGGGTTCATAAATTCCCAGCCGCCAAACATTGCGAAATATGGACTTTCTATTTGATACGAATATTCTAAAATACTCCCATCCCGAACATTCGGAAATGCAAATTTTTTCTGGGACCAATATTGACTTTCTTCTGCGTCAAAAACCGCATTTTGGGATACAAACTCTTTGGTTTTTCCGTTGTGAGTAATGGCTTTAATGTTTGTTACGTTTTCCTGCAACTTGTCTCCAAGATAATAAGGGATTTTAATGGTAGCGTGTTTAAAGTCTTTGGCGTTGAACACTTTCATTTTTACATGAACATGCTTAATAATTCTAATATAATCTCCAACTGCATCTATTGTATAATTTCCTCTTTCATAAAGAACAACTCCACTAGCTTCAAGATCTGGGGTGTACTTATTGAGTGCATATTCTTCCTGAAGCGGTTCTCCAAATGTGTGAATATACGTTTCTTGAGCGTTCATATTTTGAAATAAGAAAATGAAAGCAATTATGAGAAAGATTTTGATATGCATATTATATTCTTTTTAAAACGATTGTTTCTTCTTTTAGCATGCTAACCATTGTGCCAAAAAATTCTTTTAAAGATTCGTAAGCGTCTGCTGGGTAGTTGTAAGCGTTAAGTTTTAGGTTAAAACGGATGTTGATTTTATTGTCTTCGATTGCATAATACACCGAGCATTCTCCGTCTTCGCCTTGGAGCTTAATGCTTCGGCTATTCGGTATTTGTTCTATTTCGTATGCATCTGCTAGGTCAATGGAAACTAAATAGGTGTTTGTAAACGGAAACCCGAAATCCATTGGGTAGCTTCTTTCCTTCATTTTAAAGGGGTTTTCCGAAATATAGGGCTTGTTGAAAAAAGGATAAAGAATCACTTTGTCACCTACCACCTCGGGTGTTATGGTAATGTTGTAATTCTCTTTTAATGGCTTTTCAATTTGCTTAATATCCTCTACTTGGTAGTCTTCAACTTCGATTCCTTTTTTGTGTTTTTCTTGATGCTTTATATATTCTGAAAGTGTTTCTTCTTCTATAATATTTCGTTTTCCGAGACCTATGTAACCATAATTGGCCTGCCTAACTTTTCCTGAAAAAATTCCGTTAGCATTGGCGGTTACTTGAGTATTTGAATAATGAATGTTTTGCTTAAAAGGTTCTATTGGCATCCAGTAACTTCCTTTTTTGAAGTCCAGTACGCGTGCTTTTACGTTTAAAGCTCGAAACGGGATTATTCCGAATGGAGCTTGCTTGTCGGTGGCATCTAGAAGAATCTTATCATTGTTTAGTATTAGAACGGCAATAACATAATTGAAATTTGAAAGAACTGGATATAGCTCTGTAGGCAACCCGTTGTTTCTAGTTGAAAGAATCACGGATTTCGCGTTTAGTTTTGCTGCCTCAAGTGCATTGACCAAAGAGAGGTTAATCGCTGATACACTACCTATTTTATCTTTAAAAGCGTCTTTAACGTCTAAACCGTAATTGAAATATCGCCTATTCCAAGTGTAGTTACTTTGAATAAAACTGTATACGGCCTTGGCACGTTCTAAGTCGTTTTCAATGTTAAGAATGTTTTTTGGCAACTTTCTTCTAAAATAATTTTTCATACTTAGCTGTTCACCAAAATCACTTCGTTTTTCAAACCGCCTATCAACATCTTTCCAAGAGCGGGTGTAAACTTGGTCAAATCCGTGAAAAGCTTTAAATGCTAAGGGTTCGTACACAATCCGTGAAATATAATTTTTTCTGGATAGCATATAATCTTCTTCTGTGAAAGAAGGAATGTCTTTCATTGCGAAACTACTCACTTCAGTATCTACGTGCGCATTGTTTGAAGGAATTAAAAAGCCCTTTGGTTTAATCGTAGAGGTTTGAAGGTCTAATTTTTTATCACCATATAAAATCTGGTTATATCTGAAGTTTCTAGGTAGACTAGTTTGAAATAGACTATAAATTGTAGGAAGTTCGTGCTGAAATTCCCAACCATTCAAGTCGTAAAAATAAGGGCTTACAATAGTGTATCTATATTCCAAAACACTTCCGTCCTGTATATTTGGGAACGTAAATTTTAACGCTTTTCCTGTTTTTGATTGGTTGGTTTTGTAGAAAGCATCGTCGGGAACGTAACTTTTCAAGGAACCGTTATGCGTAACAGCTTTGTAGTCCAAGATTTCTTCACCGTAAAAAGTTCCCTCGTAATAGGGGATTTCTATCGTTGTAAGATCAAATTTATTGGCATCCAAAACTTTAATTTTTCTGTGTATTTCCTTCACCAGTCTTACTGCATTTCGCCTAACAATCGAAACGGCATAATAGTTTCCTGCTTCATAAAGTATTACTCCGCTAGCGTCTGGTTCTGGGTCATACCTTTTAAGTTTCAATTCATGCTGGCTAGGTTTTCCAAACGCATCAATCCGCATGGACTGAGAATAGGCAAAGGAGCAAAGTAATAGTAAGGCAAGTAGATTAAATTTCTTTACAAACATATTGAGGAACGGAAATCTTATAAAGATGCAAATTAGGATAAATATTAAAGATTCAAAAAGCACGAACGAGTATTATTGCTAAAAAGTTTTATTTGGATTTAAGAATATTTAGCAAACAGGGAAAACCCTTTATAAAATAGGGAAAACCCTCTTGTTTAAAGCTTTAATTAGCGAGATATTTGTATCGCTTTAATTAACTGAGGGGTTAATAAGAGAGAGTTTTTTGCGAAAAGGTTGCCTAACATATGGGCGGCCTTCTTCGTTTAGAAATTTTAATAACCGAAGTTGTCTATTTGAATGCTTTTCTTCAAAGGTTAAATAATTGGCAGTAGGATTTGTAAAGACTTAGCATAATAGAATGAAAAGTAATCTAAACTTAATGCATTGCTATAAAAATAGGGAAAACCCTGTGGTGAAATAGGTTTTTTCCTCTTGACGGGCATCTGTTGTTTTTGGCATCTTTACACCAAGCAAATTAATTGGGGGTTTTTATTTGTTTTATTTTTGAAAAAGCTGTGCCGTTCTGGCGCAGCTTTTTTATTCTATACGACCTAAAATACCGAGCGTTTAGAAACGGGCACTAAATAATTCAAAATATAAAAACTTCATTAGGTAATTACCTATTAAAATATCGATTGTTTGTAGTTAATTTTAAGCCTATTAATTTCACCTAATCAGAATCTTATAATACTTTGGTTCATTTCTCCTTTTATGTTTGCGAATAACAGGAAAAATCCCTTAAATAAATAGGTTTTTTCCCCTTGATTGGTGTGTTTGTATACTGCATCTTTGTGTTACTGAAGATTGACTGGGGGGTTAATAATCAAGTATTATTTACGAAAGGGCTGCTTAAAATTTTAAGCAGCCCTTTTGTTTAAAATATGATATGTAGTGTGTTGATTTACAATAATAAACAGGAGAAATCCTGAAGGAAATCAGGGTTTTTCCTCTTGATTTGTATAGGCTTTTAGATGCATCTTTGAGTTACTCATAATTTGAGGTTCTAATAAAAAAATAAATTTATTATAATCCTCTAAATTCATTCACTTTTAAGAGTTTTAGTTAGCCAAGAAATCCTGCTTCTTCAAAGAATGAGCAGGATTTTTTTATAGACCATTAATTGTTTGTCGAATAGCCACAAGGTCTGTCAATAACTTTTCAAGTAAATTTAAATTAAGCATGTTTGCGCCGTCACTTTTGGCATTTGCAGGGTCGAAGTGAGTTTCAATAAAAATGCCATCGGCACCAGTGGCTATTCCAGCTCTTGCAATAGTTGAAATCATTTCGGGTCTTCCTCCCGTTACACCAGCGCTTTGGTTAGGCTGTTGCAGACTGTGGGTTACGTCTAATACAACAGGTGCATATTGTTTCATGGTTGGAATACCCCTAAAATCTACAATCATGTCTTGATATCCAAACATAGTACCGCGATCTGTTACCAACACTTGTTCGTTGTTGCAATCGGTTACTTTGGTTACTGCGTGTTTCATGCTTTCTGGACTCATGAACTGTCCTTTTTTCAAGTTTACCACTTTTCCTGTTTTGGCGGCGGCAACTACTAAATCGGTTTGGCGAACCAAGAAAGCTGGTATTTGTAGCACATCTACATATTCGGCGGCTAATAATGCGTCGTTTACTTCATGAATATCAGTAACAGTGGGAACGTCAAAGGACTCAGAGACCTTTCGGAGGATTTTCAATGCTTTTTCGTCTCCAATCCCTGTAAAGCTATCGATTCTACTTCGATTTGCTTTTTTGAAACTTCCTTTAAAAACAAAAGGTATTTCAAGCTTATCAGTGATTTTTACAATCTTTTCGGCTATCTGCATCGCCATTTCTTCGCCTTCAATAGCGCATGGTCCTGCTAAAAGGAAAAAGTTGTTAGAGTTCGTGTGTTTTATTTTCGGAATTAATTCAAGTTTCATAATTTATTTTTAGGCAGCGTAAAGATAGTTATTTTACCATTCTATTTTAACTTCCAGTTTTTCTAGATAGTAACGTATAAAAAATTTCAAATTTTATTCAAAATAAAAATGACGACTTTTGTTTCTAATCCACTTAGAAACACTACTTTTGCACCCTCCAAAAAAAGGAGGGAATTTATGAAAATCAAAAATATCGCAATTATTGCCCACGTCGACCACGGTAAAACCACCTTGGTAGATAAAATTATGCACCACTGTAGTCTTTTTCGTGAAAACGAACAGTCTGGTGAACTTATCTTAGATAATAACGATCTAGAACGAGAGCGCGGAATTACTATTACTTCCAAGAATGTTTCTGTACAATATAAAGGAACAAAAATTAACATTATCGATACTCCTGGTCACGCCGATTTTGGTGGTGAAGTTGAACGGGTATTAAACATGGCCGATGGCGTTTTGCTATTGGTTGATGCCTTTGAAGGGCCAATGCCACAAACGCGTTTCGTGCTTCAAAAAGCAATAGATCTAGGTTTAAAACCTTGTGTAGTTGTTAATAAAGTCGATAAGGAAAACTGTACTCCAGATGAGGTACACGAATCTATTTTTGATTTAATGTTTGAATTGGGTGCCGAAGAATGGCAACTCGATTTCCCAGCGGTTTATGGTTCTGCAAAACAGAACTGGATGAGCACCGATTGGAGAAAACCAACCGATAGTATTGAACCATTATTAGATATGGTTTTAGAACATATTCCGTCTTTTAAAGTTGAAGAAGGATCATTACAAATGCTAATTACCTCATTAGACTTTTCATCTTTTACAGGAAGAATCGCTATTGGTCGTTTGCAAAGAGGAGTCCTGAAGGAAGGCTTGCAAGTAGCCCTTGTTAAAAGAGATGGGACTATTGTAAAAACTAAAATAAAAGAAATTCACACCTTTGAAGGAATGGGCCGTAAAAAAGTTACGGAAGTTCAACCGGGTGATATTTGTGCATTAGTAGGACTTGAAGGCTTTGAAATTGGCGATACCATTGCCGATCTTGAAAACCCAGAAGCGCTACAAACTATTTCTATTGATGAGCCTACAATGAGTATGCTTTTCACGATTAACGATTCTCCTTTCTTCGGTAAAGATGGAAAATTTGTTACATCGCGACATATTAAGGAAAGGCTTGAAAAGGAATTAGAGAAAAATCTTGCCTTGCGCATGCATCCAACAGATAGTGCTGATAAGTTTATGGTTTTTGGCCGTGGCGTTTTGCACCTTTCTGTTTTAATTGAAACTATGCGCCGTGAAGGTTACGAGCTTCAAATTGGTCAACCACAGGTAATTATCAAGGAAGTTGATGGTGTAAAATGTGAGCCAGTTGAAGAAATGACTATCGATCTGCCTGAAACCGTTAGTGGAACTGCCATTAATATGGTTACCATTCGTAAAGGCGAAATGATAAGCATGGAAGGTAAAGGAGACCGTATGGTTTGTAAATTTATAATCCCATCGCGTGGTATAATTGGTTTGCGTAATCAATTGCTTACTGCTACTGCAGGGGAAGCTATTATGACACACCGTTTTCTTGAGTATCAACCATTAAAAGGTGGAATTCCAGAAAGACAAAACGGATCTTTAGTTTCTATGGAAACGGGAACAGCAATTCCTTACTCTATTGATAAACTGCAGGATCGTGGACGTTTCTTCGTGCATCCAAACGAAGATATTTACGAAGGTCAAGTAATTGGAGAAAACTCGCGACAAGATGATATGACTGTAAATATCACTAAGACCAAGAAGCTTTCTAACGTACGTTCTTCGGGCGCAGATGATAAAGCTAAAATTATCCCTGCTATTAAATTTTCTTTGGAAGAAGCATTAGAGTATATCCAAAAGGACGAATATGTTGAGGTTACACCAAACCATTTACGCATTCGTAAAATATATTTAAAAGAAGTTGACCGTAAGCGAAACAAGTTATAATTGACATAAGGCTTTTTGACTTAAGACGTAGGACTAGGAAGTATTTTCTTAGTCTTACATCCTTTGTCATTTAAAACATTTTCATCATTCTGTCCTTTAAACTCGACGTTTTTTAGTTAATTTGCCACCGCCGATAGGTAAACGCGTATTAAAATAATAGATATGAATTTTCTTTATTTCGATCCAGGATTAGGAGCAATGTTGGTTCAAGCAATAGTGGCAGCTGCGGCTGGAATATTGCTTTTTTCAAAAGGGGTGATGTATAAGGTGAAATCTTTTTTCGGATTGGTAAAAGAAGAGGAAGATACTTACGATTCAATTGATTTTGATGAGCAAGACACCGAAAAAGATGATAGAAAAAACTAATACACACCAAGCTTCATTTCGAGATCCTTCTGGGTATGTGTTTCACGATGGTGATGTGCTTCGTAGGGCTATTAACCCTATTTATTTTCCACAATACAAAAAATTAAAGGAGTCTGGTTTTTTCAAAAATTTAATATCCAACGCACTTCTAATTCCGCACGAGGAGACTTCTGTTTCGGCTGAGCAAATTGTAATTACTCCAGAACCAATTCCGTTTATCACAAACCCGTACGAATGGAGTTTTGAACAATATAAACATGCTGCTTTACACACTTTAAAAATTCAGAAATATGCCCTTTCTAAAGGGTTTATATTGAAAGATGCTTCTGCCTACAATATTACATTTCACAAAGGAAAACCTGTATTTATCGACACACTGTCTTTCGATTTTTACGAAGAAGGCACCCCTTGGCGTGCATACAAACAGTTTGTCACCCACTTTTTAGGGCCATTAGCTTTAGCGAAATATCACGGCACCGAAGTTTTTAAGATGATGCAGACGCATATAGATGGAATTCCTGTAAAACTTATTTCATCATTACTTCCTACACGTACCAAATTAAGTTCGGTACTCTATCCAAACATACACTTGCTTGCAAAGATGGAAAGTAAGCATGGTGAGGATTACAAGGTCGAAACCAAAATTGCTTCACTTTCGAAAAAATCACAAGAAAATATTTTGGAGAGTCTTTTCGATTTCATAAAAGAGTTAAAACTAAAGGAAGTTAGCGAATGGGGTGATTACTACACCAAAACCAATTATGACGAAGCTGCTTTTGAAGCTAAAAAAAAGCTGGTTAAAGAGTGGATTAAACCTCTGAAACCGCAGAAATTAATTGATGTTGGTGGTAACGACGGCACATTTGCTCGCACTGTGATTGACAGCGTACCGGAGATTATTGTTACCGATATTGACAGCAATGCCGTGGATCACAACTACAAACAACTTCAGAAAAACAAGGAAACAAATATGTTGCCCTTTGTTTGTGATGTGCTGCAACCCGCACCTGGAGTTGGTTTTAACAACACGGAGCGGAATTCTTTAATCGAAAGATTGGTAAATTATCAACCAGACGTTACTATGGCTTTGGCGTTGATTCACCACATTACACTTTCAGGCAATGTTCCTTTTGATAAATCGGCTGAGTTTTTCGCTTCATTTTCCGAAACGCTCATCATAGAGTTCCCTACCCGTGAGGATTCTTGGGTGGGTTCATTATTACTTCGGAAGCGGGAGTTTATCAATCACTTCGATTTCTACAATGAAACGGAATTTGAGAACGGCTATTTGCAGTACTTCACCCTCGAGAAAAAGGAAGTAGTAAAAGGCACAAAACGCATACTCTATCTTTTAAAGAAAAGGGTGTAGCTATTCTTCATTTTTTTAATACTCAAAGTTTTTTAGTTCTATTTTTGGTTGATATTCTGTGTTTTCAATGCTTTTTTACAAGCTTAAAAACTCAGATTCCGATAATTTGATAGTGTGTTTCCACGTTTTTCTGTTAATTATCAATGCACTTTATACTTCAATTTGCTTTATAATTTTAAGTCGATAATTGAAAATATTATTTTAAACCCCGTTTTTTCTTAACGTCTTTTTATAGTATAAAGTACTTCTAATTCATCTTCAAAAACATCAATTCAAAAACAATAAAAATCACTACCTTAGTTCGTTATTTATTGGGTAATTTTATATAATCCAAAAACTACTAACCCTTAATTTTTGAAGCTATGTATTTACTGATTTTCCTCGCAATTGTTTTAGCATTGGGCTTTTTTCTTGTAAACATTTTCAACCGTTTTGCTAAAAATCGAAATCTCGTAAAGGATGCCTGGAGTAATATTGACGTTGCGCTGAAACGCAGATACGACCTGATTCCAAATCTTGTGGAAACCGTAAAAGGGTATGCCGCTCACGAAAAAACTACTTTGGAAAGTGTTATTAATGCTCGAAATGCTGCAATGGCTGTTCCTAGCGATGATATTAATGCGCAAATAAAAGCCGAAAACCAATTGCAACAAACGCTACGCAGTATTTTTGCATTGAGTGAAGCTTATCCAGATTTAAAGGCTAATTCCAACTTTTTGGATCTTCAACAAAAGCTTAATGAAATTGAAATTAACCTAGAGCGTAGTCGGCGCTATTACAACGGAACCGTTCGCGAAAATAATACCTATGGCGAAAGCTTTCCAGGTGTTGTGTTCGCTAGTATGTTTAAATATCAGCATTTCGACTTTTTTGAAACCGATGAGGCGAGTCGTGAAAATGTAAAGGTGAGTTTTGATTAACAAATTTCGATTGAATTATTTGAAATGAAAAACCTGATTCTTCTTCTATTAATGTTGTTGGGTATTCTGAAAGGATTTACCCAAGATTTCGAAGTGGATAGCGCCCAGGTTGATATCTTTATAAATGCCGATGGTTATTTTGATGTCGTAGAGAAATACGACCTTACTTTTACTGATTATAAACATGGAATTTATAGAAATATTCAGACTTCCTACGATTTAATAAACGAAGACGGAATTGAGGAGAATCGACGTATTAAAATAAGAAATGTCGAAGTTCCGAACTATAATTTTGAAGCCGACCCAGACTTTATTCAAAAACTCAGTGATTATTTGGAAATTAAAATAGGGGATAAGGATATTACGCTTATTGGCCCTCAGCATTATGAAATAAGATATAGGGTGTATGGTGCTTTTCTTTTTGAAAAAGATCAGGTTCTGTTTTATTGGAATGTAAAACCTGCCGACTGGAATACCGTTTTTAAACAATTAAACTTTACAATTCATGTACCCGAAAAGGTGAGTGTAAGTGACGATGATTTTTTCGTTTATTCAGGAGCTGTTGGTGAATCGGAAGAAAGTGATGAGTTTCAAATAAGTTACGGTAATGGCGTTTTTACAGTGGGTAGCCTTGACGGTTTCACTTCGTATAAAGGAGATAGCGTTACAGTTTTATTAAATCTTCCGCAGGGTGCTATAAAGGAAATTAAACCATTTTGGCCATTTTGGACAAATTATGGTTGGACGCTTATTCTCGCAACAATTTTGATTGTATTTTATAGAATTTGGGATAAGTATGGTAAGGACGATGATGTGGTAGCAACAATCAGTTATTTTCCACCAAGTGGGATAGATCCTGCCATGGCTGGTTTTTTAATTGATGACCGAGCAGATACTCCAGATTTAATAGCGTTAATTCCTTGTTGGGGTTCAAGGGGAATTATTAAAATGGAGCAAATTCCTAAAAACGGATGGTTTGGAAAAGATGATACCAAACTAACTATGCTTAAAACGCTACCTGCAGATTCCCCAGATTATGAAGAGCAGATTTTTAGAGGGCTTTTTGGAACTGAAGATGTTCCGGGAGTCGAGGTGCTTATCAGTAGCCTAAAGGATTCATTCTATACAACCATGAGTAGTGCCAAAGAAAAACTAAAGGACAAGGCACAGGTTTATTACGACCCAAAAGCGCGAAAGGTTAAGAATTATGTGACTATAGGCTTTTTACTCGGGAACGTTTTGTTGTTTTTTGTGTTTCTATTTACTTGGGGATTGATAGCGGCTATTGCTGTGGTTCCAGTAACTATTTTCTTGATGATTATGACCACTTATTTGGTTAAGAAAAACGCTATCGGGAACCGAGTGCTTTCAGATTTAAAAGGTTTTAAACAATTTATAAAAGTCGCTGAACAAAATAAGTTGAAGATGCTACTACAAGATAGTCCTAATTATTTTGAAACAACCATGGCTTATGCCGTTGCTTTTGGTTTATTCGACCAATGGGCAAAGAAGTTTGAATCGCTCAACTTGCAACCACCTAGTTGGTACACTTCCTCTACGGGTGCGTTTACAATGCACAATTTCGCAAATTCATTTTCAGGAGCCATGACGTCGGCTCAGTCTGTAATGGTTAGTTCGCCTTCGAGCAGCTCTTCGGGTGGCGGATCCTCCGGAGGTGGATTTGGCGGCGGTGGCGGCGGAAGTTGGTAGTGTTCTCAAGTAGAAATATTATTGTTTTTGCCTCAGAATTTTTTAGTGGATAATCTTATCTTTTCAAAAAAATAAATTTAGAGCTATATCGCTAAATTTGATAGCGATATTACAAAGTATAAGGTTCTGTTAGTGAGCTATAAAAGGATTTCATAACGCCCGAAACTTAATTTTTTGTTTCGGGGTCTTATTTTTAAATTTTCATCCTTTCCCTTCCACAATAAAATGTACCTTTGCACCCCGTATAGTCATTTTCAGTACACACATCCATGAATACTACAAAGTACATCTTCGTTACGGGCGGGGTTTCATCATCATTAGGTAAGGGAATCATTGCAGCGTCACTAGCCAAATTGCTACAAGCTAGAGGGTATCGCGTTACCATCCAAAAATTAGATCCATATATTAATGTAGATCCAGGCACCTTAAATCCTTATGAACATGGCGAATGTTATGTAACGGACGACGGGGCCGAAACCGACTTAGACTTGGGGCATTACGAGCGTTTTTTAAACATCACTACTTCTCAGGCAAATAGTGTTACTACTGGTAGGGTTTATCAAAGCGTTATTGAAAAAGAACGTCGCGGTGAGTTCTTAGGGAAAACAGTACAAGTAATTCCTCACATTACCAACGAGATAAAAGAACGAATTCAACTGCTCGGAAAAACGGGAGATTACGACATCGTAATTACCGAAATAGGAGGAACTGTTGGTGATATTGAATCTTTACCATACATAGAAGCTGTGCGACAAATGAAGTGGGAAATGGGCGATGATAATGCCCTTGTAATTCACCTTACGCTTATCCCGTATCTCGCGGCAGCTGGTGAATTGAAAACAAAACCAACGCAGCATTCCGTAAAAACTTTGATGGAAAGTGGAATACGCGCAGACATTTTGGTATGCAGAACAGAACACGAGCTTTCTCACGATCTTCGAAGAAAATTAGCATTGTTTTGCAATGTTAAAGAAGAAGCTGTAATTCAATCAATCGATGCATCAACAATTTATGATGTGCCGAATATGATGCTTGAAGAAGGATTGGATATTGTTACCCTTCAGAAATTAAATCTTAAAAATTACCTTGAACCCGATTTAAAACATTGGAACAATTTCCTTGATAGACATAAAAATCCAAAAGGAGAGGTTTGCATTGGTTTGATTGGGAAATATGTAGAATTGCAGGATAGTTATAAATCCATTTTAGAAGCCTTTATTCACGCAGGTGCTGAAAATGAAGTAAAGGTAAAAATAGAATTTATTCACTCCGAGCATATTAATGCTAAAACCATAGGAAAAAAACTTGCAAAATTAGATGGGATTTTGGTAGCACCAGGTTTCGGCGAACGAGGTGTTGAAGGTAAAATCGCTGCCGTGAAGTATGCGCGCGAAAACAATTTGCCTTTCTTAGGAATTTGTCTCGGAATGCAAATGGCAGTTATTGAATTTGCACGTGATGTTTTAAAGCTAAAAGATGCAAATAGTACTGAAATGGATTCTCAAACCAAGAATCCAATAATTAGTATAATGGAAGATCAAAAGAACATTACAGATATGGGCGGTACAATGCGCTTAGGGTCGTGGAAATGTGATTTAAAAGAAGGCAGTCTAGCAAAAAAGATTTATAAAACAGATACAATTGAAGAGCGCCACCGTCATCGATACGAGTTTAATAATGAATATCGCGAACAAATGGAGGAAGCAGGAATGATTGCAACTGGAATTAACCCAGACACAGGATTAATCGAAATTGTTGAAATTCCAAGTCATTCTTGGTTTATGGGGGTGCAATATCATCCAGAGTATAAAAGCACCGTCGCAAATCCTCATCCACTTTTTGTTGCATTTGTAAAAGCGGTACACGATCATTCGTTAGAAAGCCATTAGGACAATTTGGCGTAAGTAATAAAAAGGCGGGATTCTTGCAATTAGTTCCAAGTCTTTTTGCAAAGTCATAAGGGTGTTCTAAAAGGTCTCAAAATATTCTGCAAGGTTTTAAATAGCTTGTAGGTGTAATAAATAAATATTTTAAATCAAGCTTCCGAAACTACTTTCGGAGTTATTAAAAACAATCGCACATAAATTCGGCGACTGAATATGGAAAAGAAAAATTTCGACATTAACTCACTTTTAGGTTTTTTATTGATTGGTGGTATCTTAGTATGGATGCTTTATGCCAACCAACCTACCGAGGAAGAACTTCAGGAAAAAGCAAGAACTGAAGCTGCTGCAAAAGCGAATACAGAAGCTGCACAGGTTACAAATAATGATACCACTTTAGCACAGGGAATATCCGATTCTGTTGCTTCATTAAAATCAGGAGATTCACTCGCGCTGGATCAACTTAAGAATAGATTAGGATCTTTTGCTTATTCAGGAACGCTACCTTCAGCAAAAGATGATGTTACTGTTTTTGAAAACGATGTCCTTTTCTTAAAAGTTAGTAATAAAGGAGGGTATATCACTGAAGCTCGCTTAAAGAATATCACTAAATACGATTCTGTTCCGGTTTATCTGATTAAAGACGGAAATGCTTCATTAAACCTTCAGTTTACAGCAGAAAATAGAATTTTAAATACAGAAGAATTATACTTTCAACCAACGCTGAGTAAAAATGGTGAAGATAATGTGCTTACAATGAGGCTTAAAACTTCAGAAAATGCTTTTATCGAATACCGATATACGCTACATCCAGGTGAGTATATGATGGATTTTAGCATCAATAGCCAAGGATTAGACGGGGTTTTAAATACATCGCAACCAATGTATTTAGATTGGCAATTAAAAGGATATCGTCACGCAAAAAGTATTTCATACGAAAACCGATATACGCGTTTAACCTATGAATACGAAAACGGGAAACACTCTAAACTTTCACCATCTGGAGATGACCAAGAAGTAGAGAAAGATGTTACTTGGATGAACTTCCGTCAGCATTTCTTTAGTTCAATGCTACTTACAGATACTCCTTTCAAGGAAGTTGTTCTTAAATCTGAAGACCTTGTTCACGACGAAGAAATTGATACTGTTTACACCAAACGGTACGATGCAAGAATGCTCTTAGAGCCTAAAAACGGAGCTTTATCGTACAATATGAATATGTATTACGGTCCTTCCGATTACCAAATATTTAAAAAGTATGGTCGTAATCTTGATGAGGCTATGCCGCTAGGATGGGGTATCTTTGGAATGATAAACAAATATCTTATCATTCCACTTTTTGCTTTCCTATCAGACTTTTTACCTGCTGGAATTGCAATTATTGTACTTACCATTTTAATAAAACTCTTGCTTTCACCAGTCCAATACAAACAGTATTTGGCACAAGCTAAAATGAAGGTTCTCAAACCTGAAATGGACGCTATTAAGGAGAAGTACAAAGACAACAAAATCAAAATTCAGCAGGAAACTATGAAGTTGCAAAACTCTGCTGGTGCGAGTCCGCTTAAAGGATGCTTGCCGGCACTGCTTCAAATTCCTGTCTTTTACGCACTCTTTACGTTTTTCCCATCGGCTTTTGATTTACGTCAGAAAAGTTTCTTATGGGCGGACGATCTTTCTAGTTATGATACGATTTTAGAATTACCATTCCATATTCCATTTTATGGCGACCACGTAAGTTTGTTCCCGATTTTGGCTTCTATCGCTATTTTCATTTATATGATGATGACAACAGCACAAACCATGCAACAGCAACAACAGCCGGGAATGCCAAACATGAAATTTATAATGTATCTGTCACCGTTGTTTATGTTGGTGTTCTTCAATAACTATGCAAGTGGACTTTCGTTGTATTATTTTGTTTCTAACTTAATTACCATTGGTATTATGCTCGTGATTAAAAACTTCATTATAGATGAAGAAAAGATTCACGCAAAAATTCAAGTAAAGAAAGCACAACCTAGAAAACAGAACAAGTTTCAAAGAAAAATGGCCGAAATGATGGAGCAGGCTGAAGAGCAGAAAAGAGCAGGTAAAAAATAATTTTTGAATTAGCTTAACTTAAGTCATTTGTGAAATTGTCAGGAAATCATATATTAAGGTCCTGAATGTTGATCAGACTATGTTTTCAAAATTTCCTGTACGCCTTTTGGTGAAAATAGATTGTCAATTTCAGCGTTAATAGTGCAAGTAAACAATATACTCGATGAAACTAATTGCTTTTGTTTTTTTCTTAGGAATTACTTTGTTTCCCGTTGATGTTTTTTCACAGAATCAAGTTAATCAGCTAGACGATAATGGTAAGCCGCACGGTACTTGGAAGAAGTATTACGAAGGCACAGAGCAATTGCGATACGAAGGAAAATTTCATCACGGGAAGGAAATCGGCGAGTTTAAATTTTACTGTGAAGATTGTAAAAATCAGCCCGAAGCCATCAAGAAATTTAATCGAAACGATGATATAGCTGAGGTTAAGTTTTTTACCAAAAAGGGTAATGTCGTTAGTGAGGGCCAAATGAAGGGGAAAGACCGCATCGGCGAATGGATTACATATCATAAAAACTCCAAAATCCCAATGATTCGTGAAACCTATTCAAACGGAAAACTTCACGGAAAACAGACTATCTACTATTCGAACGGGAAAATCACGGAGGAGGTCAATTATAATAACGGACTTAAAGATGGAGCCAATATTTATTATTCTACAAAGGGAGTAGCAATCAAGAAGTTTCAGTATAAAGATGGTAACCTTCACGGTCCAGCTACTTATTACGATGGTCATGGAAACCTGATTATTGAGGGGGCTTACAAGGACAATAAAAAGCACGGACTTTGGAAGTACTATAAAAACGGAAAGGTAACTGTTGAAGAAACCTTTCCAAAAAAGAATAGAGAATAGTATTTTCAAATAGATTTTTCTTTTCCAGTTTATCTCATTTACCTAAAATTTAAATTTAGGAGAATCAGTTAGGTTTCTATTCACTGGAGTAATGCCAAAGTATTCCTGAACCTTGCATTGTGGCGTTTACAAGCCTTATCTTTGCACATTCTATATTTATTATGAAAAAACGAGTAGTTGTCGGACTTAGCGGTGGTGTAGATTCCAGCGTAGCAGCCTATCTTTTAAAGGAGCAAGGCTATGATGTTATTGGGCTTTTTATGAAGAATTGGCACGACGATACAGTTACCATTTCTAACGAGTGCCCTTGGTTGGAAGATAGTAACGATGCAATGTTGGTAGCCGAAAAACTCGGAATTCCATTTCAGACTGTCGATTTAAGCGAAGAATACAAAGAGCGCATAGTCGACTATATGTTTCGTGAATATCAAATGGGACGCACTCCAAATCCGGATGTACTTTGCAATCGGGAAATAAAGTTTGATGTTTTTATGAAAATTGCCTTAAGTCTTGGTGCAGATTTTGTGGCAACAGGCCATTATTGCCGCAAATCAACTTCTATAATAAACAAAAATGGACAGGATAAGAAGGTTTACCAACTTTTAGCTGGAAAAGATTCGAATAAAGATCAATCATACTTCCTCTGCCAGCTTTCTCAAGAGCAGCTTTCAAAAACCTTATTCCCAGTAGGTGAGTTACTAAAACCTGAAGTGCGAAAAATAGCACTGGAACAAGACTTGGTTACAGCCGAAAAACGCGATTCGCAAGGATTATGTTTTATAGGAAAAGTAAGGCTTCCTGAGTTTCTGCAGCAAAAACTGGCCCCTAAAGACGGAGTGATTATTGAAATTCCATCCGACCATCCGCACTACAATTTGGAAACGCCTTCATTCAATTCTGAAGCGGAACAGCTTGAGTTTCTTTCGGCAAAATATGTGTACTCAAAATCGGATGGAAAAGAGGTTGGGACACATCACGGAGCTCATTATTTTACCAAAGGCCAACGAAAAGGTTTAGCTGTTGGAGGCACTAAAGAGCCATTATTTGTAATCGATACAGATGTGGATGAAAATATTATTTACACAGGTCAAGGGAAAAGTCACCCTGGGTTATACAGGCGAGGGCTTTTTATAAAAACTGAAGAAATACATTGGGTTCGTGAAGATTTAGAGCTCGCCGAAAACGATACAATGGAGGTGATGGCCCGAATTCGATATAGACAGCCATTGGAAAAAGCAACTTTGTACCGCAGATTTTCCGGCCTTTACGTTATATTTGACAATCCACAATCTGCAATTACTGAAGGCCAATTTGCTGCTTGGTATCTAGACGAGGAATTGGTTGGAAGTGGCGTAATTTCCTAAATCTTACTTATGAAAAAAACATTCTTATTTTTTTTACTTATTAGTTCATCGTTTGTTTTTTCACAAGAAGAAGCGCTAGTGTTTTTTGCAGACAAGGAAAACGTGGCGGCATCTATAGCAAATCCAATCACCATTTTATCTCAAGAAGCGCTTGATCGAAAGTCGGCACAAGGGATTGAAATAGACGAACGTGACGTTCCGTTAAATGAGGCTTATAAAGCGCAGATAAACAGTATAGCTGGCATTACGGTTTTAGCAAAATCGAAATGGTTAAACGCTGTTTATGTCCGTGGTCCTTATGCAGCTATTGACAATCTATCAAATTTTTCTTTCGTAACCGAAGTTGAGTTTATGGATAAAAGTTTAAATCGAACTTTTCCTAGAATCGCACCTCGTGATAAATTTGAAATTGAAAATGAGCGAAGAGTCGATTATAATTATGGTTCTGCTTATAACCAAACAGATATGATTGGTGTAGATCAATTGCATCAAAGTGGTTATGATGGTGATGGAATTGTGGTTGCGTTCATGGACAATGGCTATCCAAACGTATTAAGTAATCCTGCTTACGCGCATATAAGAAACGAAGGTAGGTTATTGGGCTATTATGACTTTGTTGAACGTATTGAAAATCCAAATGGTTCTGGAAGTCATGGAGCTGCTACTTTAAGTGATGCAGCTGCAATATTAGAAAACCCGAACCCCGATCTTGCTTTTGTTGGTACTGCACCGAAAGCATCTTATTACCTTTTTGTCACTGAAGATGGTTATGGCGAAAGCCCAGTGGAAGAAGCATACTGGGTTGAAGCCTTGGAACGATCAGATAGTCTCGGGGTATATGTAACTAATACCTCGCTTGGATATCAAGATTTTGATAACCCAGCATACAATCATTTATACGAAGATTTAGACGGATTCACAACAATTGGCGCACGTGGCTCGAATGCTGCATTCGATAAAGGAATGATTAACGTGACCTCTGCCGGAAATGACGGAAATGGTTTCGGATACATCGGTAGTCCTGCCGATGCTCCTGGTTCATTTACTATTGGCGCAGTCGATTCAGCTGGAGATTATGTTGATTTTAGTTCCTATGGTCCAAATTATGCGGGTGTAATAAAGCCCGATGTAATGGCACAGGGACGAAGTGCGGCAATAGTAAACCAATATGGGCAAGTAGATTATTCAAACGGTACTTCATTTAGTTCGCCAATTATAGCGGGTGCGGTTGCTTCATTATGGCAAGCTGTTCCGAATTTGAAAAATGATGTTGTGATGCAAGCGATACGCGAATCAGCAGATCTTTACAACAATCCGTCTTACAATATGGGATATGGAATCCCCGATTTTGGGATTGCTTTAAACGCGTTATTGCAAATGAGTACAGATCAGCATTTGCAGGAAACATTGTTTGCGCTTTATCCAAATCCGGTAAGCTCAGAGATACACGTTTCTTTTCCTAAAAGTGTAAGTCAAGCCGAATTTTCATTGTATAATGTGTTAGGAGAACGTGTAATGCAAGCTATAATCAGTCAGCTGAAAAATAGTTTAGACGTCTCTCAACTGCCTTCAGGAATGTATATTGCTTCTATTACCTCGAACAACAAAACAACAAGCTTTAAAATAATAAAAGAATAGTGGAAAATAGAATTACGAAACTTTTCGGAATAAAATACCCAATCATTCAAGCTGGAATGATATGGAATAGCGGGTGGCGATTGGCAAGTGCTGTGTCAAATGAAGGTGGTTTAGGGATTCTTGGCGCAGGCTCTATGTATCCTGAAGTGCTTCGGGAACACATTCAGAAGTGTCAAAAGGCAACCGACAAACCTTTCGGAGTAAACGTCCCGATGTTATACCCCAATCTTGAAGAAATTATAGATATAATTATTGCGGAAGGAGTTAAAATTGTTTTCACTTCGGCTGGAAATCCAAAAACTTATACCTCTAAACTTAAAGAACGCGGAATAGTTGTAGTTCATGTTGTGAGCAGTGTAAAATTCGCGTTAAAAGCACAAGAAGCTGGAGTTGATGCAGTTGTTGCAGAAGGATTTGAGGCTGGTGGCCATAACGGAAGAGAAGAAACTACAACTTTCACTTTAATTCCGATGGTAAAGGAGCAGTTAGATATTCCATTGATTGCTGCAGGCGGAATTGCTACAGGTGAAGGAATGCTGGCCGCAATGGTTTTAGGAGCAGATGGAGTGCAAGTAGGAAGTCGTTTTGTCGCTTCCGAAGAAAGTTCTGCTCACAAGGCTTTCAAGGAAGAAGTGGTTGCTGCGAAAGAAGGAGATACCAAGCTAACTTTAAAAGAATTAACGCCAGTTCGATTGTTGAAAAATCCATTTTACGAAAGTGTATTAGAGCTTTACAAAACAAATCCAACCAAAGAAGATTTAATAAAACACTTGGGTCGCGCTCGTGCTAAGCGAGGAATGTTCGAAGGGGATTTAGTCGATGGCGAATTGGAAATTGGTCAAATAGCGGGCTTAATTCACGATATTAAACCTGCTGCTCAAATTTTGAAAGATATGGTGAAAGAGTTCGAAAATGCTAAAAGAAATGTTTCGAAGTTATAAGTAGTCCATATTATAAAAACTAAAAAAATCGCTTCTGCTTTATGTTAGAAGCGATTTTTGTTTAACCGAAAATATTTGTGCATAAAAAAAGCCTCCCAAAATGAGAGGCTTTGTCATAAAAAGTGATGCGTATATTAAAGTACTTTTACATTAACCGCGTTTAATCCTTTTTTGCCTTCTTGAAGATCAAATTCTACTTCATCCCCTTCGCGAACTTCGTCGATTAGGCCTGAAACGTGTACAAAATGTTCTTTGTTGGTTCCTTCTTCAGTAATAAAACCAAATCCTTTGGTATCGTTGAAGAATTTTACTGTTCCTTTGTTCATTGTAATTAATTAAAAAATTTATATAAGTTGCAAATATAGTGTTATTAATGACAACTATCGGAGTTTTGTCATTTATTTTATAATAAAAGTCATAAGTCGTATAATTAAAACATTCTCAATTTTTTTGTCGGTACGAAGAATAGGTGCTCAAAGTGTTTTGAATTACTCGATTTAAATAGCTGAAACAATTTGTAGACTAGTAAATACACTCAGTTCAACTTTCACGCTATATTGTAAATAACCAAATTCAAAGAATATTGAATAGAGATTGAATACATTACTTTAAAAACAGTAGCGGATTCTTACAACATTTGTTATTTTTGCATTCCATAATCAAATCTGCTTTTAAGAAGGGCAGAATTCAAAACAGTTACTATGAATTTACACGAATATCAGGGAAAGGAAATATTGAACAGTTTTGGTGTTGAAATACAGCGCGGAATTGTCGCAACCACACCACAAGAAGCTGTTGAGGCAGCTAAAAAACTTACAGAAGACACCGGAACAGGGTGGCACGTAATTAAAGCACAAGTTCATGCGGGAGGCCGTGGAAAAGGTGGCGGTGTAAAACTTGCTAAAAACCTGCAAGAAGTTGAAGATATTTCAGGTAAAATCATTGGAATGAACCTTGTTACTCCTCAGACAAGTGCTGAAGGAAAAAAAGTTCACCAAGTTTTAGTTGCTGAAGATGTTTACTATCCTGGCGATAGCGAGCCAGAGGAATACTATATGGGTGTATTGCTTAACCGTTCTACCGGGCGCAACATGATTATGTACTCTACTGAAGGAGGAATGGATATTGAAACAGTAGCAGAAGAAACTCCACATTTAATTTTTACGGAAGAAATTGACCCTGCTGTTGGCTTACTTGGTTTTCAAGCCAGAAGAATCGCTTTTAATCTTGGCCTTAGTGGAAAAGCTTTTAAGGAGATGACGAAATTCGTTTCAGCACTTTACAAAGCGTATAGCGAGTCAGACTCTTCATTGTTTGAAATCAACCCAGTGTTAAAAACAAGTGATGATAGAATAATCGCCGTTGATGCTAAAGTAAGTATCGATGATAACGCGTTATACCGTCATAAAGACTACGTTGCAATGCGTGATAAACGTGAAGAAAACCCAATAGAGGTTGAAGCTGGGGAAAAAGGCTTGAACTATGTAGATTTGGACGGAAACGTAGGGTGTATGGTGAATGGTGCCGGACTTGCAATGGCTACAATGGATCTTATTAAACAAGCAGGTGGTGAGCCAGCAAACTTCCTAGATGTTGGTGGAACTGCAGATGCTGAAAGAGTAGAAGCTGCTTTTCATCTAATTCTTAAAGATCCAAACGTAAAAGCTATTTTAGTGAATATTTTTGGAGGAATTGTTCGTTGCGACCGTGTAGCGCAGGGAATTGTAGATGCGTACAAAAATATGGGAACCATTAACGTGCCAATTATTGTTCGTTTACAAGGTACAAACGCAGACATCGCAAAAGAACTTATTGATAGCAGTGGACTAGATGTTCAGAGCGCTATTGAATTTCAAGAGGCGGCCGATAAAGTTAAAGCGGTACTCGCTTAAAATTTTTATAACTTTTATAAAAGCCCTTCGCAATTTGCAAGGGCTTTTTTATGAAATCATTTTATGGAAAAGAATCCGAAATCTTTATTGAGCGATCTAATTACCATGGTCAAAGCCGATGGTAAGATTAAGCGTTCCGAAATGCAACTGATTCTTAAATTGGCAAAGCGTTTGGGCATTCCTGAAAATGAAGTTTCTGAAATTTTTGAGCATCCCCAGCCAACTCAAGCCTTATATAGCGAAGTAGATCGAATTACACATTTTTACAGGTTGGCCTTAGTAATGCAAGTCGATCAAGAAACTCACGAAGCCGAGATTGGCGCATTAAAAAACTTTGGTCTTAAAATGGGAATTCGACCCGTCGTTGCCGATCAAATTATAAACATTATGAATGAATATAAAAACAGCGCTGTTCCGGCAGAAGAGTTGCTTAATATTTTTAAAATTTATTATAATTAAGCTTTTAATATTTTAGATATAGCCAATATATCTCTCTCGCATTCTAAAGATTTTCGCGTCTCATTAATCATTGTTTGTATCTCCTCGTTTATTGATGCGTGATAACTTTCTTCTACAGCAGGCTGATTTCTTAAATAATTCAACATCCATAATATTTTTTGAACCATTATAGGGTCGTGTTTGCAATAGGTGCGCAACGATGACATTACGTTATAGGTTAATTCGTTAAAGCGCACGGTTGCAATTCGTAATAGAATTTTATTGTTCTGGGTTATAATCGTTTGATCACCTTTAAGCATGCGCAAGGCAAAAAGTTCTGTTAGGTAATCTATTGCATTAATTGCAGTACCGGGGTCATTAATTCCTGGCGACATAGCTTTCACTGCAATTTCGGTAATTTGTTTAAAAGCTAGAATGTAATTGTCTTCAACCAATTCACCTTTCGAAAAACTGATATTCGATATCACTTGTTCTACTACTTCCTTGTCGAGTTTCTTTTCCGATTTCAGAAAAACGGCATTCGATAAAGCGAACAAACCTTTCGGAATAGTAATGTATATTTTTGTATGCTCTCTTTCACAGATATCTAGAATGTTATTTATGGCAATATTCTGAATATAACCGCTGTGACCCACCTTGTATTTATGCCAGTTTTCTGTATCTGGAAACGATAAAGGAACTTCTTTTTTAGAATCGATTAAATGTTTTAAACGCTTTCTAGAGTCGGAAAATATAGTATCAAGAATATTATTTATTTGAATACTTTGAGATATGTTGTGGATAAAGTAAATGAACGCGACCAGACAGGTAATCGTAAATAAAATCCCTAAAAGCACGGAAACTCCGGGTAACGTGTATTTCTTTTCACTTGGTTCAATGGAAAATAAAGTGAAAATAATATAAAGAATTGAAGCAAGGTAAACCCCAAGGATAAGTTGATGTCGTTTATCGCTAATTAGGCCAGGAAGTAGGCGAGGGGAGTAATTACTTGAAGCCTGACTTAAAAGCAGCATTACCATCGAAAAGCTAAATACCATTAGCGAGATTAAGCCGCCAAGGCAAGCGCTCAAAACGGTTAGGGCGGTATCTCCGTCTTCTACCATCAATTGTGGTAGTAAGTCCATTACCTTTCTTGATATGCCTTGCTGTTCAAGATACATCATTAACAAGGCGAATAGAAAGCCTGAAAAAGCAAAAAGAGTTGGATAGAAAGCTATTTTGCTTTGTATTGTATTAAAGAAATCAAAAATCCTGACAAAGAATGTTTTCATAAGTATGTTTAACGTGTTTTAAAAGTAATTAATGATTCTCGCTTTTAATAAAAAAACAAGTTAAATGGTGTATTAAAACAGTTTTAGACAAAACGACAGTAATTAATCCGTAAATTAAGACAAATAGTCAGTAAATATCGAATGGAACCTTTTTTGATTAATTACAATCGAAAATAGTTATAAACACAAACAATATTTAGATATGAAAACAGTTAATAAGAATAACCTTTGGTTGCCGGCACTCTTTGATAATTTCTTTTTGGAGAATAGATTAGATGCTCATAATAATTATGAAACATTTAGCATTCCAGCAGTAAATATCATCGAAAATTCTTCTAATTTTGCGCTCGAAATTGCAGCCCCTGGATTGGGGAAGGAAGATTTCAAAATTGAAGTTGAGGAAGATATGTTAAAAATATCTGCGGAAAAGGCGACTCAAACGGAAACAGAAGAAAATACAGATTCTCATTTTAGAAAAAGAGAATTTAATTACGAAAGTTTTAAACGTTCTTTCAGATTACCTGATACTATTGAAACAGATAACATTCAGGCAAAATACGAGAATGGGGTACTTAATGTAACCCTTCCCAAAATGGAAGAAAAGAAAGTATTGAAGAAAATGGTTGAGATTTCATAATTGAAATTTAATTTGGTTAGTTAGTTGAAATGACCGCGGGCTACTCAATCGGCACGCGGTTTTTTCATGGCCTTAGTTAATCTCTTCTTCTTCTCTTTCCTCCAGTGCTTTGCGCTCCGTGTTTTTTAGGGATAATGGCTCTAGGGGTTGCTTCTTTATGCAACGTCTTTGGAAGTCCGTCACTGTCTTTAACAGAATCCTTTAAGGTTTTTAATTCTTCTTCAGTTAGGTCTCTCCATTCACCAATGGGAAGGTTGCCTAATGTTAAATTCATTATTCTAATTCGCTGTAAGGCTACTACTTCATAGCCTAAATATTCACACATACGTCTAATTTGTCTGTTCAGTCCTTGCACTAGGATTATTCTAAATTCAAACCTGCTCAACCGCTCTACTTCACAACGCTTGGTTACAGTATCTAAAATTGGAATTCCTGAACCCATTCGTTTTACAAATTCGTCTGTTACGGGGCGGTCTACCTTTACTATATATTCCTTTTCGTGTTTATTTCCAGCGCGTAGGATTTTATTTACAATATCGCCATCGTTGGTAAGCAATAATAGTCCATCGCTCGGTTTATCTAACCTTCCAACAGGAAAAATACGTTCAGGGTGTTTTACAAAATCTACCACATTATCGTCAAAACGTGTGTCTGTAGTACACGTTATACCCACGGGTTTGTTTAGCATAATGTAAACAAGGTTGTCGTTTTCGGTTAGCAATTTGCCATCCACACGTATTTCATCATTTGGCATAACGCGGTCTCCAAGTGCTGCTTTTTTCCCGTTAATAGTAACGCGTCCTTTTTCAATCAATGTGTCTGCCTCTCTTCTTGAGCAATAGCCAGTTGCGCCAATAGCTTTATTTAAACGTGTAGATTCAGGATGGTTCATTTTTATTTTTTTGCAAAGATACAGTTATGCGTGCCATAAGAAAAAGGTTAAATTTCAATTAAATAATTCTATCATATTTTTCAAAAGCCGTAAATTCATCAAAAACTAATTTAACAATGGCAATACTCGGCTCAATCATCAAAACAGCAATCGATCTTAGAGGTGCGTTGGTTTCAGAAAAATCACCAATCGAATCGCAAAATGAAGTTTTAACTAACTTATTAGAAAAGGCAAAGGACACTGCATTTGGTAAGTATTACGGATTTTCTAAAATTCTTGAAGCAGACGATATTGAAAAGGAATTTAAACAAAAGGTGCCTTATTTTGATTATCACCAAATGGAAGCAGAGTGGTGGAACAAAACCCAAGAAGGGCTTGAAGACATTAGCTGGCCTGGAAATCCTACATATTTTGCGAGAAGTAGCGGTACAACAGGAAAAACCTCAAAGCGTATTCCTGTAACCGATGATATGGTTGAGGCGATACGTACTACCGGAATAAAGCAAGTGGGAGCATTGGCTAACTTTGATGTCCCTTCCGATTTTTTTGAAAAGGAAATTATGATGTTAGGAAGTAGCACCAATTTGGAAGCGCAAAATCAGTTTTTAGAAGGTGAAATTAGCGGAATTAGTGCCAGCAACATTCCTTTTTGGTTTCGAGGCTTTTATAAACCAGGCGAAGAAATTGCACTTATGGAAGACTGGGATGAAAAAGTTGAAACCATTGCTAAGCGTGCCCGAGAGTGGGATATTGGGGCGTTAAGTGGTATTCCGTCTTGGATGGAGTTAATGCTGAAAAAAGTAATAGAATATCACGACGCTAACACCATTCACGATATATGGCCAAACCTACAAGTGTATACCTCTGGTGGAGTCGCGTTTCAACCTTATGAAAAGAGCTTTAATCAGTTACTAGCGCATCCTATTACTATTATTGATACGTATCTGGCTTCAGAAGGATTTTTGGCGTTTCAAAATAGACCCGACACTACTTCGATGAAATTGGTAACCGACAACGGAATTTATTTCGAGTTTGTTCCTTTTAAGCCAGAATATATAAACGAAGATGGCTCACTTTCGCAAGACGCACCCTCGCTTTCTTTGGCGGAAGTTGAAAAGGATGTTGATTATGTTCTAATTATTAGCACGGTTTCTGGTGCATGGCGGTATTTAATTGGCGATACTGTTGCTTTTACCGATGTTGAAAAAGCAGAAATCAAAATTACGGGTCGCACTAAATTCTTTTTGAATGTTGTAGGGTCGCAACTTTCTGTTAATAAAATGGAAGTGGCACTTCGCGAAATGGAGGAGAAATTTGATATAGAGATTCCCGAATTTACCCTTGCTGCAGTTAAAATAGACGATGCGTTTCATCATCATTGGTATTTGGGAACAGAAACAGAAGTTAATAATGAAGAATTAGCCAAAGCCCTCGATGAAGCTTTAAAAGATGCTAATAAAAATTACGCCGTAGCACGTTCAAAAGCTTTAAAAGGGGTTAAAGTAAGTGTGGTAGATCCAACTGTTTTTCACGAGTGGAGTGGAAAAAACAAAAAGAAAGGCGGGCAAGTAAAAATGGAAAAAGTTATGGACGAGGAGAAGTTTGCCGATTGGGAAGCTTTTGTAAAAGAGTTTAATGGTAAGTAATCAACTATTACTGTCCACAACGTCTATCTCTTCTTCTACCTTGTTTTCGTTAATGAGTTCCATAACTTCTTCTGGTGAAATGTAAAGTCTCCGAATTCGACTTTTATATTTTTCAGAAAGGTTGGCGTTATCTAAAATGAAGTTCTTGGTTTTTAAAATATAATCCCCCATTCCGTGTGCAATCGCGAAGGTATCGGCTGTACGTTCAATTTTTTTGATACTTGATGATGAGAAGAGGTATTTTGCTCCAAGTATCATCAAGCCAACATTCGAGCGATGTTGATAGTCCATTACATGACCTAATTCGTGACCAATCCAACCTATCAAGACATCAGAGGGAATATCTTTTATCGTGAAGTTTTCATCTTCAATTTTAATTTTACGGCTAATAAAAATAATGTACTTCCTAAATTCTTTATGTCTGAATAAACTTCCAAAATGAGGTTGTGCCTGCATTGTGGACTTTTTTATGTCGTCCTTAAATTTAAATTCGATAGAAGTATCCCATAATTCGGGGAAAAAAGAAAGTGCTACAAGTGCTTCTTTTTTTATGTCTTCAGGAATAATTTTATTGTCTAAATTAATGTTTTGAGCTGATACCATAGAAATGTTAAAGTACAAAATTAGTATTGTGAAGCACGTTAATAACTTTGTAAAATTTGACATTCCTATAAATTAAGATTTATTGAATTCGCAGTTTTAAATAAAATAGTTTTAACTGCTAAATCTCTTCCATTTGTTTTTGAAAAGATTTTATTTTATCTCGAAGTTTGGCAGCCGTCATAAAGTCTAAATCTTTAGCAGCTTTTTCCATAGCTTTTCGAGTATCACGAATTTTTTGTTCGATTTGTGGTTTTGTTAAATAGGCAACCTCCGATTCTGCAGCTAACGACTCGGCTTGTTCAAATGAATAGGCTTCTTGTTTAGACTTGGCCAGGGAATTATGAAATGATTTTTTAATTGCCGTTGGTGTAATTCCGTGTTTCTTATTATAAGCAATCTGTTTTTCACGACGATATTCGGTTGCATCGATTGTGGCTTGCATGCTATTTGTTATTTTATCAGCATACATTATTGCTTTTCCGTTTAAGTTTCGTGCTGCTCGACCCACTGTTTGGGTAAGGGAGCGTTGACTTCTTAAAAACCCTTCTTTATCGGCATCGAGAATGGCAACTAGCGAAACCTCAGGTAAATCAAGTCCTTCGCGTAAAAGGTTTACACCTACAAGCACATCAAATAATCCTAGACGTAAATCTTGCATAATTTCAACCCTTTCTAAGGTATCTACATCACTATGAATATATCGGCAGCGAATTTGCACCCGACTCATGTATTTTGTGAGTTCTTCGGCCATTCTTTTTGTTAAAGTGGTTACTAGTACACGTTCGTCTTTTTCAATACGCAATTGAATTTCTTCTAACAAATCGTCAATCTGATTTAAACTTGGCCGAACTTCGATAATTGGGTCTAGCAAACCTGTCGGACGAATAATTTGTTCTACATAAACGCCACCGCTTTTTTCCAATTCGTAATCGGCTGGTGTCGCACTAACATACAGCACTTGATTCTGCAAAGCTTCAAATTCATCCATCTTTAACGGGCGGTTATCCATAGCTGCTGGTAAACGGAATCCGTATTCAACGAGGTTCTCTTTTCGAGACCTATCGCCACCGTACATTGCGCCAACTTGTGAAACAGTTACGTGGCTTTCGTCAACAACCATTAAATAATCGTCTGGAAAATAGTCTAATAAACAGAAGGGGCGCGTACCCGGTAATCTTCGGTCTAAATAACGCGAGTAGTTTTCAATACCACTGCAATACCCGAGTTCGCGAATCATTTCAAGGTCAAAATTGGTTCGTTCGTCCAGGCGTTTTGCTTCTAAATATTTTCCTATTTCCTTAAAATATTCAACCTGAGCAACCAAGTCATCTTGTATTTCCCTTATTGCACCCTGAAGTACGTCAGGAGAAGTTACAAACATATTTGCTGGGTAAATATTTAGACGGTCGTATTTGGCGATTATCGAATTGTTCAAAGGATCAAAAACTTCGATTTCTTCAATTTCATCTCCAAAGAAATGTATACGGAAAGGATCATCAGAATATCCAGGAAATACATCCACAGTATCACCTTTTATGCGAAAATTACCATGTTTAAATTCGGCTTCAGTACGCGAATACAGACTTTGAACTAACCTGTGAAGTAGCTTGGTACGTGAAATTATCTGTCCTGTCTCTAAACTAATTACGTTTTTTTGAAATTCAATTGGGTTTCCAATACCGTAGATACAAGAAACAGAAGAAACTACGAGTACATCTCGCCTGCCTGAAAGTAGGGAAGAGGTAGTGCTAAGACGCATTTTCTCGATTTCTTCATTTATCGATAAATCTTTTTCTATATACGTGCCGCTGCTGGGAATAAATGCTTCTGGTTGATAATAATCGTAGTACGAAACAAAATATTCTACCGCATTTTCTGGAAATAGGTTCTTAAACTCTGAATAAAGTTGCGCTGCCAACGTTTTATTGTGCGCCAAGACCAAAGTAGGTTTTTGCACACGTTCCACAACGTTAGCAACGGTAAAGGTTTTTCCCGAACCGGTAACGCCTAAAAGTGTTTGATATTTTTCTCCAGAATCGAGACCTGCAACTAAGGCTTCTATAGCCTGCGGTTGGTCTCCTGTTGGTTGGAATTCAGAGGCTATTTTGAATTTCATATTTTCTTTTCAATGCGTTGCAAAAGTACTGAAAAATAGTGAGAAGGTTTGTGTGCCACAAATACACGTATTGTTTTTTATGATGAGCAGTGAATCCTTGTTTTTTTGTGATTATAAATTGAGAAAGGAAGGTGAGCACAAACGATTCGCTTGCGAAAATGAGTATTTGGATTATTTTCTAGTCTAAGAAATAGTAAAGACATTCCTTAGAAGAAAGTAAAAGCGTTTAATAAGAAGGTTTTAAAATGCGTTTAGTTTACTTTTTCATACTTTAAACCTGGACCATCGCAATAATTCCAAGTACTTGAAAATACTGAGATAGATTGAAGTATCATTTTTTCTCTTGAATTTGAAAAACAAGATCCTACTATATCACTTTGCATACTATAATTTAGTTCTAAAATTGTATTACTTAATGAATCGTTTAAAGTGTAGGTTCCAGACGCTTCGGCTATAGCTCCATTTGCATCTCTTGTTTTTGTAAACGATCCATCAGAATTTAATATGTAGTTTTCTTGCCATTCCATTTCCGCGCCTGTGGTTGTGGTGTTAGGCAGGCTAGTACTCATCTCGACTAGTTTCCAACTTCCTGCTAATTCTTCATTGGGAGTGGAAGCGTCATCGCTGTTACATGCGTAGAGGATTCCAACAATTAAAAAAAGGACTATTTTTTTCATGATTAATGTTTTTTCAAGGATACCAAAAGCCTTAAATGGTTGCGTTAGAGTATCTTAAATTTTAAAATTTAACAAACGAGAATCAAGACAGTCGTGAAACATTTTTCATTTTTCTTATCCAATAAATTATATATAGAGTTCCGATAACGGTGGGAAGCGTCCAAGCAAGTAAGCTGCCAATTCCAATACCTGCAATAATAAAAGCTGTGATTGATGCGATTAATGCACCAATCATTTTTCCTATGTGAGCGATTACCCAAGCATTCTTTGGTTTTGCAGAATTATTATAAAATTGAAAATCCTGAAGGGTAAGAAATAATCCGAAACCTCCAAAAAATAGAAATAAAATATTAAAATATGAGCCTTTTAGTATCCCGTAAAACCCAATTAAAATCATTGCAGCAGAAAAGATAAGCATGCTGCCAGAAATTATTTTGTCTCTCCAATCGGCTTTTACTTTAGATTTAAAAGTTAAGGCTCTATTTCCTGCTAAAACTAGATATATAGTAAATAATCCGATTAAGAATAAAAACAGATTTTCGTGATTTGGCATCCAAGAAATGGGAATCGAGATCAGCGAGCTGCTTATCATTGCAATAGAGAACAGTTTTCCCATTCTCTTGTGAGGCTTACTTCCCTTTTTTTGCTATTACGCTTCCAATTCCTGTGATTAATCCTATTCCGCCAAAGAATGCGTGAATGTAAATCAAAATCTTTATCGTTTCTTCCATCTGTTTTTAGCTGAGTTTAACGATTTAAAATTCAGATTATAATGTTGTTTTCAGAAGTTTAAATTGCCGAATTGTTGTTATTTTATGATGAGCTGTTATAAAGCTAAAACTGTTATCTGTATTTTGAATATTAGTTGCATTTTCAATAAAAAAAGGCTTTCTGTTTTATTAGAAAGCCTATAAACCAAGTTTTTAAAATATTTAATTTCGTTTAAAAATCAATACGTCGGTTCCGCCATTTCCACCACTTATATCTATCAGTGATATAGTAGTTGAATTTGCGGTAGTAATATCCCAATCATCGTTTAAATCTTCAAAATCATTACTTTCTGGTACTGGGAAAAAGATATTGAAATGATCATTGCTCGAGCTACTGCTACTGCCACTTGTTACTGACCAGGTGCCGGCAACTGTATTGTCGCCTTTTACAGCAATTACAGAACCATCTGTATTAAAAGTAAATGCGTATCCTGTAAAATCTGATGTTTCATCAACACCAGAGTCGATGAATGATGATATTCGCCAATTTCCATTTTTGGCAATTTCAGTTACCTCATCGGCAGTTGGAGTATTGTCATTATTGTTAGAATCATCATTTTTTTGACAAGAAACCAATATTAGCATTCCTGCAATTAATAGTGAGAAGAGTTTAGTTTTCATAAGTTTTGTTTAGGTTTTATTAAAACGTATGTGTGTAATTATTATTATAGACTGTGCTTTTAATTTTTTTAACCTCAAGTTTATTTTTGCAATTTCAGAAAAATTTACGGAATAAATTTCTTGTGGATTATGTGTCAATTTCACTATCTGAAACAGTAGCAATAATTTGTATTCCACTTTGCTTCATAAGTTCGCTAGCATTAAAATCATTACAGATACTTGGATCAAGCGTATAGCTGAAAGTCATTATATCGTCTTTAATTTCACTATTAAAACTATAATTGGTGACCAGTTTTTTGCTCCCAGCCAGTTTTGCAAGTTCAATGTCGTGGGTTGCAATAATTCCTGAAGTTTTCTCCTTGCTTATTTGATTTATAAACGAAAAACCGCCTCTATGTCTGTCTTCAGAGTTGGTGCCTTTGAACATTTCATCCAACAGGAAATAGACATTGTCATTGCTTTCTATCAGTTTCAGCATTTTTTCTATTCTACTCAATTCAGCATAAAAAGAAGAGATTCCTTTCTTCAAATTATCTTCTGTTCGCATACTTGAAAACAGTTGAAGTTTAGAAACCTGTCCGTTTTTTGCACAACAAGGAGCTCCCGCCAATGCAAGAACGATGTTTACTCCCACAGCTCTTAAAAAAGTACTTTTCCCCGCCATATTAGAACCGGTTATCATTACAACATCCCCGTGTTCTTCGGAATGAAAATCATTGCAAACTCGTTTATCACCATTAATTAAAGGATGCCCAAACGCCTCAAAATGGACATAGTTGTTTTTGTCTGTGATTTCTGGAAATGTAAAAGTTGGATTTGAATAACAAAATCCTGCGAGACTATTGATTACTTCAAATTCACTAACTACTTCTGCCCATTGTTTTAAGAATGCCTTGTTTTTTATCTTCCATTCTTCTGTTCCAATTATCATGTGAATATCGAGTAGCAAAAAACTATTTAATATTGGGTAGTATGGATTTCCGCCTATTGGCATCTTTTTAATGGGGCGTTGTTGAGAGAATTCAAGTAAGCTGCTCAGTCTTTTAATTTCATCGTGTGCCGAATGTTTGCCATCGCTTAATTGAGATTGTAAATCATTAAGCTTTTTTGACTTGAAACTTTCGTTTTCAATCTTTTTGATAAGGGCTTGATATCCTTTTAAGGTTGAAAGATTTTTACTTGAAGTTTCAGCGATACCTTCCGCTAGGTTTTTTATCTTTTTTAAAATTATAAAATTGATAATCAGAATAGTGATCATAAAAGATAAATAAATCAACAGATTTATTGAATCCAAGTTAGCGTAGAAGAAGTAAGCGCTACTCAAAAAAAGAACTGGAAGGATTATTGAAACTACTTTGTATTTTAGTCTGTTTTTGAGCAAAACAACTGGCGCTTCTACCCATTCTAGCAATTTATAGTAATCACTTTTTTTATTTTCAAAGTGCATTCCCAGCGCCTGTAAATCTTGCCGCCATTCTAATTTTTCAGTAAGTGCTTTTATGGCTTGTTGTCTGTCTTGTATTTCATTATTCGAAGCAGGTTCAGAGAGCCATTTTGATAAGAGAATCATTCCTGATTCGGTGGTTGTTCTGTTAACCAATTGAAAAATAGAGTGTTCTTCAAAAATGTCTAAATCAGAGGTGTAGGGGTGGTTTTTATCGATAAATCGATCTCCGGAATCAAATTCCTCCAAATTGCAGTGCGTTCTTTGGATTTCGGATTCATTTATTTTTTTCAGAAATGAAGTGTGTTTTCGCTGATAAGCTATTTTGTTATAATGTGTGATTACAACGCCAAATGCTATCATTAAAACGGGCAGAATAATGAAAAGAGGAGTAAACAGCTTAATGCTTACTAGGTAAATTAGAATGACAATTGCAGCGATGAAAATAGCTAACCTGAGAAACGAGAGCCGTTTTAATGCTTTACTTAGCTTGAGTAATTTGGCATCAAACGTTTTTATATTATCGCTATAAACTTTCATCAATTTTTGTGTTTAAAATATCGCGTACTATTTAAACACTGCGATAGTTACTCTTTGTAGTAGTATATAGCGAGGATGTTTAAGGCTTTGTTGCGGTTTTTCAAGATACGGATTTTTGGATTAGGCAGATATATTTTATGAAATTAAACTATTTCAAAATATATTAAACTCCAAAAGGACAACCCGATAATAATGGATTTTATGCAAGACAGCGTTGTAACTAATTGCCAAAGGGCTAGTGGCTTGATATTACGAAGTTATTTGATTCGTGTTTTTTAATTTGCTATTATTTCAAAAAGTTTTTTTGAAATCCATAAAGCGTTAGTTTTCTTTCCAAATCGCACGTATTGGTAGTCATGTTTCTCTTGTTCCAATGCTATAAATTGCACCAAAATAGGTTTCGTCAAGGTTTTCTAAAATTAATTTTGGACCTTCCCTTTTCATTTGATTGCTGATGTTTGGAATAGTTGGAATATGTAAATCCTTATTAAAAAAAGGCTTTATAATTTCGTTATTCCATTGTACATTAAATTCCAAATAGTTTCAATTGGTGTAAAGAGCGATTAAGAAAGTGGTTTGCGAACCGCCTTATATAGCCTGTTCTTATTTTTTATCGGGAAGACCCGCTGGGTTTAACCTGAGAGGAGCCAAAAGTTACGATGTTGTGAGAGGTGCGTTAAGCTCCTATTTACGGGCGGAGCCGTTAACTCAATTGACTATGGTTATACTATAAGTTATATTAAAAAAATAATCCTATGGAATTTAAATTTTTATGTCTTTGTTTATCAGCAAATGATTTTCCTGCATTTGTATCAAGTTTTGACAAATCTGATTGTCCATTGTAGTTTATACCAATTCCTACTTTTTGGTCAATTTTAAAGCCAAAACCAACACCAAGCTGAACTCCAAAATTCCAGCCTTCATAAACATCACTTTCTCCAAAACCAATATATTCCAATCGGTCTTTAGTTATGGTTTGGGCGTAAGGTCCGATATTTCCGATTAAAAATAGTCTTTCAGATATATCTTGATTTAAGGTAAACAAAAATGGAATTTTCAATAATTCCCTTTCTGCATAAAAAGGGCCCGTTTTATTAAATCCGCTACCGCTTAATTGTGAATATCCAATTCCCGAAGCAATACCATATTTTCCCCAAATTTTATAATTGAATAAAATTTCTCCAGTATTTACATTTAAATCATATCGAGCTTGAATATCAGTTTTTACTTTTGTAAAACCGAGACCTCCGAAGGCAATGACTTCAAATTTTGACTTTTCAGGGTTATCTTGCCCGTGGACAAGATTGATACTAAACAGAAAAGATAAGGCTAGAATTATATTCATTCTTTTCATAAAACTCTCATTATTTAATTTATTTGTATTTGCTCAAATTTGTTTTATACATTTTTGGCAACAGTATTATTTCGCTAATATGCCTTTCGCAACACTTTCATCAATTAGTTTTTCGGCATAATTCCATAACTCTTTCGAGCCGTTTTCAATTACTTTTTTCTTGTCATAAACAGTTTGATATTTCACTCCAAATTCTTTCCACGTCCCTCCATCGTTTGAAGTATTCTGTAATAAAGGTTCAAGTCTGTCCATTGATTTTGCGAATTTCGCTTCGTTAGAATTACCGTCTTCAAATTCAGTCCAAATTTGGATAAATTCCTCTGCTTGACTTTTTGGTAACATCCCAAAAATCCGTTCCGCACATTTCATTTCTTCTGCGGTGTTATCGTGATTTTTATTTTGGTCGTACAAAAAAGTATCGCCAGCATCAATTTCAACTATGTCGTGAATTAAGACCATTTTTATGACCTTCAATAAGTCAATTTCACAATCCGAATGTTCGATTAAAACAATTGCCATCATCGCCAAATGCCAACTATGTTCTGCATCATTTTCGCGTCTGTCGCTATTAAATAATTTTGTCCGTCTTTGAATATATTTTATTTTATCAATTTCTTGTATAAAATCAATTTGCTTTAATAAATTCTCGTTTTTCATTTAGATTACGATTTTTTTATATTGTTGCCAACATAGATATAATACCCCTGCTATTAAAGCTAGGTCGTTTATATTTCATAAGTACGCAAACCCATAGTCGTCTTCCAACTATAAACAAAGCCTTTGTTTTCCGAACCAGCCAAACTTAGCATTTAAAAGACTATTTGCAGGAATAAAGACATAAAAGACAGCTCAACCAAATAGAACTAGTTACTTTCGGCGCAATCTTGAACTTGATTAATTCCGATAGGGACTTTCTCTCCATAAAACCTGGGTTGCACATTGAAAGCGATATCTATAAAAGCTTTTGTTCGGGCAAAATATTCTCTGAATTTTACTTTTAAACCATGGGTGCCTTCCATATCCTTGGCGTTAAAACCGATGGCATTTATTCCTTTACTTTCGGCAATATAAATGGCACGTTCATTTTGAAATTGTTGTGAAATAATAGTGATTTCTGTTTGTTCAAAAATTTCTTTTGATCGAATTACCGAATCTAATGTTCTAAATCCCGCATAATCTAAATAAATCACTTCGGCAGGAACACCTCTTTTAATTAGTTCTTTTTTAAATGTCATTGGCTCGTTGTAATAAACAGAACTGTTGTCGCCACTAACTAAAATATACTCTATTTTGCCACTTTTATAAAGTTCGACCGCAGCATCAATACGATATTTAAAATAAAGATTAATGCCGCCAGATTTGTAATATTTTGCCGTGCCGAGCAGCAGGCCCACCTTGTTTTTCTTTATTTCGGAAGTGTTGAAATATGTTTTGTTTTTGGCTATTCGAGCAATGGAGTAATTGGAAATAACTAGTAATAAGAACACTGCTACAAACAGAGATATAAGCCCGTAAATCAGTTTCTTTTTGTTCATAATTATGAAAAGAAAAATGATGCTAGTTAGTACTAAGAAATAAATGTAAAGCTACGGAATGTGTCTGTGGTAATTAGAAATTAAGTCTTAATAATTGATATATATCCAACTAATAAATGGTTCTGGGTATTTTGGGTCGTTAAGAAATAAAACGTAATAGTATGTGCCCACCGGAACCAAATTACCCTTAAAAATAAGTCCTTTTGTCGCAATACCATCCCAGAATCCATCTTGGTTACGGCCAGAGTGGATTAAATTTCCGTTGCGTGAATAGATTTCTAATTCAAAGTTTTCGTAAATATTCAATAGGTTGCTGATTTCGAACACATCGTTAATTCCATCTCCATTGGGCGAAAATCCTTGTGGAATAAATGGTGCACATTTCTCTGTTTGAATAAGAAAAGAAGTGGTTGCAAAACAGATTTCGTTTTCGAGTCGCACATAAATAATTTGAAGGTTGGCACCGTTTTGATACGCTATGGGAGTGCCGATAGCATTTGAATTTGTAATTGCATCTTCTAAAGTTGTAAAATATTGAACCGTTCCGTCGAGCCCATTTCTGATTAAATCATCTTGTACGCTGAGGTCGAAAGTGGCGGTATTAAAACCTTCGTCGCATTTTAAAAGATTGGGCAAATTGGGAATGGGAGGGATGCTTTCAAACGAAATACTTCCAGAAAAACTGTTGTTGTCTTCTCGTAATTCTTCCACTGTTCCATTGCCGTTAAGGTCGTCGTCCACTACCGCAGTAAGTACAAAAGTATCTAGTAAATCGTTTGGGAGTAGGAGTTCTACCTCATTGCTTTCACTACCGCCAATTGGAATGCTATTTCTTGTAAAGGAACGTCCAAGAGGAACGTCATCTGCATAGAAAGCTATGGAAGTATTAGCAGGTAATGGACCAGTAGCCTCTAAATTATAAACTGTAAAAGGCAATAATAATGCACGGTCCCTACACGCTGTAATTTCTGGAAAATCTATTGTAGCATCAGGTAGCGGACACGTATTTACGGTAACGGTAAAACTCTCGGTCAGAAAGCAATAAGGATTTGCTACGCGTATAAAAATAGTTTGTGGATTTTCGGTATTCTGAAAGTTTTCTGGATTGGGAATAGGGTTGAGGTTGTTTTCCGCATCGTCTTGTGTAAGGTGAAAGCTAAGCTCATATATGGGGTCAATTTCTGAAGTAGCTTCTGTAAGGTCGAAATATTCAATGCCAATTACATCACAAGTTTCCAAGTCTTGAATTCCGGCAATTACTGGATTCAAAAATAAAATGATTGGGATTTCATCTTCGTTATTGTTTTCATTAGATTCAGAAACGATTCCTGTTCCGTTTCCAGTATCATCCACAACAGCTTTCAGTATAAAATCTTCACCAACACTATTCGGAACTGTGAAAACAATCGATCCGGTTTCTTCTCCATTAATCGGAATATCTGCGATTGTAGCGGTTTGTGCGATTCGGGTTTCATCTGCATAAAAGACAATTGGCGTACCCGAAGGTAAAATGGCAGTGCTATTAATATTATAAACCGTATAGTCTATGGAGAGCTCCCGATTACCACATTCCATTGCTCCAAGAATGGTATCTACGGAAATGGTAGCATCGGGTAATTCGGTATTCAGCACTGTAATTATATTATTTATCATTACAAAATCCTGCCCGCTAGTAAGCTGAATATTAGCCGATGTATCACCTGTATTTACGTAATTTGAAATCGAATAAAAGTCGATATCCATATTGTGAAGTGTATCGCTACCCGTAAAGCTATTGGTACCATTAAAAGCATTATCGGTTGGATTTAGAGGTGGGTTGCTTAAAATATTCCCGTTTATCCTGAGCGATTCATTAACCGAAATTTCTCTATCGCCTTCCCAAGCTAGAAAACCAATTTTAGCGCCTTCTGTTTCTAGCACCAATAGGTTATCTATTGTTATTTCTAAAGTTACATTGTTTCGATTTACACTTTCCAAACCGTCAAAAACATTCACTTGATTCAATGGGAGTGAAGGATCTTCATAAATAACGGTAACTGCCCAACCACCAAAATTAAGACCTGAAGCGCAATAATCTGGGATAACAGTTGTAAGGTCTAATTCTGAAACAGCATAATAACCGTTTCCAATACTTCGCATTTCATCTGTGACGTCTGCAAAACCCGAGAAAAAACTATATTCAGTATCACCTTGGGTATATAGAAGATTAAATGTGCGTTCTGCCGAAAGTGGAACTTGATTAAACGAAATTTCAAAATCTCCAGGTCCCGATCCTGCCCAATACAAATAAGCAGCGACAATTTCCTGCTGTGGTTCCAAATTAAAGTACGCTCCGCTGGTAGTTAAAATAGTGCAATCGCTATTAGAACCGTTTTCTGCAATATTTAGAGTGTTTCCAAAGTCGATGTAATCATAATGTCCGTTAAATTGCTGGTATAATGAAATGTCTTGCGACAAGGCAACATTATAAATAAAGAGAATGATAATGTAAAGAAGGCGCTTTAAAGAAAACATAGCGATTTGATTGTCTGATAAATATAGACAAAATCAATTGTAAAAGTAGGATTTTCGGCTTTTTTTGGCCAAATGGTTACAATTGCCTCTTTTAATGAGAGCAATTCAAAATGTGTTGGCATCGTGAGTATTCAGGAAGAAATTTAGCTATAGGCAATGCCAATCTACTTGTTTCCCCGAGCTGAACACGGGGTTTTACAATGCAAGGTTGAATAACCAAGGTTTTTTAGCCCGGGGTTAAGGAAATTAAAGCGAACCTTGCTTTAGCCGAATACCTTTACAATTCTTAATCGCACAAATCGAATGAGATTAATTAACGTTAGCTAAAGTTTGTAAACTCGGATTCTTCGGAGTGATGGCTTTATGTCCTAAACTACATAAATTTATCTTACGTTCAGTCGAAGTAATTAAGTGATTTTTCGAGTAAGAGCTTTTCTGTTTAAAGATCTCTCCTTTTGAGAATCGCATACGACCAATACATGAAAAGTCCTGTCCATATTAACACTATCAACATATTTAGAAAACCGACTTCGTATGTTTTCGAAAAATTCTCACCCAATTGAGTTGCTGCAGATTGAATAGCACCCAATCTGCTGAAAGGTTCTTTAATAAGATTCGCCATTGCGTTAAGTGGAAATATCCTTGATACGTGATCAGCAATCTCACTATCCTTAAAAATTTGCCATTTCATTAAACCATAGGCCAACCATTCAACTATTTGCCAAATAATCAGAAACCCGAGCGCAAAAGCAGATCGTTTTACCAAAATACCTAAGAATAAACAGAATGAAAAGAAAGCGACTAACTTTAAAAAATAGGCACCTATATATTGTAGTCCACTGAAGATTATCCCTATTTCTTTATAATCAGAAAACAATAATCCCAAAATCAGAGAAACAAAAAAGATAAAAATTGTTGAAACTGCTGCAAAGAGCAACACAGTGAAAAATTTGGATAGAATAAATTCCTTTTTACTCAAACCGTCAATAAGGTTTTGTTTGAGGGTTCTGTAGCTGTATTCGTTACTGACCATTGAAACGATTACAATGGCCAAAAATAACTTCAAAATGGCGGCAATATAGGTGTTAAAGTGCCAGATATATGGAAAATTGAAAATTCCCTGGTCAGCTACCCGAAAATGGAAATCACCAAAGTTAAATTCAATTGAAGAAATAAGCGCAATAAAAGTAATGAGCACAAAGTAAATTATGGAAATGACCTTTGCAGCACGATTATATCGAAGCTTGTGGAGTTCTATATTTAATAATCGCAACATCTGTTTATTTTTGTTTTGTGAGTTCAAGAAATTGTTCTTCTAGACTTTCTTTGCGTTTTACAAAATGCGAAAGGACGATTCCTTTTTGAAAAAGAAATTCATTCACTTCCGACGGATCCATGGGTTGCTTTAAATACGCAATCAAATATTCTCCTTGTCGTTTAAAGGAGCCGAAAGCAGGGTTTTGTTCAAGCGCTTGTTTAAGTGCCTCCATATCGTTACTCTGCATTGTTAAAAACCCGTGACTGGCGTTCATTCCATCCACTAAGCCTGAATAAAGACTCACGCCTTTTCGGAGAATAACTACGTGGCTACACACTTTTTCAACTTCATCTAATAGATGTGAAGCTAGTAATATGGTAGTTCCCTGTGAAGCAATTTTTTTAATAATCTCCCGAATTTGATGAATTCCCTGCGGATCGAGTCCGTTAGTAGGTTCATCTAAAATTAAAATTTCAGGATTGTTCAATAGGGCAGAAGCAATTGCCAAACGCTGTTTCATGCCAAGTGAAAAGGAGCTGAACTTACTGTCTTTCCTATCTAATAAACCTACGAGTTCTAGTTTTTCTGAAATTCTTTCTTCAGTTACTTGTTTAATTTTACAGACTAACTGCAGGTTTTGCACGGCAGTCATATACGGATAGAAGTTTGGGTGCTCTATAATAGCTCCTACTTTCTTTAAAGCATCGTGCGTTGAGGTGTTGCCGTCGAACCAGTGAAAATGACCTTCGGTTTTGTTTACCACATTCAGCACAATTCCCAAAGTGGTACTTTTCCCACTGCCGTTTGGTCCTAAAATTCCATAGACGTTTCCTTTTTCAATAGTAAACGAAAGGTTGTCTACAGCTGTAAGCGACCCGTATTTTTTTGTGAGGTTTGAAATGGTTAGAATATGCGACACAGTAGTTTTTTAATTGGTTAAAGGTTTAAACAAGGCAATTTAATTAAAACTTATTTTAATGTATAAGGTTTTAGTTTCTAGCAGTTGTTTAGTTTTTAAAGAGTTTCAACGAAATACCATATCAACCCAATAACCATTAACGCTGTTGCTTGTCGTTAGTATGACGAATTGGTTTATATTTTGTTACATTTTTTCAATTCTGAATTTTCGATTCCAAATCCTTAATTAAGTAACTTTGCACTCAAATTTTAAAACAAAAGCAATGCAAGACGGAATTTACGCAAAAATTACAACTGAGAAAGGAGAGGTCTTAATAAAACTTACCTATGATAAAACCCCAGGGACGGTTGGAAATTTTGTAGCCCTAGCTGAAGGGAACTTGGAAAACAAAGCAAAACCGCAAGGGACTCCTTATTATGACGGTTTAAAATTTCACCGTGTAATCGCCGATTTTATGGTGCAAGGAGGTGATCCAAACGGAACAGGATCTGGCGGGCCAGGTTACAATTTTGAAGATGAATTTCATTCAGACCTTCGCCATGATGCCCCAGGCGTGCTTTCTATGGCAAATGCAGGTCCTGCTACTAATGGAAGTCAGTTTTTTATTACACACGTTGCAACACCTTGGTTGGATGACAAGCATACTGTATTTGGAAATGTAATAGAAGGGCAGGAAGTGGTTGATTCTATCGCAGAAGGAAATACAATGCAAAAGGTTGAAATTATCCGAGTAGGTGAGGAGGCTGAAAAGTGGAATGCTGTAGAAGCTTTCAGAAGTTTTACAGGTGAACGTGAACAGCGCATCGCTAAAATGAAAAAACAAGCTGAAGAAGAGCTAAGGAAAATATCTGATGGTTTTGATCGTACAGATAGCGGACTTCTATATAAAATAATCAATAAAGGGAGCGGTGCAAAAGCGGAAAAAGGAAAAACTGTTTCAGTTCATTACAAAGGTTCTCTTACTAATGGAGATGTGTTTGATTCTTCGTACAAAAGAAAACAGCCAATCGAATTTCCTTTAGGTCGTGGTCAAGTTATAGAAGGATGGGATGAAGGCATACAATTATTGCAGGTTGGCGATAAAGCTCGCTTTGTTATTCCTTCACATCTTGGTTATGGTGAACGTGGCGCAGGTGGGGTAATCCCTCCAAATGCAACTTTGATTTTTGATGTAGAGTTGATGGCGGTTAAGTAGGTTTAACGAGGGAGTTCTGTAAATTATTGGTGTATTCAACTGAATATTGAACCACTTAATTTAATTTTTAACTAAAAAGAGGGATCCAATTTAAGATTCCTCTTTTGTTTAAAACATCTATTTCTTTTAAAGATATAACACCAATCAATTATTGTTGAAGAATGGCGTTAAATTGAAGTTATGAAAATGTTCCAATAATTAAGTTTGAAGTAAAGAGTTTGATTGTCCGCAACATATCATAATGCTGTAAATTGTGACATTATAACAACTTTTATATGTAGTCTCAAATAGTAAATGCTTTTTTTATTCTGCGTTAATCACCGTAATCTGTGTGATATCTTTCGCATTCTCAGATTTTTGGTTCCCGCTGATCTCGCAGATACTCGCAGACTTTTTTACTTGTATGGCAAAAAGCGGATACACAATAAAGAATTTATTAATTTCAACTTTCCTTGTTTTTATTTTTAAAAAGAAAACCCAATGGAAGACAAAAAAGTAGAAATAGAAACTTTCCCGATATAAATCCGTAAATCGTTATAGCCGCAGCGATAATCATAATCGTTATTTTGTATTCAGTTTTCACGGTAGTTAGAGACGTATTATTCTATTTCATCTTCACCATAAATCAACTCAATAAAATCGTCTTTTGAAATATCGCCGAAATACTCATTCAGGGAAATGTCTTTCAATAAATTAGTGATATCGGATTTTTCGTAACGGGTTCCTTCTACTATTTTTTCGAGGGTTTCAACAGGTTCTTTTCCGAAGAAATCTCCAAATATTTTAAAGTCTTTAATAGTTCCTTTTTCGACAAAAATTCGGAGATCTATTTCTCCAATAGGAAATCTTCGGGTGCGTTGAATGTTGAATTTAGGAGAACGCCCGTAATTCCATTCCCAAGTGTCGTATTTTTCTTCTTTTAATTGATGAACAGCTTTCCACTCTTCAGGCGTTAGATGATAGGTTTCAAAAGGCTCGCTTTCGTCATAAAGTCCTTCTAATAAAAGACTTCGGAATTCTTCAATCTTCAAGGGAGTTTTTAGATATTCTGAAATGTTCGCAACTCGACTTCTAACAGATTTATGGCCTTTGGACTGAATCTTACTCATTTTAACGTTTAGGGCGTTTACAACTTCACCCAAGTCAGTATCTAATAAGAGTGTGCCGTGGCTAACCATTCGTTTTCCAGTAGAAAACTGTGCTGTTCCAGAGATTTTCTTTTCATCGACTTCAATGTCGTTTCTACCTTTTAACTCAGCATCCAGCCCCAAGCTTTTTAAAACCTTAATAACAGGAGCGGTAAATTTTTTGAAATTATTCAAACTCTTTACATCGTGATTGGTAATAAAGCTAAAGTTTAAATTCCCGAAGTCGTGATATACAGCGCCTCCGCCCGAAACTCTGCGCACAACGTGGATGTTGTTTTCTTCCACATAGTTTTGATTAACTTCTTCCAACGTATTCTGGTTGCGGCCAATTATAATGGAAGGTTCGTTGATGTAGAATAATAAGTAATCCGAATCTGCGCTGAAATTTCGCAGGGCATATTCCTCTAAAGCAAGGTTTAGCTTTGGGTTGGTGATGCCTTCGTTCTCTAGAAAAATCATATAACACTGTTTTCAACAAAGATAATAAACCTTCGCGCGACAAGTTTTGAAATTTGCTTTAAAGATTGTTTTATTCAGTGTGTAAGTCGAATTAATATTTAATTCAAACTCTCTGATTCTTAAATAGATTTTTTGCTTAAATATCCATGTTTCCGTAGTTCATTTTCGGAAGTGATTGGGTAGTTTTTTCCGTCTTTTAGCAACAAATTTTGGGTGCTTATTTCAAAAACATCTTTATAATAGTGGTCGGTGATGATAATTCCTTTCCTTGTTTTTAATTCCGTTAAGGTCTTTTTTATCTGCGTTTTATAAATCGGTTCGATCATTGAAAAAGGTTCGTCCAACATTAAAAAAGGATGGTCTAGGTTTGCCAAGAGTATCACTTCAAGATAGCGGACTTGCCCGAGTGAGAGCTCACCAACTTTTTTTGATGTATAGCTCGCAATGTATGGGTCGTAAAACACCTTATCTTGTTTTTGCTCTTCAGAAGAATAAATCGGAATGAGATCGCGAACCTTTATGTTTTTCGGTAAATAGGAATCTTGAGGCAGGTAGGCAATTTGTTTTTTCGAAATGTTTTCGGAAGGGTTAAAAAATATGTCGTTTATTGAATTACTGATCGAACCTTTCTGAAGTGTTCCAAATATCATTTTCAGCAAAGAGGACTTTCCAGAGCCGTTCCTTCCAAATATTCCCAATATTTCTTCAGTTTCCAACGAAAATGAGACTTCCGTTAGCACTTCTTTGTCGCCAAAGCTAATGGAAGCGTTATGTAATTTGAATATCGCCAATTATGAAACTTATAAAAATGATTAGCAATGAAAAGACGGGAATCCCAATGAAAAGGTTGATTAAAAAGGAGGCTCTAAGTAGCTTCCACTTGGTGAGTCCGAGGTTAAAATAAAAATAGTATTGATTACTGTAAAAGAACTGAAACCCCAAAAAACCGATAAACAACCCGAAAGTAGCGAAAATTACAAATCCCCAATACATCCCCAAAAAAGCAATCCCAATAATTGAAAATGCCGCGACAAACGGAAAAATGGTTTTGTAGAATTGCCAGTGGGCTCTATACATTTTACCTCAAATTAATGGCAACTACAACCTCCATCCATAAAACCTTGTGTTTCTTGATGCCATGGAAAGGCTTGATTGTACTTCTCCATTTCCCAGAAAAATGGAAGGCGTTCTTTTGGGGTGTTGCCAATTTCATTCATCGTTTCGGCATCGTATAACCGACCATTTATCATTACCATTTTTATGGAGAGCGTATTTTCAATATTTTCTAACGGGTTTTCATCCATCACAATTAAATCGGCAAGCTTTCCAGTTTTTAATGAACCAATGTCTTCCCCAGCACCTATATATTCGGCAGAATTAATCGTGGCGGCTTTTAGCGCTTCCAAATTGCTCATCCCACCCTGTTGTAGCATCCAGGTTTCCCAATGTGCACCCAAACCCTGTAACTGGCCGTGAGCACCCATATTTACTTTAACACCAGCGTCCTGTAGAGACTTTACGGTTCGGGAAACCAATTTATGACCGTTGTCGTATTCTTCCGCAGGAACTTTTATTCTATGTCTTGAACGACTATCTATAACACTACGCGGCGTAAACGTTAGTAGTTTTTCATTTTCCCATACATTGTCTCTTTCATAAAAATAAACTTCCCCGTTCATTCCACCGTAATTTACAATAAGCGTGGGAGTGTATCCAGAATTACTTTTGCCCCAAACCTCAAGGATATCTTTGTAAACGGGTGCAACAGGAATGTTGTGTTCGACGCCAGTATGACCATCAATAACTTGGGTTATGTTGTGATAAAAAGTGGATCCTCCTTCTGGTACAACATTTATTTCTAACTCTCGGGCGGCTTGTAGTACTTGCTGACGTTGATCTCTTCGTGGTTGATTGTAGCTTTTCACACTTTTTGCGCCAAAGGCTTTTGTGCGACGAATGCTGCTTCTTGCATCTTCTAAATTGTTGATAACAGCTTTAAAATCGCCATCAGCACCATATAAAATAAATCCGGTGGAAAACAATCTCGGTCCTACCAACTGCCCACTTTTTTGAAGTTCGGAAAGTGTGAAAACGGTCTCAGTATTAGCAGAAGGATCGTGAGATGTGGTTACACCAAACGCTAAATTCGCCATAAAAGGCCAGTATTGTTGCGAAGGCAATCCATAACGGAAGGCACCAACGTGCGCATGCGCATCAACCATTCCAGGCATTATTGTTTTTCCCGCTGCTGAATAAACTTTAGCATCAGATGGAACAGAAACTTTATTAGCTTCTCCAATAGCTTCAATTTTGCTACCGTTAATAACGATGGTTCCGTTTTCAATTACGTTATCACCTTCCATTGTAATAATTCGTGCATTGGTAAACGCAATTCGTCCATTGGGTTTGTCTACGGCTGCTTGTAGGTCTATTTTCGTGCCAACCAAAGTTACTTCTGGCACTTTCTCTGGCGAACCAGTTAAAAATGTAAACCTGTTTTTAAGCTCATTGCTGAAATATTCATCGCCTAAAGTCCACATTATTTCTTGGCTATTTGGAGACCAATGGATACTTATTCCGGCATCCTTGGCGAGCTGGGAAACGGGCAAAGCCTTGGTTTTGTCATCTAAATTTATAGTTTGGCCGTTTAATAACAAAGGAGCCACAAACAGTTTGTGAAGATTCGTAAAAGCAACCCACTCGTTGTCTGGACTTGGAACTAACCTATTCGCATATTTTGAAGTAAGATGCGTTTTTTCGTCTTTTCCAATAAGGTTTACGCTTATCAGTTTCTTCTCAATAGCCCCAAAATAGGTTCCTCCAGTTTGTAGGAAAATTCGTTTGCCATCTTTGCTAAACATCGGGTATTCGCCTTTGTCAATTACGAAAGTTTCATTGCTACCGTTGGCATTCATAATATAAATACCGTCATTCTTGGTAAATGTAAATCCCTGATCTGTATTTCCACTTTCTTTTCTAAACGTTATTTGCGTTCCGTTTGGAGAGAAAGATGGCGTTCTATAAATTCCTTTTTTGGAAGTCAATTTTATAGGATTTCCACCATTCGCTGAAATTTTATAAATAGCGCCTTTTTGGGTGTCGTTCCAAGTAACGTAAACTATTTCGGCACCGTTGGGAGAAAAAGTGGGCTCGAACTCAAAGTCGTTGCTGTTTGTTAATCGCTGAGGTTTGCCATTCGGCAGCTCTTTTCTATACAAATGCCCCAACGCGCTAAAAACAACACTTTTTCCATCCGGCGAAGTAACGGTGTGGCGTATCATTTTTGGCGTAAAAGTTTCAGTTTCTATTTTATTGTTAAAATGAACAGTTTCGGCTAAATCAATTTTAACATTTGCGGTAAAAGGGATGTTGGTTACCGCTAAAGAGTTTACATCAATTTTATTGATTTTTCCACGACTCCAAAAAATGATTTCGTTGTTATTTGGCATCCAATTAAAATTGGGATAAACACCAAAAATTGCCCAGGCCTCCTGTTGGTCTTTGTCTAATTGGTCGTAAATTGGCCATTCTTCACCAGTTTCCAGGTTCTGAATGTAGAGCACACTTTTTGTGCGAACCCGTTTTACGAAAGCCAGTTTTTTTCCGTCTCTTGAAACTGTAGGTCTTGCGGCACCACCTGGCCCGCCTGTAATGGTTTCAGTTTTTCCTGTTTCAAAATCATATCTTTTTATAACGTATATCTGGCTGTTTGGATCTTTGTTGTATTGAAAATAACCGCCAGGATACATATCTTCACTATAATAAAGGTATTTTCCGTCAGGCGAAACAAAGGGTTCGTTTACATCCTGTTGATCGTTTTTCTTTTTGGTAAGTTGAATTCCCGTTCCTCCAGATTTATGATATTGCCACATTTCCCCAGCACCCAAACTTCTGCCAGAAGTGAAATGCTTTCTTGCAATTAAATAACTGCCATCTGCACTCCAAACAGCATTGTTCAAGAGTCTAAAATTTTCTTTGGTAACTTGTTTTGCATCACTTCCATCAACATTCATTACCCAAATATTGTCGCCTCCACCTGCGTCACTTGTAAATGAAATTTTAGTGCCATCGGGACTAAATCTCGGCTGTATTTCAAAAGGGATTCCAGTTCTGATTGCTGTTGCGGTGCCGCCAGTAATAGGCATCGTATAAATATCACCAAGCATATCAAAAGCTATGGTTTTGCCATCTGGGCTAACATCTAGGTTCATCCAAGTACCTTCGTTTGTTGTAAATGAATGTGTTTTATAGTTGAAATCTTTTCCAGGATTAGCAACTTCCCATTTTGACTCTTCTTTTTTTATGTCTTTTTTGTTTTTCTTTTGGCCATAAAAGGAAACTGAGATAAAAAGACATAGTAGAAATGGAAAAATTTTCATATTTAAAGTATTTGATAATTAGGGGCTTGGTTTATATACGCTTTACGCAAATTTACTGTTTCTGAAATTCTTATAACTTTGAATTCTTGTTGTTTCAATTTTACTAGCCAATATAGATAACTTTTTCGGCTAAAAGGAGTGGAGTTTTCTAAATTATTTAAAGCAGTCGAGCTTCTATTACATTAGTTTTTCAGAATCCACATAAAAATCTTTTTTGATTTCAAATGTTTCAATCGGTTTGGGTGTTTCTAAGGTTTTCCACGTTGCAGTGGGGTAAATCCATTTTTCTTTTCCGTTGATGATTGCTATTACGGGCATGTCAAAGTTTTCGACGATGTTCACATATCTAAATTTTAATTCCTTTCCATTTACTTCATATTCAACTTTTGGAATATCGGTGGTTCGTAAATATTGATTCCAAAATTCGGTGAGATCTATTTTACTTTCTTTAGAAATATATTCTTCTACCTGTTTTGTTGTAACAGTTTGATGGTAGAATGTTTTGTTGAGTCCGCGTAGGATCTTGCGCCATTTTTTATCGTTTTCTATCAACTGACGAACGGTGTGCAATACATTGGCGCCTTTGTAATAAATGTCGTTACTACCACGGCTGTTCACGTTATAATCGCCAATAATGGGCCTGTCGTTTAAAATGTTTTTTCTAAGGCCGATTACATATTCCGAAGACGCTTTTTTTCCGAAGTAATAATCTACATATAGGTTTTCCGAATAGCAGGTAAATCCCTCATGAATCCACATATCTGCAACGTCTTTATTCGTGATGTTGTTGGCAAACCATTCATGACCACTTTCGTGTATAATGATAAAATCGAATTTCATTCCCCAACCTGAACCGGAAAGATCTCGCCCCAAATATCCATTTTTAAATCCATTGCCGTAGGTAACACTACTTTGGTGCTCCATACCTAAATAGGGCGCTTCCACGATTTTGAAACCGTCTTCATAAAAAGGGTAGGGGCCAAACCAATGTTCAAAAGCCTCAATCATCATTGGCACTTGCTTGAATTGTTTTTTTCCTTTTGCTTCATTTTCCCGTAACACGTAATAGTCAATATTCAGCGGGCCTTTTTCACCTTTGAAAGTTTCTTTCCAATGCATGTAATCGCCGATATTCATGTTTACGCCATACGTGTTTATTGGGTTTAACACATTCCACACCCACGTTTTGGAGTTTTCATTTTCAATCACTTTCAGGAGTCTTCCATTGCCTACATTCATTAAGTTTTTTGGTGTTGTAACGGAAACGGTTACTCCGTTGTCTGGTTCATCGGCGGGATGGTCTTTTAATGGCCACCAAACGCTAGCGCCAATGCCTTGATTGGAAGTGGCTATAAAATCCTTGCCGTTGTTGTCTGTAGTCCAAGTAAAACCTCCATCCCATGGTGGGCGTCTTGCAACCTTCGGCTTTCCAGAGAAGAAGAGCGTTATATTTTGTTCTTCTCCAAGTTCTTGTGGTTGTTGGAGTTCTAGAAAGTGCGCATTACCTTCTGAAGTAAAAGAAATATCTTGCCCGTTTTGGATTGCTTTATCAATCCTCATAGGTGCTTGAAGATCAATTTGCATAATGTTATGCGGTTTGGTGACTTTATACGTAATTGTATTGCTGCCTTCAATGGTTTTTTCTGAAGGGTTTACGGTTACTTTTAAATCGTAATGCGTTACATCCCACCAAGCACGTTCTGGAGTTATGCTGCCGCGAAGGGTATCGGCTCGGGTGAATTCTTGAGAAAACACAGAGAAGTTAAGAAGCAATAGAACGAGTATGCAGACTTTTTCTTTCATAGTTATAATTTTATCTAAATACCGAATTAGGGAAAACTACAACGCTCTCGAATCCATTTTCACCAACGGAAGCCACTCCAAAGAACGAGTTGTCGATTACGATTCCTTCAAGGGTAAATTCCGAAATATTTCCCACATAGCGGCTGTGATCCCAAGTGGGGGAGGTGGTGTCTCGCCAATATATTTTATAGCCAATAGCACCGTTTACCTTTTCCCATTTCAATTTTGCAGAAGCTTCTACAACTCCTCCAATCGACACGTTTTTTGGTTCGGGTGGCGCCCAGGCCAGACTTGCTAGGTTTATAGCATTGACGGCAGTTAGTTTTGCTGCGTAATCGAAATTCACGAATTCAAGTTTATCTCCGTATTCAATTCCGTTTTCAGTTCGTATATCTTGGTGTTGCTGGTTGTAATTCTCGTGCGCTTCCATGATGCGAATTCCAGCCCAACCTACATCATTAAAAGGACGATGATGCCCACCACGGCCAAAACGATCCAATCGATAGATCATCATTGGGTTCATTTCAGGCATGTATTTACTTGTGGTTTTATATACATAACGTGCGAGCTGTCGGGAAATGCCATCTACTTCTCCACCATAAAATCGCCTCAGTTGTCTTTCCTTTTCGGTTTCAGTAGGAGGGACGGGTTCGGAAAAAATTCTAAAATCACGATTACTGATTACGCCGTTTACGCCTTTAATATTCCCAATCATATCATTGTTGAAAACGCCGATGATTTCCCAACCCTTGTTTTTGGCGTATTCGGCAAACCCTTTTCCTCCGTAGAGACCTTGCTCTTCGCCACTTAATCCTAAATAGATAATGCTGTTTTCAAATTTATACTTTGATAAAACCCTTGCAGCTTCAAGGGTTCCTGCCATTCCGCTAGCGTTGTCATTGGCTCCTGGGGCATCTTTTGTAAAATCATTGCCATCGCTGTTTCGAGAGTCAATGTCTCCGCTCATAATAATGAAGCGATTGGGGTATTTGCTTCCCCTTTGAACTGCAGCAACATTCACAATCCAAGTGTCCCTAGGAATACGTGGATTGCCTTCTGCCTTTACCAAATCTTTTTGATAAAAAACATTCAAACAATTTCCACAGTTTTTTGAGGTGGTTTCAAACTCAGCTTTTATCCATCTTCGAGCGGCACCAATGCCTCGAGTGTTGCTGATGGTATCGCTGAATGTATTTCGCGTTCCGAAATTTGACAGAATGGTGATGTATTTTTCTATTCTTTCAGAAGAAACGGAATTGATGATCTCGTAAATCTTACTATCGGGAATCTCAATTTTTTGAGGGTTTTGGGAAAATGAAAAAATACTGAATATTGAGAATAGGAATATTGGCAACTGTTTCATTGAGGGGAATTTTGCTTAAAAATACCAAAAAACTAACTAAGACCTACAGGGTTTTAATAACCTTGCAGATCAATTTCTCTTTTTAGAGTTCGTCCGCAACCAAGGCCAGTTTTTTTCCATTTGGACTGATTGCCAAACGCGTAATATTTCGGACTCCGTATTCATCTAAGGAAGCAACTTTGTTCCATTCGGGAATTCCTAGGGTGTCGTACATATATAGTTTACTTCCTTTTCCGGTAAGTACTTGTGTATCGTTCATCCAAACGTAATCTTGGGTGTTAAAAGGTAATTCGCAGATAAAAAAGCTGTCATTGGAAGCCATATCCAAAACGTATAAATCTAAATTATGGTCTTCGTTAATTAGGGTGTATGACATGGAATTGGAGTTTGGAACTTTCTGTAATGATCTACCTGCATTTTGAAATAAAGTATCTGCCGATTTTGTTTTTAAATCGATCATCACCAAATCCATTTGTGAACCAGAAAGAACGGTAGCAAGGATTTTTTCATCATTGTAAAAAGCAAAATAGGCAACTTCTAAATTTTCAATTATTTTGGAAGAAGTACCGGTTTTTGTATTGTATTTGTAGAGTCTTTGTTTGCCATCTTTATCTAGTCTAACTGCCGCCAAATCATTACTTGATGGAAATTTCTGGGGAGAGTATTCGCTGCCTTCAGATTCTTTATTTGCCCACTTTTTTACTTGGGAAGTGCAACTGTATTCCGAAATATCTGTTTGACCATTATTGTTTCCCGCAAAAACAAGGGTTTCATTTGAAATAAAAGAGGGTTGATTGTCGTAACCTTTGTTGTTGGAAACATTTCGAGCGTTTAGTAATTCAAGGCCTTCATAAGCAAGGGCGACATCAAAAACATAGACTTCTGTGTTGTTTTGAGCAAAAATAAGCCCATTGCATAGCATAAAAAATAAGACGAGTACGTTTTTCATTGAATAAGGGTTTTGCCTCAAAAATAGCAAACTTTGAGCCAAAGGGAACTATACTGCACAATACAACTTCATTAGTTTTCTGAAAACGTAGTATTTTGGATTATTCAACTTCTAAGAATGTTGTTTGATAAATTGGAACTCCAGTTTCGGTTATTCCTTCCATTTCTACAAAGTAGCTTCCTTTTTCATCACTTGTAAAGAAGGATGCCGAAGCGTTGCGGTGTTTATTGACAATTATTTTTGGATTCCAATATAAGGTAATTCGTTGGTCTTGTCGGATCGGGCCTTTTTGTTCCGAAGCATAGTCGGGTGAGAAAAATTCGCGCGCACTATAAAACCCATTGCTTTTAAAGTTGATAGAACCTGCTTTGCTATTTTTTATTGAGTTTCCACCTCTTCTAGAGCCTTTTTTTGTGTAAATGGCAATAACTCCTTGTGCTTCCAGAGCATATCCAGCCGAGGCATGTCCTGTGTTTCTGATGTCGATAAAATCTATATCGGCTTGTGAAACAGTTCTAGCTATTTCTAAAGTAACTTTTATATTATCCAAAAAGAAAGCGGGTTTCATGCCTCGAAGGTTGATTTCAAAATCTTGTGAAGTTTCAGCATTTCCTTTTTTCCCGATTCTAATTCCTGGAACATTTGATATTAATCCCATGAAATCACTAGCTCCGTGATTTCCAAATTCACCTACAATTATGCGATGTGAAGGTTGGAACGATCGGGTTCGTTTGTTTCTCTCCATCTCAACTTTTTCTTCTTCGGTTTTCACCTTTGCCGAAAGTAGTACTTCATCTAACATTTCACCTTTTTCATCGAACTTATAGTTGGAGATTACATTTGTGCGGCTTTTATGTCGATACGATTCGGCATACGTAATCTGTTGTTTAAAAGGTGTTATTATTCGGTCTCGTATAATACCAGGTCGCTCAATAGAAGGAGTGAGTATAATATTGGTATTGTTAAAGTCTGGATTTTGGGAAGAAATATTGTCTCCAGCTTGAATGAACACATCGATGGTGTCGTTAAAAACAAAGGGTCCGTACGAAAAACACCCGTTTTTGTCTGTTGGTTGAGATTCTTGGTAGAAACCATCTGTACGGAAGGTGAGTTTGGTTTCGCTTGTTTTATTGTTATACGGAGCTTTTAAATTTCGTGTATTTCCGTTGAAATAAATGCCGTCTTCTGCTTCAAAATTTTGGATTGTTCCTTCTTCTAAAAACTCTTGCCAAATAAATCTACGCCATCCGTGGGTCATCATCGTTAAATCTAATAGTTGATTCTTTTTCGAAACTTCTTCTGGTAAGAAAAAATAGTTAGGCGATTTGATTGTTCCTCTTAAATCTGAATTCAGTAATAGCCACGTTTTTATATTCCCTGCGTTTTGGTTGTGCTTCACCAATGTTGCATCTGTTACTGAAATAGAAACGGTACTAGGCACCACTGTTCCCCATTTATCTTTTACTTCTACCCCAACGTTTACGCGTTCTCGTGTTCCTACAGTTGATGGAAAGAGTTTTACTGAAGGGGAAATAGCTTCTTTTTTGTGGATGTAAACCAATCGTTCTGCAACAGGTTTTTCTGAATTATCGAAAAGAACAATGTTTAGAACTCCGTCGATTAATTCTCTTTTCGGAATTTTTAATGACATTGAGTTGGTGCTTTTCTCTTGAATGAAATCAAAAACGGTTAAACCACGTTGATGCCCTAGGATTAAGACATTTTTTAATCCTTCTTTTTTATTGGTGCGAACATTAATTGAAACATCAGTTTCTGAAACTGATGTATTCATAACGTAACCTGTTTCTAACGGAATAGGCAAGGGATAAACAACGCTTTCATCGCCAGAGCTCACAACGGCTTGATATTCTTTTCCCTGCTCTGGAGTTAGCTGAAATGACCCTAAACCGAATTCCATTGTATTAAATTCTGTGATTCTATTGCCTTGGGTGTCTTCAATTGTTCCTACTATAGGATTCGTTCTTAAATCTGCATTTTGTATTTTCACTGCTACTCTGTTGTTGAGCCCAGTTACTAAATAACCACCTTCTGGATAAAACCCTAAATCTGGAAATTCGTCTTCGATTGAATCATTTTCTGCATCCTCTTTTTTGTCGCCTGCATAGAGCGATAGAATAGGGATTTCTTTCTTAAAAAAGAACTCTCTAGATTGGTTTCGCATATAATTAGTATAAGCACGTAAAAGATAATTGCCATCTGGAAGATCCATCGGCAATGCAAAATCTCCTTTCGCACTAACTGACTCTGTAAATATTTTTTGTTCTTTAATTATACTGTCTCGTTCGTTTATGAGTTCAACATAAATCACGCTACTTTTTAAGCTTGTTGTGTGCGTTACTCCATTTAGTAAGTATGCGCTAAACCAAATGTTTTCACCGGCAGTATAGTAAGGCTTGTCTGTTTGAATATATATTTTCTCAGGATATTTTATAGTGCTGTAATCTGTTAGTTTATGAATGATGGAGTTTTTTAAACTATACGGATCGCTATAAGAAAATGCCAAAAGCAAACAAGAAATTAATAGGAGAGGAGGAAGTATTTTTTTCATACTTAAATACACTTTGAAACTTGTGAAAGTAAAGCGTATTCCTTCAAGTTTATGGGACTATACGCTAGGGGTTAAATTAGCAATTATTTTGAAGATAAAAAGCTATTTCTATTATTATTCCAAGCGATGGGTATCTAAGCTGAAGTGTTTGAAGAATTCGTGAATACGAAATCTATAGTAGTAATTAATATTTAATTTCGAAAGGAAAACTCATTAAAAAACCTCACAAGTTTCCTTCCTTATGCTAAAGCTACAGCGGATGAAGAAACCTGTGAGGCCTGATATTTATGAATTAAGTTAAAACCTACAAGGTTTTTGAAATCTTGCAGGATAAATTAAAACGGATACTTATTTTCCGAAATTACTTTTTCTGCAATAGTTTTACGCAGTTGACCAATATTTGGCATATTTTGATATTTGGTAAAACGTCTCAGTCCCATTAACATGGCACGTTGTTCATCACCTTCAGAGAAGGAAAGGATTGCTTCTTTAGCCTTCACAGTAATAATATCTACAGCATGGTAAAGGTATAATTGCGACATTGCAATTTGTTCTTTTTGAGTATCCTCACCAAAGCGTTTGGCGTTCTTTTCAGTACGTAAAATTGCACTTTCAGCCATATAGATTTCAATTAAGATATCTGCAGCAGCCAATAGGGTTTGTTGGTGCTCTTCAAGCTCAGTTCCGTATTTTTGAACGGCGCTTCCTGCAACCATTAAGAATGCTTTTTTTAGCTTCGCAATCATTGCCTTTTCTTCAGACAGTAATTCTGAGTAATCTGGAGTGTCGAAAGATGGAATTCCCATCAATTCACTTGCTACTTCTTGTGCAGGATTCAACAGGTCTACGTGACCTTTCATTGCTTTTTTAACAAGCATTCCAACTGAAAGCATTCTGTTAATTTCATTTGTTCCTTCGTAGATACGAGTAATTCGAGCATCTCTCCATGCAGATTCCATAGGTGCTTCGGCACTGTAACCCATTCCACCGTAAATCTGAATTCCTTCATCTGTACAATGTTGAATATCTTCGGAAACTGCTACTTTTAAAATAGAGCATTCAATAGCATATTCTTCTACGCCTTTTAACTCTGCTTCTTGATGGCTATTACCAGCTTCAATACGAAGTGCAATTCTATCTTCAACATTTTTAGCTGCTCTATATGAAGCACTTTCGTCTACATAGGCATTGGTTGCCATTTCAGCTAATTTAAGCTTAATAGCTCCAAAAGATGAAATTGGCACATCAAATTGTATTCTTTCATTGGCGTATTCTACAGCTTTTGAAATCACTCTACGTTGCCCATCAAGACCTGCAGCAGCAAGTTTAATACGACCTACGTTCAGTGCATTCATCGCTATTTTGAAACCTTCGCCTCTTTCGCCTAGCATGTTTTCTACAGGAACTTTAGTGTCACTAAAGAAAACCTGACGGGTAGAGGAGGAGTGAATACCTAATTTCTTTTCTTCTTCACCAAAAGAGATTCCATTAGATGAGTCGTTTTCTACGATAAACCCAGTAATATTTTTGTCGTCTTCAATTCGTGCAAAAACGATGAAAGTATTGCAAAAGCCTGCATTAGAAATCCACATTTTTTGTCCGCTAATAGCATATGTTTTTCCATCTTCAGAAAGCACAGCTTTTGTTTTTCCGCTATTAGCATCACTACCTGCTCCTGGTTCAGTAAGAGCATAGGCACCAAACCATTCGCCTGTTGCTAATTTTGGTACGTATTTTTTCTTTTGTTCTTCGGTACCATAAAGGGTGATTGGCATTGTTCCAATTCCTGTATGAGCACCAAATGCTGTAGCTACCGAACCACTGGCGCCTGAAATATAGTCGCATACTAACATGGTAGTAACGAAGCCCATTCCTAGTCCCCCATATTCTTCAGGAACGGCAACTCCAAGAAGTCCCATTTCACCTGCTTTGCGCATAACCTCTTCGGTAAGTGCGTAATCGTGCTGCTCAAAGCGTTCTTTCATTGGCCAGATTTCGCGATCTACAAATTCCTTCACAGAATCGCGCATCATTTTTTGTTCTTCCGTAAAATCTTCTGGCGTGAAGACGTCTTCGGCTTTTGTTTCTTTTACTAAAAATTGGCCTCCGCGAAGAAGGTCTTTACTTTTTGCTTCCATAATTTTAATATTGAATTGATCTACGACGTAAAAGCTCTTGCTTTTTTGACCTACGACTAAAACCTTTCGGTTTTGATTTACGACGTTCGACTTGGTTTATATGTTTATTGCTATTTTATTTGTTTTGCACTGAAAAAAGCTTTCGCTTTTTTGACCTACGACTAAAACCTTTCGGTTTTGACTTACGACATACGACTTGGTTTATATGCTAACAATTTAAGTCTAAGTCGTAGGTCGTAAGTCAATTTGCACCAGCAAATTTGTCGTAAGTCTTCTTCACGAGATTATTTCAAAAACTCAAAAATCCCAGCAGCTCCTTGTCCGGTTCCTACACACATAGTTACCATTCCGTATTTGTTTTTTAAATCACGCTTGCGCATTTCATCAAAAAGTTGAACCGAAAGTTTTGCGCCAGTACAACCTAATGGGTGACCTAAGGCAATTGCGCCACCGTTTGGATTCACGATTTCTTTGTCTAAATCGAGTCCGCGAATAACAGCTAATGATTGAGAAGCAAAAGCTTCGTTTAATTCGATTAGCTCTAACTGGTCTTGCTTTAATCCTGCTTGCTTCAGTGCTTTTGGAATTGCATATAATGGTCCAATACCCATAATGCTGGGTTCAACACCAACTGCGGTATAACTCACCATTCTGGCAATTGGCTCAAGATTTAATTCTTTTACCATTTCTTCGCTCATTATTACTGCGAACGCAGCTCCATCGCTCATTTGTGACGAATTTCCTGCAGTAACGCTTCCGCCATTAGCAAATACGGGACGCAATTTTGATAACGCTTCTACATTAGTGCCTTTTCTTGGGCCTTCGTCTTTTTTAACGGTGTATGTTTCTGTTACTTTTTTTCCAGAATCATTAACATAGGTGTGTTCCACATCAATAGGAACAATTTGCTCGTCAAAACGGCCTTCATCTTGCGCCTTTAAAGCACGGATCTGGCTTATGTAAGCGAATTCATCTTGGTCTTCGCGGGAAACGTTGTATTTTTTTGCAACAGCTTCTGCAGTTAGTCCCATATTCCAATAGTAATCTTCATTCCCGTCTTTGGCAACTTGATAATCTGGTACTGGTTTGTAACCGCCCATCGGGATGTAGCTCATGCTTTCGGCACCACCTGCGATAATACATTCTGCCATTCCGCTTTGGATTTTTGCTGTTGCAATAGCGATTGTTTCTAAACCAGAGGCACAATAACGGTTTACCGTCATTCCTGGAACATCAACGGTGTCTAGTCCCATTATTGAAATCAATCTACCTACGTTAAGGCCTTGTTCGGCTTCTGGCATTGCGTTACCAACAATTACATCATCAATTCGTTTTGTGTCGAGTTGCGGTAATTCTTTCATTATATATTTAATGGTTTCCGCGGCCAGTTCATCCGGTCTTTTAAAACGGAAAACTCCGCGAGGCGCTTTGCCCACTGCGGTTCTGTATGCTTTTACTATATATGCGGTTCTTTGTTTCATAATTTGTTTTTTTAGAGAAGAGAGTAGAGAATAAAGAAATTAGATCTGTAGCTTCTCTGTTCTTTTATCTCTGTTCTTTATTCTTTTTTCTAATTTCTCAAAGGTTTCCCTTTCTGAATCATATGTTGAAGTCTTTCTAAGGTTTTTCTTTCACCAGTTAAACTTAAAAAAGCTTCTCTTTCAAGATCTAATAAGTATTGTTCGCTTACGTAGCTCGCTTCACTTAAATCGCCACCTGCCATAACATAAGCAAGTTTGTTCGCTATCTTTTTATCGTGTTCGCTAATGTAGTTTCCGGCTTGCATTTGGTCGGTTCCAACTAAGAACATTCCTAAAGCTTGTTTTCCTAAAACCTTAATATCTGTTCGTTGAATTGGTTTTGTATAGCCTTGATCTGCCATAAAGCGCGCAGTCGCTTTAGCTACAGCAATCTGTCTGTTTTGGTTTACAACTACTATATCTTTTCCTTTCTGAAGTATTCCAGTATCGTATGCTTCGTAAGCTGAAGTAGATACCTTCGCCATACCGATAGTCAAGAAATGATCTTGAAGACGGTTAAGTTCAACATCGTCTTTTTTGAAAGTATCGCTAGCTCTAAGTGCCATTTCTTTAGAACCTCCACCGCCAGGAATAACCCCAACGCCAAATTCAACCAAACCAATGTAACTTTCGGCTGCTGCAACTACTCTGTCTGCGTGTAGTGTGAATTCGCATCCACCACCTAACGTCATCCCGTGAGGGGCAACTACTACTGGAATAGAAGAGTATCGAAGACGCATGCTTGTATCTTGGAAATACTTAACTGCAGCATTTAATTCGTCGTATTCTTGCTCAACGGCCATCATGAAAATCATTCCGATGTTAGCTCCAACTGAGAAGTTTTTTCCTTGATTGGCAATTACTAAACCGTCGAAATCTTTTTCAGCAATATCTATTGCTTTATTAATACCAGCTAAAACATCGCCACCTATAGCGTTCATTTTACTAGTGAATTCCACATTTAAAATACCATCGCCAAGGTCTTCAACTACAACCCCGCTATTTTTGAAAACTTCTGAGGTCTTACGAATGTTGTCTAGAATAATAAATGAATCCTGCCCAGGAACTTTTAGGTGTTTTTTCTGAGGGATATCGTAGTAATATGTATTCCCTTCTTTTACGGTATAGAAAGAATCTACCCCAGCTTCAAGCATTTCGTTTACCCAAGCTGCTGGTTCTTTTCCTAAATCTTTAATTAATTCAATTCCTTTTTTAACGCCAACGGCATCCCAAATTTCGAAAGGACCATTATCCCAACCAAATCCAGCTTTCATTGCATCATCGATCTTGTATAGCTCGTCGGTTATTTCAGGAATTCTTTTTGAAACGTAGGCGAACATTGCACCGAAGTTTTTTCTGTAGAATTCGCCTGCGTTGTCTTCACCGGCAATAAGAATTGGAAAACGATCTGTTACAGTCCCTACCGATTTGGTTTTTTCTAAAGTAGCAAAAGATGCTTTTTTACTTTTCTTATATTCTAAGGTGTCGAGGTCTAACGAAAGAATTTCACTACTACCATCATCGTTCTTTACTTTTTTGTAGAATCCTTGGCCGCTTTTGCTTCCAAGCCATTTATTTTCCATCATGGTGTCGATAAACCCTGGAATTTGGAAAACTCCGTGTTCTTCGTCTTCAGGAACATTTTCGTGAATACCTTTTGCAACGTGAACTAGCGTGTCAAGACCAACAACGTCAACAGTTCTGAATGTAGCCGATTTTGGACGACCAATTACTGGGCCTGTTAATTTATCAACTTCTTCAACGGTAAGTCCCATTTCCTTTACTTGGTGAAAGAGACTTTGAATTCCGAAGATTCCAATTCTGTTTCCTATAAAAGCAGGGGTGTCTTTTGCAACAACAGTTGTTTTTCCAAGGAATTTTTCGCCGTAACCATTTAAGAATTCCAATACTTCAGGTGAAGTTTTAGGCCCTGGAATGATTTCAAAAAGTTTTAAGTAACGTGGTGGGTTAAAGAAGTGGGTGCCGCAGAAATGCTTTTGGAAATCTTCACTACGTCCTTCGCTCATAAACTTAATAGGAATACCTGAAGTGTTTGAAGTAATTAGGGTTCCTGGTTTTCTGTGTTTGTCAAGATTTTCAAAAACTTGTTTTTTAATGTCAAGACGTTCTACAACTACTTCAATAATCCAATCGGCAGTGTTTACTTTAGAGATGTCATCTTCTAAGTTTCCCGTAGTAATACGTTTTGCAAAATCTTTATGATAGAGTGGGGCAGGGTTGCTTTTAATGGCTTTCTGTAAATCTGTGTTTACAATTCTATTCCTCACCACTTTATCTTCAAGGGTAAGCCCTTTCTTTTTCTCGGCATCGTTTAATTCGCGCGGAACAATATCTAACAATAGCACTTCCACGCCAATATTAGCGAAATGACAGGCTATCCCGCTTCCCATAATTCCGGAACCGATTACCGCTACTTTGTTAATTCTTCTTTTTGACATATTTTTTAATTTTTGAACCTGCCCGGCTAGCAGGCGGATTATGAATTCTGAATTTTATTCTGAGTCGTAAATTTGCTTAGAATTAATCAACTCGTTGATTGTATGTGCTACTTTCCGAAAAATCTGCAATTCTTCTGCAGAAACGTTTTTTTGAACGGCTTCGTCAAAACCTAACACGACTTTTTTGGAGAAATCGCGCATTTCTTTTCCAAAAGGTGTTAAGTGAATAAGCACTCCTCGGCCATCTTCTGGATTAGGCTTACGTTCTATTAAACCTTTTGTCTCCATTGATTTCAAAGTTCTTGAAAGGCTTGTCGCCTCCATTCCCATTTTTGGCCCCAGGGCTGTAGATGGCGTTCCTATTTCTGGATCAATGCTAATAAGAGCGAATCCAGTAGCCATTGTACTTCCTTTCTTTCCTGCTTCTTCATTGTACATTTTTGTTACATTCATCCAAGTGGAACGCAATATGTAATCTATGGTTTTCTCTTTTATTTTTTCTTGCATTGAGGGTGTTGAAAAAAAATATAATACCAAAGATACAAAAAATTTATTATGCACGCATAGTAAATTAAAAATAGTTTTGGGAATTCTATATATAATGGCTTTAGTTTGATGGTGCTATAGAAAGAAATGAAATCTCGATTTGAAGTAGGGGTAGAAATTTTTTATACAACCCAAATAAAGGTTGGGATGTGAATTATCCTATGAGCAAAGTAAATTGAGTCGCAGTTTAGCAAAATAGGGAATTGTGATTTTTCTTTTTAAAAAATTTATTTCGAAACCACGGCTCAACACAAAAAGTTGTGGAGTAACTAAAATTGAGGGAACTTTGAAATAAAGATTTTCGATGTCCTCAGATTCATTATTAGCGATAGCCA
>NZ_FNNS01000045.1 GCF_900106795.1 Aequorivita viscosa | reverse complement strand
CCAAAAATGGAAGGATAAGTATTCCTATGCCGTCAAAAGCTGGCGTGACAACTGGGAAGAGCTCACGGTGTTCTATGAGTTCCCTCTGGAGATCAGGAAGATTATCTATACCACAAACCTTATCGAGAACCTGAACGGGAAAATAAGAAAGTACACCAAGAACAAACTTTCTTTCCCAACAGACGATGCCGTAATGAAATCCGTATATTTGTCTGTACGCGAAGCAACCAAAAAATGGACAATGCCTATCAGGAACTGGGGCATCATTTTAAATCAGTTCCTAACGATCTATGAAAAAAGGGTCAGACTTTAAAAAGTCTAACCCCTGTTATTTTAAACTTACACACTTAGCGGGATAGTGTCAGACACTAACAACACAAAAGCCCCTTGAAATCAAGAGGCTTATTAAATCGGTAGAATTTTGAAACCTAGTGGTTATTTGCTAATCCAAATCCAACCTGAAATATCTACCGGAGTTCCATTAAATACATCATCATCTGTAGTAGTAAGTGGAGCTCCATCAACTATAATATTTGCTAAAGGCCCATTGTCCTTCATATCTACATTGGTACCGTAATCTGTGAGTGAAATATTCGAAAAAGTCCCTCCTGACTGCTTCTTAAACTGAAAGGCTGTACCGCTTCCTGGATTTCCTGTATTAACTGCTGTTAAATTTGTAATAGTAGGATTTCCGTTATCGCCATCGGCTTCAATAGCAGTTGAAAAACCTGCGACATTGTTTAAAATGTATGTGTTTGTTATTGTACCGTTCCAACCTTCTGTCCAGTCAACAGAATCATCTTCATTATTTTCAAAATATAGGTTTGTTGCTGAAACAGAACCTCCAAAAAACTCAATTCCATCATCAGCACCATCAATTATAGCAACATTTGAGATTGATGTTCCAGAACCAACAGCATAAAGCGTTAGACCGTTGTATTGCGATTCTGAGTTAATCTGAGCACCCGCACCACGAATAACTAAATAGTTGATACTCCCTGAATTGTCAGCATTATTGGTGCCTCCATAAACAAGCCCCCCTACTTCTGCAATGGCGTTAACACCTTCTGTTGTTACTGCTTCTCCACAAATTAAAAGTCCGCCCCAATCTCCAGGATTACCACCTGCAGATTTCATAACTACTGGATTGTCGTTCGTTCCATTAATTTCAATTTTACCACCTTGCTCAACAGCGATATATTTATCGGTTCCTGTTTCAGAAATAATAGTAGTTCCTGCTGGAATAATCAGTTTTCCGCCAGCCTTAACAAGAGTCGTTCCTTGAAGCAGGTAAACAAGACTTGGATTTAACTCTGTTGTACCCGTAATTGCGCTTGGCAACACAGAAGTATCTAAAGTATTGTCTGTAGCCCAAGAGAACCTAGACAAATCAACAGAAGCAGGTGCATTGTAGCCGTTTGATGGGTCAGCTGTTTGACCGTCAATAATTATGTTTGATAAAGGGCCATTGTCCTTCATATCTATTCTAGTTGAATATCCTAAAAGAGAAAGTCCTGTAATAGTAGCACCTGATTGTTTTTTAAACTGAAGCGCAGTACCTCCTACTGTTGAAACAGCTGTGAAGTTTATTACCTTCGGATTGTTGTTGTCGCCATCGGCTTCAATTGCAGTTGAAAAAGGCTTTGTATGGCTCACATAAGTATTGGTAATTGTACCATTCCAGCCTTCTGTCCAGTCTACTGAATCATCTTCGTTATTTTCGAAATATAGATTTGATGCTGAAACAGTGCCTCCAAAAAACTCAATTCCGTCATCAGCGCCATCAAGGACTGCGACGTTATCGATGTGAGTCCCTGAGCCTACTGCATACAGCGTAAGTCCATTATACTGTGATTCTGAATTGATCTGAGCTCCTGCGCCACGGATGATTAAATATTCAATACTTCCTGAATTGTCAGCATCGTCTGTACCTCCATAAATAAGCCCTCCTACTTCAGCAATTGCATTCACTCCTTCAGTAGTGGTTGCATTTCCGCAAAGCAACAAACCGCCCCAGTCTCCCGCTGTATTGTTTTCTGAACGCATAACCACTGGATTTGAAGCAGTTCCTTGAACTTCAATTTTCCCGCCTTGCTCAACAGCAATGTATCTATCTGTTCCCACTTGCGATACAATTTCTGTACCCGCTGGAATGGTTAATTTAGCGCCTGACTTTACAAGGTAAGGACCAGTAATCGTATATTGAACAGAAGCATCCAAAATTCTATTAGACTCTAATGAACCTGTGAGTTCACTGTTTTCAACTTGTTGCTCTTCCGGTGTAAAATCATCATCGCTACTGCATCCCGTTAGGAATAACCCAGCTACTGCGGCGAGTGATAAGGCAAATTTTTTAAAGTTTTTCATTTTCATTCTTAATTTAAATTAGACATTTTTGTTAAAAAGTATAGTTAAGGTTTAAACCAAACCGCGCTCCACGTGTGTACGATAAAACCGTTTCTTCAGTTTCTATATTTGTAGTACTCGGTTTAATTAATTGTGTTCTTTTTATTTCAGGGTTTAGAATGTTTTTGCCTGAAATACCTATTTTCAAATGTTCGTTTAATGTTTTGCTTAGTATCAAATCCAGGGAAACAAACCCTTCTTCTATAATTGCGTCGTTGTAGTTTACATCTCCTGAAGTTTGAAATTCTGGTGATCCTAAGGCATATATTTTTTCTGAAGCATAATTCCCAGAAATGGTTGCTTCAAAAGGATTTTCAGTTTTGGTATTAAAATTTAAAGCACCGTTTACAATCCAGTCTGATGCCCCTTCTAAGCCGGTTTCAGTTAAGCCTTTGTACCTAAAAGTTCGAACAAAGTTCCCTTCCTCGTTATAAACTTCCTTTAAATCTTGTTTGTGCCACATTCTTGAAGCATTTACATTTAGTTTCAGATTAGGCCGTTCGTCACCCGAAATAAGATTTACGCGTCCTTCAACCTCCAAACCGTACACTTCAGCTTTATTACCTGCGTTGAAGTATGAAAACACACCTGCCGAACCTCTATCCTGCACTTTATTGATTGGATCTTTAATATGTTTGTAAAATCCTGTAACTGATAGCAGTTGGTCGTTTGAGGGGAAGAATTCCCATTTAAGATCGAAGTTTCGGTTTAATGAAGCATCGATGTTTGGATTACCGCGCGTAACCTGACCTACAGGCGAAACGTATTCAAAGGGAGCGATTTCCTTAAATTCTGGAAGTGTGGTCGTATAACTGTTCGCGAAACGGAAACTGTGTTTTTCGTTTAGGGCATATTTAATGTTGAAAGAAGGGAAAACCCTGCTGTATTCTTTGTTGGCACTCCCCTTTCGTCCTGCGTAGTTGTTTACATCCCAGTTGACATCAATATTATCTTTTTGAAATCGTAAACCTGCTTGAAGGGTGATGTTTCCTCGCACTCCGGTAATATTGGTATATCCAGCCATAGACCGCAACTCGCCATTATAAAAATCTGGTGCGAGCGTGTTTCTCTTTAAAAGTCCATAATCGAAGTTTTGCTGAGTAAAAATTTCTGAAATCTCATCGATGGAATGTGGGTTTATGGCGTTGGTTACTGTTTCTTCCGCGCCAAAAAACTGAGATTTAAAATCACGAGTTTTGTTTCTGTAATTCCCTCCAATGTTTATGTGAAAAAGACTTTCTTCCTTATCAATAATTTTAATTAAATCGTTTATTCGGGCATTATACTCAGTATCTTCAATTTTTTGAGTACTTTTTCGTTGTTGAAAACCACCTGTTCTTCCCAGTTGAACGATTTCATCACTAAAATTAAATTCATTGCGGATACGGTTTGGCTCATCAGCACTTAAGAAGTTATATCCCGCAGCCCAATCAATTTCGTTCTTTTCTCCAATTTTGTGTTCACCACTTATTTGGGTAACGGAAAGCAATGTTTTTTTAAGGTTTTGGTCGCGAATAAATTGTGAAAATCCTTCCTGTGGATCAGTTTCTTCATAAATTACTGCTTTACCAGAACGGCCGCCTTCAAACACTTCGTCTTCAATTTTATTAATTAATAATGTGTTGAATTTTAAGTCATTGTTGTCATTAGCTCTAAACCTAGTATGAAAGAGTCCCGAAGTCGCGACCTCCTTACTCCACGTAGTAGCATCTGGAATTACATCGTCTAAATAATTTGAACGGTATTGTTTAAAAGCACCTTCTTTATATTCAAAGTCTTCCGACTGACCAGCCGTAATAAGCAGACTAAGTTTATCGCCAATTCTTGTTCCTGCGCTTATGGAATAAGATTTATTAATTGGTAAATTCACAACTTCTGGATTCCAACTTTGACCAGTAATAGCCTGACTAGTAGGTATGCTTTGACTGTAAAACCCGAAAGAAACATCTTGATAATTTGGCGATACTTTAAAGTTATTAAACACCCCACTGCTCATTACATTGGTGTTAATAGAGGTTCCTAAACTAGCGGCAAGTAGATTTCTGCCGGATAGCTCCTTAGTATTTATATCTATATTTCCCGAAGCCTGATCTGCAGAGATATTTGGTGAAGTTGTTTTACTCACGTTAATGCTTTCAATCAACCGTGTAGAAAAGAGATTCAGATTTATATTTTTCCTTTCAATATTATCTGAAGGAATAGAAAGACCATTTAAAGTAGTGTATAAATACCGATCGCCTAAACCACGAACAAATATGGCGCCACTACCCTCTGTTTTTGAAATACCTGATATCTTAGAAGTTGCTCCGGCCGCATCAGAAATACCAAGTTTTGACAACTGCTCAGCGCCAATACTTTCTTTAATAGCGATTGCCTTTTTTTGCTCTAATAATAATGCTACTTCGGTCGCTCTGCGGGTCGTGGCTTGAATAACTACTTCGTCAAGAGTAGCAGCACTTGGCCCCATAGGCACATCAATATTTGTAACTTTTCCTGGAACAATTTTAACGTTAGGAATTTCAACCGTGTTATATCCTACATAACTGTACACAATTGTATACGTTCCTGGAGAAATGTTTGCTAAGGCGTACATTCCGTCGATATCTGAAGTAACGCCTTTTGTGGTTTCTTTTATAAAAACATTCGCAAAGGGCAAAGGTTCGTTGTTGTATTCTTTATCAATTAATTTTCCTACAATAGCTCCACTTTCTTGGGCTGTACAAACTGTGGTAAAAAGAAAGAAAAATAGTTTTAAAAAGGTTCTCATTATGTCGTTTCATTTGTTGGTTCAAAGAAACGTCCATTCTCTAAGGAGAAAGTTAACTTGAGATTACCTTTGTGTTACTATAAGGTTAACTACCTAAGTTTTTATATAGGAAGGTGAAGATGAAGTTGAAGTTCGGAAGAAATTGAAAGATATTTAGAACTTGATTATCATTTTAGCTTCCCAACACTTAAAAATAAAGCAGTTACGAACGCTAATTACATTTCTGAATTCTAAGAAATTACAACTAATAGAATTTTGAGTCGAAATTAAAGATTAGCTTTTCCGTAGTATTTATTTTTTAACCAAAAGGAAACTCGTACTAATAAAATCAAGGCCGGAACTTCAACCAACGGACCTATTACTCCGGTAAATGCCTGCCCAGAATTCAGTCCGAAAACTGCAATAGCTACGGCAATCGCTAATTCGAAGTTATTCCCTGCTGCAGTAAAAGCTACCGCTGCTGTCTTGTCGTATTCAGCTCCCATTGCTTTAGTAAAGAAAAAGCCGATAATAAACATCAATAAAAAATAGATAAGTAACGGAACAGCAATAATTAAAACGTCCATCGGAATTTTGACAATTAATTCTCCTTTCAATGAAAACATTACAATAATCGTGAATAATAATGCAATTAAAGTCAAAGGAGAAATTGCTGGAATAAATTTATTGGTGTACCACTCCTCTCCTTTTAACTTCACCAAAATAAGCCTGCTCAATATTCCCATAACAAAAGGAAGGCCTAAATATATGGCGACACTTTCTGCAATGGTAATAATTGAAATATCTACGATAGCACCTTCAAAGCCAAAAAATGGTGGAAGCACTGTAATAAATAGCCACGCATAAAAACTATATGCAAACACCTGAAAAATACTATTTAAAGCAACTAAGCCAGCTCCATACTCACTACTCCCGTCTGCAAGGTCGTTCCACACAAGTACCATTGCAATGCAACGCGCTAAACCAATTAAAATTAAACCGACCATATATTCGGGATAATCGCGCAAAAATATAATGGCTAAAATGAACATTAAAACTGGACCAATAACCCAATTTATAATAAGTGATATAGATAGGATTTTTGTATTTCTGAATACCTTTGGAAGAAGAGCATAATTAACTTTTGCCAAAGGTGGATACATCATTAAAATCAAGCCAATTGCAATTGGAATATTGGTTGTTCCGCTGTTAAATGAGTTTATAATATCTGGAAACGTAGGTATAAAATACCCAAGTCCTACTCCTATCGCCATTGCTACAAAAATCCATAACGTAAGGTTTCTATTAAGGAAACTTAACTTCTTTGATGCCATTTAATATCAGTTTATTTGAGAGAAAACGTAAAATAATTCTGTTGCTATTTGTAGGCTTCTTTCCTCGTATTGTAAAGCCTGTTGCGGTGTATTATCAAATACTTTTGGATCGTCGTAGGTTATTGGAATCCGTTTTTCAGCCCCAACTATAAACGGGCAATCTCCATCGGCCTGAGAACAAGTCATTATTGCCGCAAACTCTGATTTTGGATTGAAATTGTTATCTACCTTCTTAGAAAACCCAATAATAGGATGGGCGTTTTCGGCATATTTAATACTGTAAATTGGGTTGTTGGTTTCTGAAATCGTCGTTACTTGAAAACCTGAATTCATCAAAGTTTTGGCAATCATCGGAAACAAAGCGGTAGATTCTGTACCGCCCGAATAGCAAACCACATTTTGAATATTAAAAAAAGCGGCCATAGTTTGCGCCCAAACCTGTGATAAATGACTTCTTCGTGAGTTATGGGTGCAAATGAAATGTAAACGAACTTCCTGTTTTTTTGATACTTTTAGTTGAATAAAATCAATTAAAGGCTTTAAAATAACTTTTCGATCTTCAGTAATCGACTTCAGATTTAACTCGTTTATAGTCGATTCTATTTCAGAAAACATATTGGGTTTTGCGTGTGTCATTCGCTTAAAGTTTGTTTAATCGTTAGCAACAATCTGGGTTAATTGGCAAATCTTGATCAAGAAACGCTATCAGCACTTTCTTCATTGCTACCCAATTCTCTTTGTGAATACAATAGCAAACCTTAGTTCCTTCTACATTTCCCTTTATCAAACCCAACTGTTTCAACTCTTTTAAATGCTGGGAAACAGTAGGCTGTGCCAATCCAATTTCGTCGACCAAATCGCCACAAACACAGGCATCAATTTTAAATAAATGCTGTAAAATCGACACTCTTGCAGGGTGTCCAAAAACCTTTGCAAAACGAGCAATTTCATTTTGTTGGTCTGTAAATTTTTCTGTTTTTGCTAATCCCATATTGTTTCTTTTTATTCATCGCAATATTACGATTAATATTTTAAAAATTAAAATCACAAAGAATAAATTAAAAATATTATTGACACAAAGAAGTTCAAAACACTAATTTGAATTAAAATTAAATGCCTTATTTCCGGTAGTGATTTAAAATAGATTTTCTAATAAACCTTATATTAGCCTTTGAAAATATTCTGCATTGAACTTCACCTTACGACTAGTTTCCGATAATTTTAAAGAGTTCCTACAGTTTTTGAAAAGCATCAGTTTTTCAAAAGCAATTAGGGTTGGTATTGCCGTTACCCTACCCGCGGTAATTGCTACCCATTTGGGGTATTCTGAAATTGGAATGGCTATAAGTTTTGGAGCTTTTTGAAGTTCGCCGAGTGATGTAATAGGAAGCTTTCAACATAAAAAGATAGGGATACTTATATCGGCTGGTTTAGTAATGATTGTCAGCTTTATTAAAGGCTATATCAATTTAGACCTGTGGGCTTTATTACCAGCTTTAGGATTGCTCACATTCGCTGTTTCTTTTATTTCTGTTTATGGGTTTAGAGCTTCGCTAATAAGTTTTTCCGGTCTTATGGCATTGGCATTAAGCTTTGCACGCGATTCTGAAGGGTTAGAAATTTATGAATACGCTTTGTTAATGGGTTTAGGCGGACTTTGGTATTTACTTCTATCAAAAATTTGGTATCGCGTTAATCCAAAGGCGGAGACTGAAGAGTTTTTATCTGAAACGTACGTACTAACTGCCGAATTTTTAGAAACTCGTGGCAAACTAGTCGATCCAAAAGAAAATCGTGAAAACCTGCAATCTAAATTGTTGAAACTACAGCGGGATCTAACAAAAAATCACGAAACGCTTCGGGAAATTTTAATTCTTTCTAGAAAATCATCAGGACGGTCTAATTATCAAGATAAACGATTACTGATTTTTGCCCAACTCATCGAAATACATGAGTCGGCTATTGCTAATCCTGTAAATTATGAGCGTATGGATGCACTTTTTAATGAGCATCCTCAATACGTAAACAGATTTCAAGATTTAATTTTTGAAATGTCTTCGCAATTACGAACAATCTATGAAGCAGGGAATGATAAAAATAAATTACCAAAAAATGATTCTTTAAAAGAATGTATTGAAAATGTGCGACTCGAAATGTAAGCTTCCCCTATTTAGAACTGTTAGTTTTTCCAAATATATAATTTTTTACGTTTTAAAATAGAATGGCTTTCTCTTCATATTGTTTCTTTAAAGCCATTTTATTTTAAAATGAGCCTAGCGGCAGCGACACGTTTGTTTTCAGCATATTTTACTGGTGGTATTTTCCCTAAGCTATCGTGTGGTCTTTTATGGTTATAATCATCCATCCAAATTTGAGTTTGTTCACGCACTTGGTGTAGGTCTTCAAAAATATATTTGTTTAGCACCCCACGCCTATATGAGCCGTTGAAACGTTCTATAAAAGCATTTTGAGTTGGTTTTCCTGGCTGTATATATTT